>JBFEYO010000086.1:0-8920 GCA_041562075.1 Sulfurimonadaceae bacterium | reverse complement strand
TGTATTCCTGCTCTTTTTGTGAAATCTCCTCTTGATACTTTTTCAAAAGCTTGGTATCCACACCTCCTTGCAGCAAGGCCTCATCCTCCTGCTCCTTGATCACCCCAAGCCGCTGTGCATTATCCTCTTGAAGTGCACTAAGCTCCTTTTGCTTACGAGCCTTTGCCTCATCCCTGGTCCGGGTAAGATCCTTCTCTTTTTCCTCCATTGCGGCACTCAGGGAAGCCCGCTCGGCAGCAAAGGATGCCTCCATCTGCTGATACGCTTCTTGAGCCTTATTAAAGGACTCCTCCGCATTGACCCTCTGCTGTCGTACCTCCGCTAGTTCCTGATCCTTTTTCTTGGCAGCGAGGTTTTGCAATGTCTGCAGGGCTTCCCCCTGTACAAGAGCATCCTGTTCCAGTTTCGGAAGCTTTCTAAGGGCCTCGTCTATTTGTGTATTAATACGCCCCTGCTCCCGTCTAAGCCCATTGATACGGTTTCGTGTCTCATTTTCAAGGGCCTCTTCTTGCTGCTTATATTTCCCCTGCATCTTTTCAAGACGCGCTTCGCAGGCCTGAAGGGATATCTCGATAGCATTGGCTTCATAGGCAGAGGTATCGATCTTTGACGTATCGATCTTCAGTCCCAACAGGCTTCCGTCTCCCCCTTCTATGACGGGACTCAGATCACGGGCATATAAGAGTTCATCTTTGAGCAGTGCCGAGAGTGTTGCGGTATGTTTGTAATCCTGTGTACGCATATATCCAAGCAAAGAATCCGCATCTAACGCCTGGCGTCTATGAAGCTCGTCGATCTGCTGCTTCAGGCTCTGGGTCTGTTTGTCATACTCATAGTTCAGTTCCTGCTGCTTCATACTTTTCGCCTGTTCGGCAGAATAGACTTGTTCGGAAATTGTCTTGAGTTCGGATTGGGCCAGCTCAAGGGAAGACTTTTGTTCTTCATAGGTACGTTCAGCCTTATGAAGCATGCCTTTGGCAGCTTCTATCTTCTCCTTGTCATAGCTGCTGTTTTGCACGATCTGCTCTCGGGTCTTGAGCTCAATCAACGCCTCATTTGCTTGACTTCGTTGCTGGGACAATACCTCCAAACCCTTATGTTTACGCTCTTCAAAACGGGCATAAGCCTCCTCTTTTTCTTCGATTAGGGCACTGCGTTTTCGGGTATACTCTTCCTCAATTGCCCCGATCTCCGTCTTAATGACTTGCTCGTTCTCATGAAAACTTCGCTTCTGCTGTGCCTTCATCACCTCAAAACGCTCACGTACGGAGCCCTGAGACTCCAATAAGGTACCAAGCTGGGCCTTAAGCGCATTTAACTCTTCCTCTACACGAGGTTTACTCTCCCATAATTCAAGTTTTTTCTTGATATCGACCTTAGCATACTCCTGTTCTTTGTGATCTGCTTCCTCGATCTCTTTCTCCAGTGCTCCCTGCTCCTTCAAATACCTGCCAGAGGATTCATGGTAGCCTTGCGTATATGTATCAAACTCCTGTATTAAAGACTGCAGATTGCCTTTAAGTTCAAGACTGTTTTCCTTCAGCGTCTCCAGGTTGGATGACGCCACCCTTGCATTGGCCCCAAGGGTCTTTGCCTTTTGCTGAAGCTCTTCGCTTTGAGCCTCATAACTTCCTAAAATGGTGACTGCTTCGTGAATATACCGGCTGTTCTTCTCAAAGGAGCTGATATCATCATATTTCGTACTGAAGTCTTGAAGATTGCGGCGCATCTGATTAAGATCAATGGGCTCGAATCCAGTGATACTTGAAACCAGTGACTTTTTGATGGATCCTGAATCCAGTTTTGAATTGATAAAGACATTTGAAAGGGTCTTTGGAATTTGTTCAAACTCGCTGTTGGCTCTGAAAAAACTAAAGTGTGCCAGTTTTCGATCCTGTCCATACAAGACCGATTTATACTCCTTGGGAGAGTTTAGAATGGGGCTTAACTCAAATCCCTCTTCAAGCAAACGAGTCCATAAAGCTTTTGGATCAAGAGCTACTTTGTTCTCAAAACAGATCTGCTTAAGCTCGCAAGCCTCCCTGGGAATAGCGAATCGAAACTTCACGCGAAGTCCCCCCGCCTTGTACATGATGGCGTATACCTGCGAAAACTCGTTTTCAAAACGATAAATCAGGTAGGAGTTCACCGCAGCAAAATAGTACTCCTCAAAACGTCTCTTCTTGCGTGATATCCCCAGGTGCTCTGAACGCTGTGCGCCGTAGAAATAGAGAATTGAGCGCAGGATCGTCGTCTTACCTGCCCCGTTTCCTCCGCTAAAGAGTGTGTTCTCACCCACATCGATCTGGGCAAAGGGCAAGGTAGCAGAGTTAATAAATGTGACTTCTTTAAGCTGGTTCATCGGAGCTGACCTTTATAGCATTTAAAAATGTTTCGATATATTGATAGGAGTTGAGAACGATATAGCGCTCTTCATGTTCATCTTCCAAAGCCATAAACCCGCCCTTTTTGAACTTTTCAAAGACCTTTGCACACTGGGCATGCAGGGTCTGTGGCTTCGAGATGTTTTTAAGTCTGTCCAGCCTGTCCTTAAGCACGACATTGGACTGTACCGCATCGGAAAGTTCACGCACGGTAGTTCGAAACCCTACCCCGAAGGTCGCCGAAAACTGCAGCATAAACTCTACCAGATCGATATAATCCAAGATCATGTTGAGCTTGTCTTCCACACCCGATGCCGGCAGTTCCTTGGAAAAATAGAAATAACCGTCTTCACGGATCAGGTAAAAACCGATATGTTCAAAAAAATCATAATGGGCACCGAACTCTCGTTCGCAGCTGTTGTACAATTCTCTCTCCTGTCGTACAGGACTGTTCTCACACAAAAAATTTCCCCGACTGAGGATCTCGAAGATCTCCTTGGAGTGTTTGGGCAGCGTCATGCTCCCTCCTTTGCTCTAATCTCTAAATATTCATAACTTTCTATTTTCAAACGATGTTCGCTAAAGTCATAATCCTGTTCATACATCAATGCCAACTGACAATAGAGGCTTATCTTCTGCTCCAGAGAATATTCCTGGGGAAAAGACCTGGTATCGATAAATGCGAACAGATCCATTCCCGAGGCCATAAACTCCTCGTGCAGAGCATCTGTATCCACATGGTACTCCTCAAGGGCATCTTCTTCAAAGAAGGACTCATCCAGTTCCTCTGCCCTGTGAACACTCGGCTTTTGTAAAGGGAGGGTATGCTTAAGCCTGCGTACCATCTCCTCAAATCCGAACTCATATACCTCCTCCGTATCCAAAAAGGTGGAAAAACGCATGGGCTTTGCCATAAACAGAGGAGTCGTCTCCATCTGCAAGAGGGAAAGGATATTACTCTTCTCCTTGATCTCCAGGGCAGACTTCATCTCTTTGAGCTTGATGATATGCTCAAAAAAGTGCTGTTTATGCAGGGTCTTGTTGATATACTCGATCACCTGTTTTTGTAATTCGATCAGGGAAACACGCAACTCCCTAAGCCTTACTTTAAGGCGCAAGGAGAGCAAGACCGTCTCGTGGGACGAGATCATCTTAAAAAAATACTCCTCGCTCAACAGGGCCTTTTGCACCTTCTGTTCAATGTTCATCAGTTTTTCCAGCTTTGCCTTGTAATGCTGCAGTTCCAGGACCTTGTTCTTATGAGAACTTTGGGTCTTGTAGGTCAAACCGATATGCAGCTGCAGGAGAGAGAGGTTCTTGAGGATCATGTTGGGGATTTTTTTGAGAATACGGCGGATCTTGGCCAGATAGCGTTCCCTCGAATGCTCATACTCTTTTTCATTTTGATAAAGTTCTATGTTGTAACGCAGGTTGATCAGCAGCTCATCTACATCACCGATCTCCACATCTTCATTCGTTTCAAGAAACTCTTCAAAAAAACTGAGTAGACGCTCGTCCAGTTCTATACTCTCATCACTGAGTGAAAGGATCTCCGCATTCAGCAGATATTCCAGTTTATCCTCGCCTATCTCATTGGAAACCTCGTGCATTCCCACCAGACGGTTTCGTTTTTCAAAGAGGGATTCAAAAAGCTTTCTATCCAGATAAAGAATAGTCAAAAGTCGATTAATATCAGCAATCAATAGAGGTCTCTTTTTTATATTAATTCTATCCAAAAGGATTAAATATTAGATAAATAAGCCTTTATCACTACCAATAATAATTGACTTTTACACACCCTAGAGAAGCCTACATCGAATAAGCTTTTATGCTTTGAATAAAGAGAAATAACAGAGACCCTAAGCTAAGATACCGTTTTTAATCAAAGGGCAGCCAATGCAAGGGATACTTGATACACTTTCAAAACGACGAAAAACCGTCTTTTACATCTTGCTGGCGATCTCTATACTTGCTGTTATTATTGATCAAAGTATAAGCATTCCTATCACCTCCTATTTTGGAGAAGAAAACAACATCTATATTGTTTACGGCCTTATCGGATATAAGGTCATTGAACTCTTTATCTTGTATCTAATCTTTTACCGTCGTCATCTGCAGTCCCTTCTGGCCCATGGTCATACACAAGAATTGCTCGAAAAATTCGAAAAAAACGGGAAGCGATTTTTTATGCTTGTTCCCCATGGTTCAACAATCTTTGGCATGATCTCCTACAAGCTTACGGCGAACATCTACCTCTTTTTACTCTTTATACTGATTGCTATGACGGCTCTTTTACTCGTGCGCCCCCATAAGATTTCGACAGATAAATAAGCCTATTTCTTTTTCTTAAGCTATAACTTGTAATAATAGTTTCACCTCACACAAAGGTAGTGCTATGAGTCGTGTTTTACTGGTGGAAGATAGCAAGATGTTGTGCAAAATAATGGGTGAGCTAATGCAAAAATACACCTCATTTGAGTTTGACACAGCCCAGACCTACGCCCAGGCAGAAAAACTCCTAGAACAGCATCATTATGACTTTTGTGTTGTTGATCTGCATCTTCCCGATGCGAATGATGGGCAGATCGTTCCTCTGGTCAACCGCTATGAACTCAGCCCTATTATTTTCACTGCCGATCTCAGCGAAGAGCTTCGCGAAGCCTTCGAGTCTTCCAATATCATAGACTATGTCCTTAAAGAGCGATACGATAATATTGTCTATGTTGTCGAAAAACTTCTTCAACTTGAAGCCAATAGACGTAAAAAGATATTGATCGTTGAGGACTCTCTGACCTACCGCTACTATCTCAAGAATAATCTTGCCATGCACCAGTTCATCATACTTGAAGCGGCCAACGGCGAAATCGCTCTGGAGATCCTAAAAGAGCATCCCGAAGTCGAACTGGTATTGACCGACTATTATATGCCCATCATGGATGGTCTTGAACTTACTCGAAGAATACGCAAACGTCACTCCAAACGGGACATGTCCATTATCGTACTGACCTCAGAGACCAAGTCGGTTATTACCAGCAAATTTCTTAAAGAAGGGGCCAATGACTTTATTAATAAGCCCTTTTCAAGGGATGAGTTCTATGCCCGTATCTATCAAAATATCGATGAGCTCAATATCTTCAATCAGGTCAAGGAGCTTTTTGAATTTGACATTATCAATATTCTGTGTGAAGTCACCGAGTATAAAAGTGCCGAGACCGGCTCACATATCAAACGCATAAAAGAGTATGCGACCCTCTTGTCCATACTCAATGGCAGTTTCAAAGAAGAAGCAGAAATCATCGGCAGGATGGCAGCCCTGCATGATATCGGAAAGATCGCCATACCGGACTCTATTCTGGGCAAGCCTGGAAAACTTAGCTTTGAGGAGTTTGAGATCATCAAAACCCATACCAATCACGGTAAACATATCCTTCAAGAAGCGTTCAAGTCTGATCCCAAGATCGGAAAAATTGCCATTGATATTGCCTACTCCCATCATGAACGCTATGACGGAACCGGTTATCCCAATGCCATGAAGGGCGAGGATATCCCTATCAATGCACGTATTGTCGCTCTGGTGGATTGTTTTGATGCCCTGGCTAATTCCCGTGTATATAAAGAGGCCTGGGATATGAAAGAAGTACTGCAATACCTGGAATCAGAAGCCTCCAAGGCCTTCGATCCAAAACTCGTCAGACTCTTTTTAAAACATCAAGAAAAGTTCATACAGATCTTGGATGATAACCGTTAAAGAAGATATATGAAGTATAGAATGATCTACAAGAATAAGAATTTTGCGGGCTGTTCTGCCCGAGGTATCGCCTTACGTGATACGAAAGAGGAACTTGAGGCCCTCAAAGATGAATTAAAAGATCAGATATATGACGTCTGTATTCAGGAGGTCAAGGAGAAAAAAACGACCAAAAAGTAAGTCCCTACTCCTCTTTTTTTCTTTAAACGATATTAATATAAACAACTAAAATAATTCTATTTGACAAGTAAAAACTCTCTTAAGTATCATTGCACAAAAAACAGGGCTTGCCCCAGGGAGAAACCATGAAAAAAATACTTTCCGCACTCTTGCTATCACTTTTAGTCATCGGATGTAGTTCCAAAAATGACTCAAATGAGCCCGTTGAAGCTAAACTTGCTATCAACAAAAACCTTACAGGCACAAGTCTGCAAGACCAGCATGAGACCGCACATACCATTGCCGCCGATACGAAGACCCTCGTCTTCGCTTTCTCAAAAGATGTAGGACATGAGTGTAATGAGTTCTTTGCGACAAAGGAAGCGAATTACCTTCCTGAACATAAGGCTCAGTTCATCGCTGACGTTAGTGCAGCACCCTCACTCATTCGCAGCATGTTCATTATGCCGGGTCTAAAGGACTTCAAACACACGGTCCTAGTCATCGATGACAAATCCGTTGCAGCAGGTTATAAAGCAGGTATGCAAACGGAGAAGATCATTGTCGTATCTCTAGACAATGGTGTGATCACAGCAATTGATGCTCTGGGCACAACCCAAGAGCTTGAAAAGGCATTGCAGTAAGCCTCAGGGCTCTGCCCTACTGACTCAGCAGATCCCTAAGACTCTCTTTGGGATCCTTTCCTTCTAGAATCTTATACACTTCATTGGCAATAGGCAGATAAAGGCCCTCTTGACTCATGATCTTATGCAGGGCGTAAGCCGTACCGATCCCCTCAGCGACTTCACCCAACTCCTTAAGTATCTCTTCTTGGGACCTTCCCTGTGCCAAACCCAGACCGACACGAAAGTTGCGCGACATTGTTGAAGAGGCTGTCAAGAACAGGTCCCCTGCACCGCTAAGACCGATGAAACTTTCATCTGATGCCCCGTGACGGCTGCCAAAACGCTGCATCTCCACCAATCCTCTGGAGATGAGACTGGCCGCCGCATTTTTACCCAGCTGCAAGCCCTCGCAGATACCCGCCGCAATGGCGATTACATTCTTATAGGCACCGGCGACCTCTGCCCCGGCAACATCACCGGAGACATAGGTCTTGATAAAGGAGGGGAACATCCCTGCAAAGGCCTGTGCTGTCTGCTCACTGTAGGAGTTGATGACCAAGGCCGTAGGCAGCGATTGCATTACCTCCGCTGCAAAAGACGGACCCGAAAGAAAGGAGAGGTTCTCTTTGGGAACATACTCCTCATAGATCTCATTTAAAAAACGTCCCGTCGAGGCTTCAATCCCCTTGGCTGCGACCAGGATCTTCTGATCATTAAACACAAAATTATCTTTCAGCCACGCTGCGATCTGCTGTGCCGGGATAGCGATCACCAGGTACTCAAGCTTCAAAATCTCCTCAAGGGAGATAAAGTTGCGAAGGTCTCTTGGTGTACGTGAAGTGATATATACCTCATGCTTTTCACTCAGGGCAAATGCAAGGGCAGACCCCCATTTACCAGCTCCGATTACACCAATTTTCATACCAGACCTTTATTATATTTCTAGGGCGTATTTTACTCAAATCCCCTGGGATTTTCCAGTCTCCATAATCACCTGCTCAAAGGCTTCAAGATCACTCTCCCTCCCCATGACTACCAGAACATCATCCGCATCGATCTTGTGGTTATGTCCTTGTGTCGTAAACATAAACTCCGCATCCAGTTCTTTATCCGCAATCGCCAGAATGATGATATTATATTCCTTATGCAAGGTGATCTCATGCAAATAGGCTCCTTCCAGGATGGAGCCTTCGGATATAGGGTATTCTGCAAGCTTAAGATCTCTATTGCGATACAGGATATCATTCATCACTTCCACAACAGCAGGTTTCTCCAAAGATTCTACGATCACATTGGCCGTTGTCTCCAGTTTGGCAATGGCCTTGTTCGCCCCCGCCAGATGCAGTTTATCCGCACTATCCTTTGAGGTAGCCAGGGAGATAATAGTCAAATCAGCGTATTCTGCTCTCAAAGAGATCGTTAAAAAGACATTTTGAGCATCATCATCCAAAGCGCAAAAACAGATGATTTCATCTATATTATGAGACTTCCCGATCTCCAGCCAGTCGTCATTAAGCTCTGCCATCTCTGCCTCATATCCAGCTTCTTTGGCCGCATGCAGGCTCGCTTCCTCAAACACAAAGATCTGCATCGGTGTTTTCTCTGCTTTAAAATGGTAAGCGATCTCTTTGGAGTATTCGTTAAAACCGAAAATCAACACCTTTTTAATCATGCGGCCACCTTGTGCAGATTGAGTGAATACTCTTCGATGACCACCCCATGGCCGATAACCACCAGTATATCACCTGCGCAGAGATCCGTATCATCCTTAGGATTGAACTCAAAATGCCCTTTGGTATAGATGCCCAGCAAAATCAAACGCTTAGAGTCGATATTCAGATCCGCCACCTTATTCACGTTGTTTAAGATCCGTTCATTCACCAATATCTCATCCATGACGATATCCGTACTTTGAGAGCGTAGCACGTGTATCGCTTCAAAGGCTACCGGTTTACCCGTAAACTCATTAGAGATAACACCGATAAGCTCCTGGGGATAGATGA
>JBFEYO010000085.1:0-8996 GCA_041562075.1 Sulfurimonadaceae bacterium | reverse complement strand
GCAGATCGCTTTGCCTTCATCATCTTTTAGTACACGGTCATTCACATCATTCCCGACAAAGGTGAAGATCCCGGGCACATCGATCTGACGATCACCTTCAGGGGTCTTCACGCTCAGACCTGTTACACCCATGGCATCACCAAAGGCCTCATTAACCGTTGCATTCAGTACCAGTTCGATATTCTCCGTGTTCTTCACCCTCTCTATTGTATTGGGAGCCGAACGGAAAGTGTCACGTCTATGGATCAGATAGACCTTGGTACAGATCTTTGAAAGGTACAAAGACTCTTCCATCGCGGTGTCACCGCCACCAATGACAGCCACCTCTTTACCCTTGTAAAAGAAGCCGTCACAGGTCGCACAGGTAGAGACACCTTTTCCAAACAGATCATCTTCACCTTTAAATCCCGCGCGTCTTGGCGTGGAACCCGTACAGACGACAACGCTCATCGCATCTTCTGTCGTGCCGTCTGACTTATGAATTGTAAAATTACCGTCCGGCTTCAGCTCGACGCGAGTTACCTCTTTCATCTCATGCTTCAACCCGAAACGCTGACACTGTTCGGGCCAGGGCATCATCAGATCCATACCGCTGATCTCCCCGGTCACACCCGGATAGTTCTCAATCTCTGAAGAACCGGTGATCTGTCCTCCGGGCATTCCCATCTCATACATGGTCACCTTTGTTAAACCGCCGCGTGTCGCATACAGTCCAGCCGTAAGACCCGCTGGTCCACCACCGATAATCGCTAAATCTAACATCTTAGAACCTCTTAGTTTGTTTTACAATTCGTTAGGAACTTCATCAATCGTATCTAGTTCCGCAATGATACTATCTTGTTTATAAAGACCCTCTTTAACTTTCTTAATAATAAAGACTGAAGGGGTTTTATATAGATTAAACCGCTGAATGATTTTCAAGATGGTATTCGTTCCCGAACGTACATACACGACCTTCTCATTGGAAGGAAAATCCTGCTGATAATAATCAATAGCCAGTATAGGAAGTTTTGCCTTGAGACGATTCAGGTTATCAACCGTTCCGGCTTTTTTTGAACTGTAAAAGACTACCAGATAACGCTCTTCTTCGGGCATAAAGATCTTGCCTTTTTCATAAAGCAGCCATTGATTAAAATCGATAAATTTATATTCTTGAAATTTGTAGTTGAAGTAGGCGAAGGCAATGGCGATCATGCCTGCGCCAAAAAAAGAAGCGAGAAGGGTACCGACTGAAAACAGTCCGCTACCGCGTCGAGCCATGGCTTATGCTAAAAGAGCGTTAAGTTTTTCTTCGAAAGCTTGTTTAGAAGCAGCACCAACCATTTGTTCTACTACTTCACCATCTTTGAAAAGGATGATTGTAGGGATTGAACGGATGCCGTATTTGATAGCGATGTCTTGCTCTTCATCTGTATTGACCTTACAGATCTTCGCTTTTCCATCAAAATCTTCTGCTAATTCTTCGATTACTGGAGCGATCATACGACATGGCCCACACCATGGTGCCCAAAAGTCTACCAGTACAACACCTTCGCTAATTGTTTCATCGATTGTAGAAGCCGTTAGTTCGATGTATTTTCCCATCTTGAGTTCCTTTTTGTTGTTAAATTATAAGTATTATACCTTCAAATTCTTTAAAATCTCTTAGATACTCCCACAAATAGGAGTGAATTTGTCTTATTTAAAGAAAGGCCCTAAACTGTGATATTTTCAACGAGTTTACAGGTACCGTCGATCACTGAAACAGCATCAATCTGAAAGCTAAGGTCAAGCTGTCTCTGCTGCATAAATCGATGGGCTGTATTGATAATAAATTGGAGTTTTTTTGGCGTAATATTATATAAGGGGTCATAAGCAGAACAGGACTTTACCTCAATAAAATGAAGCACCCCGTCTTTGATGGCGATGATATCGATCTCACCGCCACGAAGAGTGAAGTTTCGCTCGATAATCTGAAATCCCAGGCCGGTGATATACCCACATGCCTGCTCTTCTGCGATATTTCCTAATGCCCTACTCATCCAAGCACTTATGCACAGATGATCTCAACCTGGAGGGATTTGAATGCGGCAGTCAGAATGAGTTCATCACTTTTATCACCAAAGATATGGTTTAGTTTTGAATCTGCATGGTGAAAGGTCGTATACAGTGTCTTTGGCTGAACCTTATCGGTGAACTTGACCCTTAGCGGATTGGTCTCTCCATAAGGGGTCTTTAAAATAACTTTTTCACTGCTAAAATCTGCGGCATCACCTTCATGTACAAGAAGGATGTCCTCCGTATGCTTCTTCATCAGTTTCTCGGTGTACTTTGTCTGTGCCGAGTTGTTATAGTGGGCCATGATCCTACCTGTTGTCAGATAATAGCCTGTCAGCTTCTTCTTTTTGATCTCTTCAACCATTCCGGAGAGTTTATAACCGTGATATCTAAAGGCACCGATACCGTCTTTTGTCCTGAAGTCTTCTCTATGCAGTACAGGTGTTCCCGTACCGTCATCATTAATAGGCCATGAGATACCTGCTTTTTCATTATCTCTTAGTACCTTATAGGATGCCCCTGTAAAACGGTTTGGCGCTGTTTTTCGGACGTCTTCCCAAATATCTTCAGAAGATTCAAACCCGAAATTACCGCCCATTTTGTCATCCAGAAGCTTGATCACTTCCCAGTCATCCGGCAGATCCGATTGCACCAGAGGTGTTGAGAGATGTACCTTGCGCATGGCATTGATATAGATTCCTGTCTTTTCATAAGCAGATTTAACACCGACGACAATATCCGCACGCCGTGCAATATCCGTCATAAAGAGCTCTTGTACAAAAATAAGTTCCAGGTTTTCAAAGGCTTGAATAAGCTTGTTAAGGTTGGGATGAATATGCGTCAGGTCTTCGCCAATATTAAGTACCCCCTTGATCGTACCTTCAAGCATACCATCCACCAGTTGCGGTGTCATAAGCCCCACCTCTTTTGGTGCCTGATAATCCGGAGCATAATATGGAAGCATACCCATATCACAGGCTCCCTGAACATTGGTCTGTCCGCGAAGCGGCATCACACCCGCACCGTCTTTACCGATGTTCCCTGTCATCAAGGCAAGGTGGACAATAGCCATAACCGCATATGAACCGTCTACATGTTCAGTGATCCCAAGGCCCCAAAGAATCAGTGATTTTTTCGTCGCATATTCACGGGCGATCTGTGGAAGCATATCTGCCAGATATTCATATCCTTCGACCTCTCTGAAAAACTCAGGATTTGCGTAAGGGTCGTTTAGAATATTCTCTTTGTAATGTTCCCAGTTCTTGGTTCTGTTTTTAATAAAGTCTTTATCATACAACTCTTCTTTGATGATGGTGTAGGCCATCATGTTCAAGACAAGCAGGTTTGATTCGTGTGGTGTGATCGCCTTATATTTTGAGAACTTATGAAGCTTGATCTCACGTACATCAAAACAGGCGATCGGCGTACCGTTTTGCGCCGCCTTGATCATGCGGTTACCTACAATCGGATGCGCTTCAGTGGTATTTGAACCCATGACGATCATAAACTCTGTCTTATAGATATCATCAAATGGGTTCGAGGCTGCGCCTTCACCGATAGTCAGTCGCATCCCCTTAAGAGAGGGAGAGTGACATACTCTCGCACAGTTATCGACATGGGGAGAATCCAGAGTATAACGGGTAAACTTTTGGAAGTAATAGGCTGATTCACAGGAACTTCTCGCTCCACCCAGGGAACAAACCGATTTACGGCCATATTTAGCCTGAATGTCCTTGAGTTTCATCGCTCCCGCTGTTGTGGCTGCCTCAAGATCCGATTCATACCATGTGTCATCCAAATCAACCAAGGTATCTGCTATTTTTTCTTTGATGTGTGGGTTTTTCTCCAGGAAACTTTTACGGATTCTTGGTGCTTTGATCCGCTCTTTAGAGTCAACAAAGTCGTATCCGTATTTCCCCTTGATACACAGTTGACCTTCAGAGGTGGCTCCATCAGGATGGGCGAAGATCTTTTTGATCTTATTTTCTTTTACATCTACATGAGCAGCAATATCACAGCCTACACCGCAATATGCACAAACACTGTCAATAACTTCCACAACATTACCTTATGATTAATTAATGCTGCAATAGTATCGCATCTGACTTAAAAGCTAACATAGGAAAGTATAAACCGATGAACTCTTAAGAAAGCCTCAATATTCATGCCAATGCACATCAATATAGGACTTACCATCTTCCTCTCTAACACGCAGTGTCACCCGCACATCAAAGGCGTTTCCGGAGATCGAGATATGCCGCCAATCAAACTGTATCCACCCGTCATTCGCCAGCTGTGCAAATAGATGATTGGCTTTAAGTTTGGAAGACTCTCCATCGGGCTGAAACTCCGGAGAGATCTTTGCAGGGTGCAGCGCTGTAATCACATTCATAGAACTGACTTCCAAAAGCTCCAAAGCACGTTTGTTTGCCTGAATGAAGTACTCACCGTAGATCACCAATAATGCATCTTCATCTTTTGTAAACAAGGCTTCCATTTCTTCAGATATAGGTACCATCGTTCTCCCTTAGAAGTCATTATATGTCGAAACAGAAAAAAGAAAAATTAAATTTAAGAGCTAATGTGAAGAGAGAAGCCGGTGATCCCTATCCTTCGATACGGATCATGCTCGGTGTAGATTGTACAAAAGAAGCTGCGTCCAGCTCTTTGATGATACTCTGGATATTTTTTTCAACTGCTTCATGGGTCGCGAACAGAAGGTTGGCATTGCCGTTGTCACAAGGACGTTGCAAGACCGTTTCAATCGAGATATTATGGTCTGCAAACATCTTCGTAACGGATGAAAGGACACCCGGCTTATCCTCGACTCCCATTCTGAGATAATATTTTGAAACGATCTCATCTTTGGATTTCAGAGTAAGCCCTTGTTCAAGTGCCTTGGTATACCCAAGCATCGGAGACCCCTTTCCTCGTCTGGCAATATCAATAATATTGGCGATTACCGCCGATGCCGTGGCATCTCCGCCGGCACCAGGACCATAGAACAGTGTCTCTCCGACTTTATCTCCTACGACAGAGACGGCATTCATCACCCCATCGACTTTTGCGATCATCTGGTCTGACTTAACCAAGGCCGCATGAGTACGCAGTTCAACCTCATTTCCACTCTTCTTGGCGATGGTCAAGAGCTTGATCACATATCCGAATTCTTTGGCAAAGGAGATATCCTCCTGAGTCACCTTATCGATACCTTCGATCAGAATATCTTCCGGCTTGGCATCGATGCCATAGGCAATAGATGCCAGGATCAAAAGCTTATGGGCCGCATCAAACCCGCCAACATCAAAGGTTGGATCCGCTTCCGCGTATCCCAGAGCCTGAGCCTCATCTAAAATAGGCTGATAATCCACACCCTCATTCATCATCTTCGTCATCATATAGTTACAGGTACCGTTCATGATCCCTGCGATGGACTTGATATGATTGGCTGTCAGACCGTCTCTCAGGGCGTTAATAATCGGGATTCCACCGGCCACAGCCGCTTCATATTCAAAGGCGATCTCTCCGGCCAACTCCTGAAGCTCATATCGATGATAAGCCAGAAGTGCCTTATTGGCCGTAACAACCGCCTTACCTTTTGCAAGGGCTGCTTTGACCACTTCAAAAGCTTCATCCACACCGCCCATAAGCTCTACGACGATGTCGATCTGATCATCATTGATAATATCCATAGGATCCGTTGAGAGTGCAATATCTACCCCGCGGTCTTTGTTCAGGTTATTGACGACCCCGCTAACGACACTGATCTGCTGACCCGCTCTTGCTGTGATGATATCTGCATTTTCCTTTAGAATCTTGACAACAGACGTCCCGACTGTACCAACACCGATCACCCCAATCTTAAGCATCTTCGTCCTTCTCTTCTGGTAGCTCGCAATTGAACTGTTTTAAAAACTCCCGGATATTACGGGCGGCTTGACGGATACGATTGTCATTCTCAATCAAGGCAATACGTACATAACCTTCTCCGTAAGCTCCAAAGCCGATCCCGGGTGCTACCGCTACGCCCGCTTCTACAAGCAGACGTTTTGAAAACTCCAAAGAGCCCAAATGTGCGGCACATTCAGGAATCTTTGCCCAGGTAAACATGGAAGCCTCATTCTTGCGAATCTCCCAACCTGCTCTGCTAAAGGCCTCAATAAGGACATCCTGACGATGGTCATACTTATCCGTGATCTCCTGCACACAGCTCTGATCCCCGTTAAGTGCTACGGTAGCTGCCACCTGTATCGGTGTAAACATCCCGTAATCCAACCAGGATTTGATCTTTTGAAGTGCTCCGATAAGCTTTTTATTTCCTACAAAGAACCCGACACGCCATCCGGCCATGTTATAAGACTTTGAAAGGGTGAAAGACTCTACCGCGACATCCTTTGCACCCGGTACAGACATGATCGATGGCGTCTTGTACCCACCAAAGGTGATATCCCCGTAAGCGATGTCCGAGATCACATAAAAACGCTTCTCCTTGGCCATAGCCACAAGACGCTCATAAAACTGAGGCGTTACCGTTGCCGTTGTCGGATTGTGCGGAAAGTTCACCAGTACATATTTGGGCTTTGGTGAGTTCTCTTTGAAAACACGTTCCAGGTCTTCAAAAAACTTATCCTCATTCACACGGTAGTTTTCATCAAATTCGATACCGAATTTCACTACCGAACCACCGGCTAGGATAAATGAGTACTCATGAATAGGATAGGTAGGATCCGGGACAACCGCTACATCACCCGGATTGGTGATGGCATAAGTCAGGTGGGCATAGCCCTCTTTGGAACCCATTGTCGCAACCGCTTCCGTTTGAGGATCAATATCACAATCATATCGGCGTTTATACCAATCCGAAATGGCTACAAGCAGTTTCGGAATACCCTTTGACGTGGAATATCCGTGAGTCTTCGTCTTTTGGGCTGATTCAACTAGCTTCGCACGAATATGCTCGGGAGTATCTCCATCAGGATTTCCCATTGAAAAATCGATCACATCTGCGCCTGCGCGACGCTCTTGCATCTTTAGCTCATTCACCTCGGCAAATACATACTTTGGAAGCCTATCTATACGACCAAACTGTATCTCGTCAAACATTTTTTTCACCTTGCAGCGGTGACTACTATTTTACCCCGTGGGCTTGAATCCGTAGTCCCTCTTTAATATTTTTCAGACTATAAAGATCAGCTATTTTGATATAGGCTGTATCTTCAGGAAGCTCCAACTTGATCTTACTTGTTTTACGATCACGTTTATAGACTTTTAGCAAGTGAAGCTCTTTGTCATAAATTGAGACATAAGGATACCAATTATTTCCTTTCAAAGACCATACACTCACTGCATTTGTTGATTTTACATTCACCCAATGTTCATAAAGTGACTTTTTAAGTACTCTTTCCTTGTAGGGACGCAGTTCTTCCAACATCAAATAGGCTTTTTTGATATCGATATGATAAGACCACTCCGTCTTGGTATGTCTATCGATGTCCACAATGCTGCAACCGCGTTTTTGCAAGGCAGACTCTAATAAGACAGGATCGATCGCATACTCGCCCATCAGACGTATGGTCCAGAAAAAGCCGCTCTCATCCTGTTTGGACTGTTCGGTGATAAAGCGATAATACCCCATGGATTGCAGAGTATCGCTCATGATCTTGACAAAGAATATTGGATATCCGCTGGAGTGAAAGGTCAGGTGCATCGCCTGGGGTTTGTTAAAGAAAAGATCCAAAAGACCATTATCCTTCAAGGTCTGTATGACTTTGGCAACATCGACCCGGTCATTGATATAATAGCCCTCTTTATCGGCAAAGATGATCTTTACGAACTTGCTATGCCTTGCATAGGCCTTCTCTCCGATCAGTGCCTTTATCTTCTCCTCAAGCAGATCAACTTTCGGCGCTTGCGCCGTACTTAACTCCAGCTCTTCTTCATGTCCTTCATCCAGGATATAGGTTTCGGCCTGAAGAACCGATAGACTCACAACAAGCGCAAAGAGAAAGGCTCTGATTACCAAGCTTTACCCCGATTCTTCTCTTTAAAATCCGATCGGCTTAATTTTGTCAATGTACCGTTTTCATAGGAAAACCACACCTTGTTTTCATCCTTGAACTTATGCTCAACCCCATTCACTTCGAAGTTGACATAACCGTGGCCCATCACCAATAGCCATTCTTTATCTGCATCCAATTCAAATGGATCAGCACTCAAACGCTGGGAACGCTTATAGTTTTCAAGGTCCACGATCCCTATCCACAATTTGCTGCGTGGAATGATCTCAAATTTACCGGTGTGCATCGGCTCTACGGCTACCGGTACCTCAGGCTTTGTCTCTGGCTTGACCGTAGTATTACCCAGATGGCTCAACGTGGCTTTTGCTGCTTCAATAGTCGTATTATTCAGCTCTTGTTCAATATTTTTTTCAGGAGTTTCCAAATGCTCTTCATGGACAACTTCTTTTTCTGATGAGGATGTAGCAATAAAGACCACAAGTGCGAGAATAAGCACAGCGATGACCCCGTAGAGTGTTTTGTTGGCACTTTGGGCCTTGGCCTCTTCTTGTTCACTGATGACAAAAGGCTCATCTTCACTATTCTGACTCTTATTATGATAAAGGTTGTAGGCTTCAAGGAGGGTATGCAGATCCACCGCATATTCCCTCTCAAGAATGGAAATAAATCCAGAGAACTGGATCTTGTTCATTGTCGAAAAGTTTTGGTTCAATATATCTTCAACAAACTTCTTGGCGATGTGTGTCTGTTCATAAATCTTATGCGCTCCAATTTCCTGGAGTTTTTCTAAACCTGTCATTCCCTCATCCTATCCATCAAAATTGCACCAGCGACACTAACATTCAGTGAATCAAACTCATTAGCCATCGCAATCGAGACCGTCACATCAAGCTTCTTCACTGCACGTGCTGGAATCCCCTGTCCTTCGTTCCCCATGATCAG
>JBFEYO010000084.1:0-9050 GCA_041562075.1 Sulfurimonadaceae bacterium | reverse complement strand
TCCCCTGATGTTACAGTGTGTACGAGATAGACCGTTTGCAGTTCGGCGGGTACATATTTCGTCTTAAACTCCGAGAGTTTGATATAAGGGATATAGATCGGATAACTTTTGCCGTAAGGAGGGACAAAATCATATTTCAAATGACGATTAAGCTTTTTAAGTTCAGAGCTGGGCATCGAAATCAATTTAGCTACCCGATTGATACTCTCACCTGCCGGAACCTCTACCGTTGCCAAGGAGTATGCATTGCCACGGTTAAGCAGGTAATCGCACTCATTGTCAATCATATAAGCCTCGTCATACCCGATAAGTGCCAAAGCGATAATCTTGCGGATATAACGGCGACTCTCCGCCGGAATATATTTACGTCTGGGATCAAGAAGCGTATCTAAGTTATCCGTGCCGGCTTTTTTGATCGCTCTACGAAGCCTTCCTTCCCCGCAGTTATAAGCGATAGCCGCAAGATACCATTTACCGAACTTCTTATGCAGTGCTTCGAGAAAACGTACCGCAGCCTGTGTCGATTTGACCAAATCACGGCGTTCATCCACATAATCATCGACTTTCAGACCATACAAACGCCCCGTATACGGCATAAACTGCCACATGCCTGATGCTTTTTTCTTCGAATACGCACGGGTCGAAAAATTGGACTCGGCCATGGCAAGATAAAGAATCTCACTTGGGACCTTGGAATCAGCAATGATCTTCTTTACCATAGGAATAAAGATATAGGCATCATTCATCGTCTTGAAAAAATATTGATTTTTATAGCGCGCACGTTTTTGTTCTTTAATCTTGTTAAGTTCCGGATCACTCAGAAATGAAGCCGGAATATCAAAGGTTCGTAGCAGGTTTAACTCTTTGGCATGATTTGTCTCAAGACTTAAGACCGCATGCAGGGATGAAGTAAGCAGTATAAATAGAAATAATAAAACTCTCAAAGGCACCTCGAAAAGCGAGAACAGTAAAATTCTCTAGCAATTTGAGTCTATATTTTATCAAAGAGCTATTTTGCTTCTCTTTAAGCACCTGAATCAAGAGCCGAAAGTGCTTAATATTAATAAATATTAGCTCGAAAAAGCCGACAGGCATTTGCTGTCGTCAATGCCTCTATCTCTTCCCTTGGTACTTCCAGCAGTTCAGAGACCTTATCCGCCACAAAGGTTGTGTAGCGGGGTTCATTACGTGTCCCGCGGTGTGGATGCGGCGTCAGATAAGGACCGTCTGTCTCAAGCACAAGCTTCTCCAGTGGGATTTTTGGTAACACATTCACCAGTTTGCGCGCATTTTTAAAGGTAAGCACCCCGCCGATTCCAAAATAAAAATCGCGATTAGCCAATACCAGTAGCTCTTCATCCGCATTAAAACAGTGTAAAACACCGCCCTTAGCATCTTCCTCTTCCAGGATCACACGTGCATCGTGACTGGCATCTCGTATATGTACGATTAAGGGTTTGTCCAACTCCTTTGCAAGACGAATATGCTCTCTAAACACACGTTTTTGCTCTGAGATCTCCTCTGCTTTCGCGCCTTCATCTTCAGGCAGTCTAAAGTAGTCCAGTCCGCACTCTCCAATGGCCAAGCACTTCTCTTCCTTCGCATAACGACGGATCAATGCTTCATCATAATTATTGATATCATAGGGGTGCATACCTACGGCAAAGTAAACATCATCATGTTTATCAGAAAGCTCTTTGGCATAAGCCAGGTCTTTAGGATCTGCTCCAGGTATCACAAAGCCGCGTACTCCCTCTTTTCTGGCCCGCTCGATCACTTCTTCTACATCATCTATATATTGTTCATTATCAAGGTGTATATGGGTATCTATTATCATATTGACATTGTATCAAAATACGCGCACAGGTATTGTTTATTCACCCTCTTTTTGATTCTTATCATCCCGTTTACAAGCCCCCTTGTAACAGCTCAGGTTACGAAACATCAAGAAAAGAAAGAAAACAGCCAGAAGAACGGTCAACACGGCTTGTAAGACAAAGCCGTTTAAAAAAAAGTTAAAGGACAAAGCCCCTAGAAGGACAGCGAGTACTAGGCACATCTGTCTTCCAATAGCCCACGGGCAAACTCTATTGCCTCCTGGGTTATCTTATCCCCGCTGATCATACGGGCTATCTCATTCACCCGCTCATCATCTTTAAGTACCTTGACCTGGCTATGCTCGTCTCTGTTCACAAAGAAATGCTGATCTGCCTGCGAGGTTAATTGGGGTTGGTGAGAGATGACAAAGATCTGATAATCTTTAGCCAGATGAGAGAGGACCCTGGCTACCGACATGGATTCTTCCCCGCTAAGGTTTGCATCGATCTCATCGAGCATCAAAATACCGCCCTCACTGTTCTTAAGGCTTTTAACCGCCAACAGGGCCAACCTAAGTCGATTAAACTCACCGGCCGAGACCTTATCCAGAGCCGTACCATCAAGAATGATCTCTACCCTGTCCTTCCCCAGACTATTTAAGGTGTCATCAACAAGGCTTAGGGATGCAGGACGTAAATAAAGCTGTCGTAAAAAGTCATTGAACGAGCCTTCAATGCCCTTGAGTGCTTTTGCTCTGGTTTGCGAGATCTTTTGTGCTTGGGCCTGTACTTCTGAACGCAATACCTTTATCTCATCTTCCAAACCCTGCTTATGCGTATCGATATTTTCGTACTGTTCAAGTTCCTGACGCTTCTTATCCCTGTATTCAATAGCCTCTTCGATACTTCCGTAACGGTGTTTAAGCTCGGATATCTGCTCAATACGTGTTAATATTTCCTCGATATCACACTCTTCAAGCTCACTCATACGCTCCCTTGAGGCTTCAAAATGAGCCCGTAATTCATTCATCGCATCATCAAAAAATGAGCTGTCGACATCCAGAAGTGAAAGCGCATTGCTGACACTGTTCTCATAGTTGAATATCTCCTCAGCTGCGTTTACGGCTTCTTCCATCTTCTCTTTTTTGGAAAGCTCTTTTTTAACCTGCATCAGCTCTTCATCTTCGCCCTTTATCGGAGAGACGGCATCGATTTTGGATATCTCGAACTCCGCAAACTCTTTAAGTTCAGCCAGCTTTTTTTCATCCTCAAGTATACGAGATAACTCTTGTTGAATCTCACCCAGACGATGAAACTTCTCCTGAAATACCTTCAGGTCCGGCAAATGTTTCTTGGAGATATCCGAAGCGAACTCATCGATCATACTCAAAAGATTCATATTATCGAAGTCGCTATAATCTCTCAAGCTCAGATGACGCACAAAGGTATTGGACAGATTCAGCAGTACTTTCTTGGAGATTGTCTGATTGTTAATAAAATGGCGAACCTTGTCTTTTTTGATCTGCTTGAACACTGTATAATCATCCTGCTCAATACCAATATCCTCAAGGTTAACCGGAAAGTTGATCGTTGCTTCGCTGAGACCCGCCTTGGCCTCATCCATACCCAAAGATGCCAGAATAGAACTCATGAGAATCGACTTACCGCTTCCACTGGGGCCGGTAAAGACCACCAGACCCTTTTCAAACTCTAGCTCTGCCTCTTTAAAGGAGAGAAAATCCTTCACATAAAACCGCTCTATCACTATTCACCCCAGCTCAGCTTCTCTTTAAGTACTTCAAAATAGTTGAACTCTTCCCTATGGATCAGTTGGGCAGGTTTGCCGGACAATCGGATCTTGATCACATCTCCGGAGCCGAAATCATACATATCCTGACCATCCACGACAACCACTGCCGAAGGATCCGGTGTCTTCACCTCTATCGTAAAGTGGCCGGGCAAGACAACCGGTCTTTGAGTCAACGAGTGCGGAGAGATCGGTGTCAGTGCAAAGACCTGCGTCAGAGGAAACAGAACCGGCCCTCCGGCAGACAGGTTATAGGCTGTAGAACCGGTTGGTGTCGATACGATCACCCCATCACCGTAATAGGTATTAAACGGTTTTTCATCTACGAAGGTGTCCAGATGGATCATCTTTGAAATGGATGAACGTGTCAAGACAATATCATTAAAAGCCACCAGTTTAGTTGTGCCCTCCTTAGTCGTTATTTCCGCTCTAAGTACTGCACGGGTATCAATTCGATAACTTCCGGAAACCAGCTTCTGGATAAACTCATCCAGTTCCGCCAAATCTACATCGGCCAAAAAACCGAGTTTACCCGCATGTATCCCAAAGACCGGGATATCGAATTCATGGGAACGCCTAACGGCAGAGATCAATGTGCCATCTCCGCCCAATGTTACGATAATGTCGACATTCTCACACAGAATTTCGAACTCCTGCCCCATCAAACCGAGCATTTGGGCACTATTATTGTCCAAAATGACTTCAATATCATATTTTTCAAAGTTCTTTTTTACGGTTAAAAACTGATCTTTTATCTCAGGGGATGAAGGTCGTAGAACGACGCCTACTTTTTTTATCTGTTTCATTTTTTGCATATCTGTCTCATTTCACAGAAGATTTCTTAATAATAATTATAGCTGAAGTCATTTGCAGAAGTGTAAAAATGTCAATCTGTCATCATTTTTATGACAAAAGGCGATTTCTACACATATTAAAGAGGTTATTATTGGTCGTTGCTAGCCGCATACTCCGGTGTACAAAAGATCCCGCAGTGGCATTTTCCTTCTTCTGGGATTTCACGCTCAATTGCAGGTGTGCATGGACAGATACGGTCATCAGCACTTTTGTGCGTACCATCCTCATTCTCAACCACCATAAAACAAGGGCAGTAACGTTTTCCATACAGAATTTTATGACGGGCAAGCCCCATCGTTACGCCTTCATTAACATCTTCATTTGGGTTATAAACCCAACCAAACTGCTTGTTTACTTTATCTGTGAATTTTTTTGTTTTCTCCATCTCATTGAGAAACTCTGGTGAACTCATATCAATCTGTTTCATCATTACTAACTTCTTTCGTTATTTCATTCGTGCTAAGTATATAGATTCAAGACTTAAAGATTCCCATGCCCATTCAAGCCTCTTCTTTGTGTTTATTTTAATCATATATTATAGGCTTATAAGCTTGTATTGGCTAGAATCACGAAAAATTTCAAAGCAGATAACTTCTTTGGTATCTGACATATAGGGTAGACATGCGAACGCATTATTGTACAGATTTAAACGATAGCCATATTGGACAAGAGGTCACAGTTGCAGGTTGGGCAAACAGTCATAGAGATCACGGTGGTATTATTTTCATTGATTTACGAGACAACAGCGGTCTACTACAGCTTACTTGTGATCCTGCGGACTCTAAAGAGGCCCATGCTACGGCAGACAGTGTACGCGACGAGTTCGTACTGATAGCAAAGGGCAAGATTCGTGCCCGAGGCGAAGGCTTGACAAATCCACGTCTCAAGACAGGCACCATTGAACTGGTTGTAAGCGAACTCATTATTGAAAATCGCTCTGAACCTGTTCCTTTTGTGATCGGTGATGACAAGGTGGGTGAAGAGACGAAACTTCGATACCGCTACCTGGAGCTTCGTAACACCAAGACCTATGATACTTTTCGTCTGCGCTCCAAAGCAGCCATTGCGGCACGCAACTCATTGGATGAATTAGGATTCTTGGAGGTTGAAACGCCGATATTGACCAAATCGACTCCTGAAGGCGCGCGTGATTACCTTGTTCCTTCCCGTGTTCATGATGGTGAATTCTACGCACTTCCTCAGTCACCACAGCTGTTTAAACAACTGTTAATGGTTGGTGGATTTGACAAATACTTCCAGATTGCCCGTTGTTTCAGAGATGAAGACCTTCGGGCAGATCGCCAACCGGAGTTCACTCAGATCGATGTCGAGATGAGTTTTTGTAATCAGGAAGATGTGATCGCTACGGCTGAAAAGCTTCTAAAAGATATGTTCAGTGCCTGTGGCGTAGAAGTGCAAACTCCTTTCCCTCGTATGCCACATTCTGAAGCAATGGAAAAATACGGCTCAGACAAACCGGACCTTCGCTACGGACTTGAGATGGTAGATGTTATCGATATCTTTGCCAAATGTGACAATGAAATCTTTACCAAAATCGCGGCACAACCAAAAACTCACCGCATCAAGGCACTTAAAGTACCTCAGGGAGACACGATCTTCTCCAAGCGCGAGATGAAAAGTTTTGAAGATTATGTCCGTAAATTCGGTGCTGCCGGTCTTGGGTATTTCCAGATGAAAGAAGACGGCCTGAAAGGACCACTGACAAAGTTCTTTGCACAGAGTGAAATTGATGCGCTTGTTGAGCGTTGTGAACTTGAGGTTGGTGATGTTGTCTTCTTTGGTGCCGGTGAGAAAAAAGTGGTCTGGGACTACATGGGGCGTTTCCGTATCTTCTTGGCAGAACATGAGAAGATGAATATTATCGATCCTGATCAATTTGCCTTCACTTGGGTTGTTGACTTCCCAATGTTCGAGATTGAAGATGGACGCGTTAAAGCCCTTCATCACCCATTCACCATGCCGGCGGATCTTGACAAAGATCATCTTGAAGACATCGAATCCATCGCCTATGACATCGTCCTTAACGGTACGGAACTTGGTGGAGGTTCTATTCGTATCCACAAAGAAGAGATCCAGTCCAAAGTATTTGAACTTATGGGTATCGAAGAAGAAGAGGCACAATCCAAATTTGGATTCCTCCTGGATGCATTGAAATTTGGTGCACCTCCGCACGGCGGGTTTGCAATCGGCTTTGATCGTCTTATTATGCTACTAACCAAACAAGATTCCATCCGTGACGTTATCGCATTCCCTAAGACACAAAAAGCGTCTTGTCTCCTGACTCAAGCCCCAAGTCCGGTTGACAATACTCAGTTACGTGATCTTCATATCCGTCTTAGAGATTCAGCGAAAAAAGAGCAGTAACAATGGAGTCTTCCAAGAAGCTCATTCTTATTATCGGAGCCCCCGGATCCGGTAAAACAACCGATGCGGAACTTATCGCTGAGCAAAACCCGCAAACTATTCAGCACTACTCAACCGGTGAACTTTTACGTGCAGAGGTTTCTTCAGGCTCCCAGCGCGGCAAAATCATTGATAGCTACATCTCAAAAGGGAATATTGTACCTATAGAAATTGCCATTGAGACCATCATCTCTGCTATCAAGGCAAGCCAAATGGACACCATCATTATTGACGGTTACCCACGTTCACAAGAGCAGATGCATGCCCTTGATGAATACCTCAAAAATGAGACTTCCATCACGCTAGCCTCTGTTATCGAAGTCGTGGTCAGTGAGGAAACAGCTCGAGACAGAGTCCTGGGACGTGCCCGTGGCGAAGATGACAATGATGAAGTCTTTAATAACCGCATGAACGTCTATATCGACCCTCTTTCAGATATCCAATCCTTTTATGAGAGACAGCACCTACTCACCAAGATCAGTGGTGAAGCCTCTATTGAGGAAGTCGTTGCACAAATGCAGGCCTTCATCAAGTCTCTGCTTTAACTCAGACAAACACCACTATATAAAATATTATATAGTGAGTTCCTCCATTTTTTTACTAATCCATCCTATAATCACCAGTTGTATTCAGGCTATTTTTTGGCTACCATATAGCATTAAGCAAAAGAGTGCCTATGAAAAACTTGAAGTTTATCTATCTTATTGTTTTTGGCAGTATGATAATGTGGGCCACCTTTGCATATTTTACTACGACAGAGATTATACAGAGCCAAAGCAAGTATGCACATTTGATCAATATTAGCGGCAAGCAGCGTATGCTCTCGCAAAAGTCTGTACTAGCCAGCATTCGTTATTATGAAGAGCCATCGGCGCAACGTAAAGCAGAACTCATCAAACTCTACAACATTATGAAAAATGACCATAAACATCTTGTTCAAAGTCATTCTCATTCCAAGTTTATAGATGGAATCTATTTTCAACAACCACATAGCCTTAATGCAAAGGTTGTCTCATATCTTAAACTCTTATCACAATTCATACACTCTCCCGAGGCTCCCTTATTATCTAAAATCGAGAGCAGTGCCTATGCCCTGCTCCCCATATTGAACAAGGCCGTTTATGCCTATGAAAGCGAGTCTGAGAAAAAGACCAATGCACTGATGGACAGGGAGCTTATTATCCTTCTTGGCACCTTCTTCACTCTTTTTATTGAAGCGCTGTTCATTGTATTTCCTATTATGAAGATTGCCACCAAACATGAAGACAGACTGCAGTTACTGGTGAAACAACGCACCAAAGAACTTGAAGAACTCTCTATCACCGACCAACTGACAGGACTCTATAACCGCAGAGAGATAGACAGACGCTTAAATAGTGAACTTGAGAATGCAGCCCGATACCAACGTTCCTTTTCGCTGATCATGGTGGACATCGATTTTTTCAAGAATGTTAATGACACTTATGGGCATCAAGTAGGCGATGATGTATTGCAACATGTTGCTTTGCTACTCTCCACCAACATACGTAAAACAGATACGCTTGGACGTTGGGGAGGCGAAGAGTTTATCATCATCAATACAGAACATGACTCACAAAAGGTGTTGAAGTTCATTGAAAAACTGCGGGGTATCATAGAGTCCTATGACTTTAATAAAGTCGGTCAGGTCACCTGTAGCTTTGGTATAGCACACTACACCAAAGGTGATACTGCCGTCAGTATACTTCAACGGGCAGATAGAGCACTCTATCTAGCCAAAGATTCCGGACGCAACTGTGTCCGTGAATATGTAAAACAATAAAAGCTCATAAGGAACCTCTCTTTTTCATGTCCTATTACATATATATACTTAAATGCAGTGATGACACTTTATACACTGGAATCGCCAAAGATGTACAAAAACGATTGTATGAGCACAATCATTTAGACAAGGGTGCCAAATATACACGGGCACGGCGTCCTGTCACATTGGTCTATACGGAAGAAGCGAAAGATAGAAGCAGTGCTTCCAAAAGGGAATACGCTATTAAGAAGCTATCACGTGCCAAAAAAACAGAGCTTATTGAGCAATCGTAAAGATTATGCTATAATTTCAGTCTAATTATAATTAGAGAAAGAAGGTGAATGCAATGCCAGGTGTTATCTTA
>JBFEYO010000083.1:0-9065 GCA_041562075.1 Sulfurimonadaceae bacterium | reverse complement strand
TTGCCTTGCTAAAGTCATGTGAAGCCGTAAACCTGTTGTAGACAACCGCACAGTCAATACCGGCACTATGGGCTGAATCAAGCCCCCGTTGGGAATCCTCGATCACAATAGCCTCTTCTTTTTGTCCTTTAAAACGTTCCAATCCCATGAGATATGGATCGGGATGGGGTTTGGAGCGGGGATACTCACCGCTGCAAAGGACAAAGTCCATATGATTGCTAAGGCCTCGCTGGTGATGGATCAGCTCAAAATCCTCCCGTCGCGCAGAGGTGACGATCCCCATCTTATAGTGTTCGCTCAGGGCTTTAAGAACCTCTTTGACCCCTGGGATAGTGATGTCTTCGGTACGTATATAGTGTTGATAAAGTCTGTTACGCTCTTCTTTGGCCGCTTCGATGCGTCGGGGATCATATCCCGCCTCTTCGGCCAGAATAAAGGCACTTTGGCCCTTGATCATAATATCCACATAACGTGTCTCATCCAGGTGGATCCCCATCTTTTCGAGGATCTCGACATTGGCGGTGAAGTACCACTGTTCCGTGTCCACCAGTACACCGTCATTGTCAAAGAGTATATATTTTTTCATGCCGTCATTATAGCCAATGGTGTTAAGTTAACGCTCAAGGAAGTAATTCCTTGAGCTACGCTAACGCTGAGTTTGCTTCAGCAGCAGGCTCACGCTAGCCTTTCATGGCCTAGCTATTTTTGATTTAACACCATTGAGCTTCTTATGTTAGAATACGCAAAAAATCAGGAAGACAGATGGATTTTTGGGCACTTCAGGGCTTGATGGCACTTTTAGGTTTTTCGGTAGCACTCTTGTATGTCATATACCGCCATATGAAACGTAAGGGTTAAAGCAGTTCGATACGGTTTCTTCCATTCTCTTTGGCATGATAGAGTGCAGTATCTGAACGTTCCAGTATGCTCTCGGTAGAATCGGTTATTTGCGCAGAGGTGATTCCCATACTGCAGGTAAAGTTCAGGGTAATGCCAAAGTTCTCAAAGAGGAACCCGGATAGTTCATTCTGGATATATCCCAAGAGTTTTGTACAGGTGTGATAAGCCATATCTTTATCAATATGATGCAAGATCAAGACGAACTCTTCTCCGCCCCATCGGGCAAAAAAGTCTCCGGCCCGAATATGTTGTCGCACAACCTCGCATAGACGTTTCAAGGCCTCATCCCCGATCATATGTCCGTAGGTGTCGTTGAGGTACTTAAAATAATCAATATCGATCATGACCAATGAAAAGTTCTCCTGATAACGGTAATAATTGATAAGCTGTTTGTTAAGCTCCTGATTGAACTTACGGCGGTTGTACACACCGGTCAACTCGTCGATCATGGAGAGGGCTTCACACTGTTTCTCTTTGGTGATGTTCTGACGTATGGCGATATACCCGATCTTTTCATCCAGTTCATTAAAATAGGGCTGGATGATACTATGCATCCAATAGGCATCGCCGTTTTTACGGATATTTTTGATCTGTCCTTCCCATATCTTATTATTGACAATAGTCTCCCAAAGATGGGCATAGGTCTGTATCGGAAAATCCGGTGAACGAAGCAGGGCGTGACTTTTGCCTATGAGCTCCTCTTTAGGATATCCGGTCTCTTTACTAAAGGCAGTAGAGACATCGGTAATGATCCCATCCAAGTCCGTTAGAGAGTAATTGATATGGGTGTCAAAGATAGAAGGCATATTGGTGTTGAAGCAGATATGAATCGATAGGTTTTTTGTATTAGCCACAGCGTATCCTTTCATCACCGTATAGGAAAACAGTGAAGGATTTTAAAGTACTATCTCCTTATTGTATTTAAAGAAGGTAAAAGAATTGTTAAAGTGCCGGATAAATAAAGGGGCGCTATAGCGCCTCTTTAGTATTTAGTCGAGCTTGACCTCCTTGATGACAAACCATGATCCATAGCGTCCGCCGCGCATTGCAAGATGTATGGACTCTACATCTTCATTGATGCTAAAGCTGGTCTCCCCCGCAGTATATTTACGAATCTCCTGAAGTTTTTGCCAGGATCCGTTGATCATTGCCCATAACTGCATCTCCTGCGGGAAGTAGTACCCGTTCCATGTGATTGTGAAACTCTGTACACGGGAGGTGTTGGGCAGGTCGATCTGTACCCATTCAGACTGATAATAGCCGCCATAATTAGTCTGGCTGACCCATTCGCTGGAGAGCTTCCCGTCACGGATGTTTTCCACACTGTAAGAGTAGTTGTACTGGCTGGAAGCACGTAGTGTGGCATCTGCCAATGATACGCCAGAGCCATCCGGTGGGGTGGTCTCAGCCAGGGTGGTGAAGCTCCAGCTGACAGCACTTTCGAGTGCATTGCCGGAGAGGTCTTCCAGGGCTGTTGAAATAGTTGCCGTGTAGCTCGTCTCAGGTAGAAGCGGATTGGCCGGTGTAAAACTTGCATCGGAGCCCTCGACATTAAGGCTGCCTGACACGCTCTCTCCTGAAGCCGTCTTGAGGCTGAAGGCTGTTGTTAGAGCATCCGCATTGACCGCCTCGGAGAAGCGCATAGCAATCGTGGAGTCTGTGGCTACATCCACCGTATTATCCGCCGGCGAGACGGAAGTGACCGTTGGTGCCGTCGTATCGCTGTTATCCGGTTCAGCTACCGTCGTAAAGCTCGCTTGTACAGCATTTTGCAGAGCATTTCCGGCGACGTCGTTGACACCGGTGGTGACGTTAAAGGTATAGCTGCTGTCATAAGCTAGTGCATTTTGCGGTGTGAAGGTGACGCTCTGGCCGCTCACACTGAGTGTACCAGCTACACTGTTTCCACCGGTATCGCTTAAGAAGATATTGCTTGAACTCAGGGTGTCTGCATCCATCGGTTCATTAAAGGTGACTTTGGGTGTCGTCTCTATGGCGATATTCGTAGTACCGTTACTTGGTGAGATAGAAGCAATGGTCGGCGCTGTGGTATCCGGCTCGGCACACTCCCAGCTTCCGGGCATCTTCACCGCATCCATAGCCAGCTGTACGGCCTTGTATTCGGGAGAACACTCCTCATATAAGGAGGTGGCGGCATTGGCCAAAGAAGCACGGATATTGTCAAAGTCGGTACGGGTGCTGATGGTCGTCGTTTGGGCTTCGTACCAGATACGAATGGCTTTTTCCATACCGATGCCGGTAACTTCGACCGTCGTCTCGTTTTGCGGGTGGGTTCCCCCTTCTACCAGCAGGGCAAAGGAGAGGTTGGTAATACCACTGTTGGAATGTACTCCTCCGTTATCGTCGCTGCCGGTGTAGCGATCATCATAATTATCCGGGCTTCTATCATCCTTTGTCGGATCATTCAGGTAGCGGATAAAGCGGGTGTTGTCCAGCTGTTCTCCCAATAGCCAGGTCTCATTATCGATCTGAAAGCTCTCGGGGTTTCCATTGGCTCCGCCGCCGGATTTTGCCCAGGTCTGAATGGCAACACCGAAGATATCGGAGATGGACTCATTCAGTGCACCCGATTCGTTCTTGTACTCAAGGTTCGATGTCTTCCAGGTCACCGCATGGGTCAGTTCGTGAGCCACGACATCCGCCGCATAGGCGAAGTTGGCGGTACTGCTGTCTCCGGTACCAAAGGCCAGTTGCTTGTCATCGGGAGAGAAGAAGGCATTTAGTCCTGAACACTGTCCGTTATTGGAAAACTTGGCATCGACGGTCGCGACGACGGTCGCATCATTGGCATCATAGGAGAAGCGGTTAAACATATGCTTATAGAAGTAGTAGCCGTCATTCAGAAAATCATAGGCATTATCCACCGAGACGGTACCTGTCGCCGAGTCATCATTTCTCGCCAGTGTCCCCGGGAGGGAGGCTCCCCCTCCGGAAAAGCTCACACAGTTTCCATCGAGGGTATAGATATCGATATCCCGTTCCGTATGGATACGGTCGATGGAGTCGATAAGCTCTGCGCTGTTGGCATCGATAAAAAGCTTGTCGATATGCTGGTCTCCTGAGGGATCGCTGTATTTGACGATACTTTCATAGGCAAGATGTGCCTGATCGTCATAATCCATATAGATCACAAGTTCAGGCTGCTGGTAGATCTTTTGCTGTGTCTTGTCGGCGTTGGAGATGAGATTAAGTGTGCTTTGCAGTGCTACGGTACCCTGAACCTTTGCACGGGTGTCGATCTGAAGAGCCGTTGAATATTTCCCGATGACGGATTCGAGTTTGTGATCGGAACTGACCTGTACAGAAACTTCGGAGCCGTATACTTCCAAGCCCTTATAGGTCTGCTGGAAGTTGTAGTAGGTGCTTCCGTTGGTGCCGTATTTGGCCTGGATAAAGGTGAAGTCCTCTTCATCTTTATGTGAAGGGATGTACATCTCTTTGAGGAACTTTTGTGCCTCATTCGCATCGCTGAGAGAGATTCCCTTTCCCCTGTAATTTTGATAGATATCAGCGATCTTTTTATCCTGAAGATGGCTTTTTTGTGAGCTTTGCACCGGGCTTTGTTGCCTTGTGCTACTGGAAGACAAATGAGTCTTTTTGTTCTCTTGGATAAAATCCGTCTTGGGTTGTTCTTTGTTTACAGCTTTTGCATCCTGATCATGGTTGAGCAACAGGAATGTAGCTGCAGTGATGGCCAAACCGGCACCGAGGCTTAATGTGATCTTCTTCATGAATTTCCCCTAAAAATTCTGGTGAAAAGAGTCTTTAAGTTTACACCAAATAATTGAAAAGTTTTACTATTCCGTACCTAATTTTAATCCTCCTAGAATAGTGATGGCGATAAGAATATATTATAATTTCTTAATTCAATATTATAAGTATTAATAATACTTGTAATTTATAAAAAATGATAACACTCACTATTTTTTAGTGTTTATAAACACTCTTTATAGTGTTTAAATGCTAAATATATGCAAGGATACCAAGGAAGAGGAATGAAATTTTCATAAGGGTGTATGAAAATACTTTAAATAAGGTACACTGACAAAAAGGAATTGGGAGGAAGCGTATGAAAATGGCATGGATAGGTTTACTGCTAACGGCATGTATGCAGGCCGAATCGAAGATATCGGATCTCTATAGCATAGAGGTAGAGACGATTGCACATGAAAAGACGACTCTGAAAGCATATAAGGGAAAAGTGTTGTTGATCGTCAATGTTGCCAGTAAGTGTGGATTCACACCCCAATATGAAGGACTGGAAAAACTGTATCAGCAATATAAAGGGCAGGGCTTGGTCATTTTGGGATTCCCTTCTAATCAGTTTGGATCCCAGGAACCGGGGAGTGAAGAGGAGATCATGAACTTTTGCCGCGTCAATTATGGGGTGAGCTTTCCGATGTTTGCCAAAATTGACGTCAATGGAGATAAGGCCCATCCTCTTTATAAACAGTTGAAAGAGGCTCAACCGGGGATATTAGGTAGTAGGTCAATCAAGTGGAACTTTACGAAATTCTTAGTAGATACTGATGGCACGGTGCTGGAACGATATGCCCCAAGCACGACTCCTGAATCGATAGGGAAGGATATCGCCCGACTGTTAAAAGGAAAATAAGTATTTCTTTGAAGAGAGTTATGTTACCATATAAACAGATAATCGCTTGAAAACTGTATGAGCGTATACGAGGTTTAACTTCGCTATAAGAGGAGTTGGTGCTTGCCACAGGAAAACGTTAACGAGCTTTCACAATTGCGTGAGATGGCTCATGGACTCAGTCTTTTATATGTTGAGGAGAATGAGGGCTTGCGCACCAAGATGCACGGGGTGCTGGAAAAGTTCTTTACCGGGGTGCTCTCTTTTGGTGATGGAGCAAAGGGCTTAGAAGCCTTTCGCTCCTTCAGACCGCAGATCGTCATCACCGGTATCAACACCCCCTCTCTGGATGGCTTCAATCTAATCAAGCGCATCAAAAAGATAGAGCCGATGACAAAGTTTATTATCCTTTCTTCCAGTGAGGATAGGGAGCTGCTGCATAAGGCCATTACTCTAGGCGTATGTGACTATCTTAATAAGCCGGTCAAGGTAAATGTCCTGTATCGTGCGCTTATCCGTTGTATCGGTGCGATCGATGTTGAAGAGAACGGTAGTCTGTTCAATCATTATATGAATGATATGCTGAATTATCAGGGAGATCCTTTGGCGATGATCTCCCAAGAGCATCTATTGTTTGTTAACCAGATGTTTTTAGACTTCTTTGGTGTTGCTGACCTGGATGAGTTTTATCAAGAACATAAAGGTTTTGGTGAATTATTGCGCGAGCACAAGGGGTTTTTGTATAACCATGAGGAGAAGCATTGGTTTAATGAGGCCAGTAGTAAGCCAGGGAAGCTGTTTCATGTCAAGATCGCCAATCTACAGGGGGAAAGCCGTCATTTTATTTTGAAACTTCATCAGATTCCCCAAAAACAAAACATCTATATCATGTCGCTCAATGATATCACGGATCTTAACCTGCTGTCGTTATATGATTCCAAAGCAGTTCTGGAAGATGAACGTCATCAGAACCAAGATGCTTTGTTAAAACTTTTTCAGGTCGTCAAAAAAAATAATGCGGAGATAAAGATTCATAACTTTTATAAAGGCCTGGCGATTACAAACGTAGGGTCCGTGGTGCAGGTCGATGACAAAGCTATTATTCTTAAAACTACCTATATCCAGCAAAAAGCGGTCAAGCTGCAACAAAATATGCTGATCAGCTCGGAGATCTTTCCCCATGCCATCTTGTGTGAGCCGATTTTAAAAGTGGACTTTGACCGGCAGATGATTGCTTGTCATGAGATGCGTTTTGTGGAGCATAATGCTACTCAGCGTAAAGCAGTACGGGTGTTCCCCGAGGAACATCATACGGTTACGCTTTTTTATGAGGAACGGAAGTTTTACGGAGACGTTGTGATTCATGACCTCTCCATCGAAGCCTTGAAACTTGAGATGAACGCCCTTCCGGCCGGTTTAAAAGAGGGAAGCAAGGTGGCTGTGGATATGGTCCTGGAACACCATAAAAAACCTTTGATTATCCATTCCATGGCAGAGGTGATTCGTATTGAAGAGAAGGCCCGGAGTTATTTTATAGCCCTGGCTTTTGATCTGGAACCGCAGCATAAAAAACATCTGATTGATTATGTCTCCGTAAGACAGATGAACCTAATTCGTGAATTTAAAGGATTGAAATTTGGAACCGTTTAAAATCTTATTTGATAATGGCAAGGATAAGTGTATTCGCTTTAGTATAGATGATGAGGATCAAGAGGATAAGTTTTTATCTGTCAATCAGTATTTACTGATACATGATAATATGGGGGTGGTTATCGATCCGGGAAGTGCGGCGATCTTTCATGATCTGTGTGATCTGATTTCACAATTTATTCCTCTGGAAAATATTAAGTTTGTTTTCTTCTCACATCAGGACCCGGATGTGGCGGGCTCTATTTCGGAGTGGTCTGTTTCGACCTCTACCAAGTTTGTGATGTCTTCATTATGGACACGGTTTATGTCCCATTACGGTCTATTGGATATGGAGCGGATCTTTGCCCTTCCGGACCAGGGTACGAAAATACCCTTTGGCAGTGGGTTTATCCAGTTTTTACCGGCACATTTTTTACACAGTCCGGGAAATTTCAGTCTTTACGAAAGCCACTCCAAGATCCTTTTTTCCGGGGATATCGGAGCAGCGGTTATTCCTTCGATGGAGGGTGAAAAAGAGGTTGTGGATTTTCAGACCCATGTCTCGTACATGGAAGGGTTCCATCAGCGTTATATGGCCGGCAACACATTTTGTAAAGCCTGGGTGCGCAATGTCGAGCAGTTCCCCATCTCTATGATCGCACCGCAGCACGGTGCGGTGTTTAAAGATGAGAATGTCAAGAAGTTTCTGGACTGGTTTGATGCCCTCGAATGCGGAGGCGACAGGATGGAGCTGCTCTATTAAGAAGTCGATATGGGCGAAGCTGATCAGTTAGCCCTTTGAAGGAAGATTGATCGTAAAGCAGGTGCCCTCGTCTTTTAAATCGACGTTGATAGTACCCTTGAAGTGCTGCTCTATGATCAGTCGTGTCATATACAGCCCGAGGCCTGTTCCCTTCTCCCCTTTGGTCGAAACATTTTTATCGAAGATATTGGGCAGGGTCTCATCGGGAATACCCCCTGCATTGTCACAGACTTCCAGTCGGTAGGATGCCTCATGTTTGCTGAGGTCGATTAGGATGTTGGCATCGAGGGTCTGATTGTCCACATGCGCTTCGACAGCATTTTTGATCAGGTTCATCATGATGTGGGCAAAGTCGTTTTTGGAAGTGGTCACAAATGACCAGTCAAGATCGGAGTCGTAGTTGAGGCTAATCTTGACACCATTCTCTTTGGCAAAGGGAAGAATGAGCTCGATGGCATACTCAACAAGTTCGATGATAGAGGTATCTGTCGCTACTTTGTCATTTTTGAAAAAGTTTTTGAAATTGTTGACCGTTTGTGAGATGTACTCGATACTCTTATTGATATTATGATAGGTCTGATCGATGTCTTCATGGGTCAGATTGTCCAGCTCCATCTTGAGCTTGAGGTTTGAGTTCTGTACAGAGATGATGGAAATAGGCTGTATCCATTGATGGGCGATAATACCGACCATCTCTCCCATGGAGGCATTACGGCTTTGTTCCTTGAGTAATTCCTCTTTTTCTTTGAGCTGCTTAAGGGCAGTGATGTCATGGCGCACGGAGAAATAGCCGATGATCTTTCCATCGGTGTCAATTCGGGGGAAGATCGTCGTGATGACCCAGTAATAGCCCCCGTCTTTTCTACGGTTTTTGATCTCGCCTCTCCACTGTTTGCCGCTTTGAATGGTCTCCCACAGCCCTGTGAAGGTCTCAGAAGGCGTATCCGGATGCCGTACGATATTATGGGGCTGCCCGATGAGCTCCTCTTTGGTATACCCCGAGATCTCACAAAAGGCATTGGAAACATCCTGGATAATACCCCGGGTGTCGGTGACGGATATGATCAAAATCTCTTCAGCTACAGTGAGGCATTGAAGGATCTCATTGGGATCCATTTTATTATTTGAAAACAAGTGCATACTCCATGCAGATTATGA
>JBFEYO010000082.1:0-9067 GCA_041562075.1 Sulfurimonadaceae bacterium | reverse complement strand
GTGTTAACGACACTCAATACATCAAAGGCATCTTCAACGCGCAGGTTGGCAGCAACCCCTTTAAGTTTATGCGAAAGAATTTGTACATTATCAAAGTCACCGGCATTGACAGAAGCAAAAAGGTCATCATGGAACTCATGGGCTTGGTCGATAAAGTCTCCGATAAACTCTTCAATAAGGTCAACCGGAAGACCAAGCTCATTAGCTGCGACACTTGGATCATAACGGTATTCACCCGAACGTACAAGGTCACTCAGGTGCTCAGAGCCGGCTCCACTGACGTAATCGCCCAGCATAGGGGCTTCAGACGGTTTTGGCGGCGTTGGCTCTTCGGGTAGATCGAAGCTTTCCGGTTCAGCAGCAGGTACCTCGTTCAGATCGTCACTCATCAGGTCATCGGCATTGATGTCCAATGGTGCGTTAAGATCAAGGGAACTTGGCGCACCGAACTCATTCACAGGGGCACCAAATTCATTTTCACTTGGTAGATCCGGTGAAGAGAATCCAAGATCGATCTCCTGGGGTTCAGGAATTTCGAGTGGATGCGGTTCACTTAATTCTTGAGAACTTTCTGCTTCAAAACTAGGTAGCTCCAGTTCCGCAGGTGCAGCTGACGGGGCCTCCGCTTGGGACATCTGAATATCTTCAAGAGAGATGTCTGGCTCCGGAGTCTCAGAAGCCGGTGGGGTTACTGGTGTTACTGTTTTTGGTGCAGGTTTCGCAGCGGCCGCTGCGGCTTGCGGGGCAGGTGATGACTGAACCCCGCCTGCGGCAGCAAGGTCTTTACTGGCCTGTGCATCTTCGGCACCGGAGAGTGCACGCAGGTTTTTGATACTGATGGCATAGCCGCTTTCATCGTTGGTAAAATGGAAGGCAGATACGTGAAGAACACAGGAGTAGTTTCTCCCCTTTGCATGAATGATAGCCTTGGACTCATCCGATTCACTGTGGAGGATGAAGTCGATCCATGAGAAATTCTTAAAATTATGGATATATCCCGGTTTTTTTACAAACAGGTCGGCAAAATCAGCAGATTCATTTTGAAGTTCAGCGATATTTTGAAAATCCAATCCACTCAGGTCATCTTCATCAATACCGATAAACTCTTTTCGTTGGTTATATAATAGCAATAGTTCCCCTTTTTAGAGTTCGTTTTCTTTCATTTTTCTATATATTTCGGCTGTCTCTTCAATATCTTTACGTGAAGCTGGCTTGCGCGCGGCAACATAGCCGGTAATGGTCCCATCGGTGTCTTTGGATGGAAGGATCTCTGTCTCTACCCAGTAAAATTTACCATCTTTTCGTAAATTCTTGACTAACCCGTGCCAAATTTGACCACCTTGAATAGTGCTCCACATCTTTGCAAAGGCCTCTTTCGGCATGTCAGGGTGACGAATGAGATTGTGGGGTTGTCCAATAAGTTCCTCTTGGGTATATCCGGAAATTTCACAAAATTTTCGATTGGCATAAGTAATGACACCTTTTAAGTCTGTCTCACTTATGATGACACGTCCCTGGAAGAGGTACTCTTCATCTAATGCTTCTACTTGTCCCATATAAAACCTTTAAATAATAGCTCTTTAATGTAGCTAATTCGCACATTTAAGCATAGCTGATGAAACAATATATCATATTTCTCGCAAAATATAACTTATTTGTATAATTTCTTAATTTCCATTGCGTCATTTTTTCCCAATAGGAGGCTGATATCCTCTTGTGTGGCGTCTTTTAAGGCTTCGAAGCTTCCGAAGTGATTAAGCAGTTTTTTGACCTTTGCAGGGCCTATTCCTTTGGCCTGTAGAAGTTTAGAGGCCTTATCTTGTTTAAGCTTGGTCTTCTGATGAAAGGTAATGGCGTAGCGGTGTGCTTCATCCCGCATGCGTTGAACCCATTGAAGCCGCTTATCACTACTGCTAAGAGCAAAACTCTGTGTCTGTGTGTGTAGTATGTCTTTTGCTTTTCCCTTGGCCCTATGGGCTTTTGCATCAACCTTCTCTTTGGAGATGGCAATTACATCCAGGTTGATGCTATTGGAATCGAGCAGATCGCGGGCGAGGGAGAGAAGGGTGCTTCCACCGTCCAAGATCCACAGATCCGGCGCGGGATTGGTTTTAAATCCTTCGATCCGCCTTGTAAGGGTCTCCTTCATCTGTGCATATTCATCAAGACTTTCAAGGTGATATTGGCGGTAACCGCTTTTATTAAAACTGCCATGTTCAAAACAGACCATCGCACCGACGGGGGCTGAACCCTGAAGATGCGAATTATCAAAGATTTCAATTCGTTCAGGAAGGGTGTCGAGCGCGCATAGCTCTTGTAATTTATTTTCGAGCTCCTCATACATAGAAGAAGTCTCTTTGGCGTAGTTGTTCAGGAGCTCTTGGGCATTTGTTAAGGCGAGTGTTGAGAGTTTGGCTTTGGTTCCGCGCTTGGCATTGGTGAGTTTGACCCCCGAAGAGAAGTTCTGTTTCAAATAGGCTTGAATGCTTTGCATCTCTTCAAACTCATGAGCAACAAGGATCTGTTTTGAAGTCAGAGGAGAGAATTGATAAAACTCCAGTATGGCCCGTTTATAGATCTCGTCTCTGTCGTAGCCGTGATTCAGATGGATAAAGTTATGTGAAGAGGAGATTACTTTTCCCTGCCTGACAAACAGGCGCAGTACAACGGCTTTTTTCTCATTGGCATCAACGGCAAAGAGATCAAGGTCCTCACTGCTGGCCATATCCATCTGTGAGACGGTATTGCTTTTTTTGATCTTTTCAATACTGTCGCGTAGAAGGCCGGCTTCTTCAAAGCGCAGCGCTTCAGCAAGTTGATGCATTTTACTTTCCAAGTCTGTATAGAGTCTTTTTTTGTCATTAATATAACTAACGCCTTCTTCTACATATCTGGCATATTCAGGGGAGCTTATCTTTCCTTCACAGGGGGCCAGGCATTTATGGACCTGGTAATATAGGCATGCTTTACCGGCTTTTAGGCAGGATTTGCTTTGCACGAGGGGAAGCAACTCATACAGAGCATTGAGTATATCCCGTGCACCGGTTGAAAAGGGTCCAAAATAGCGTATTGACTTTTTAGACAGGACCTTCCGCGTGATCTCAAAACGGGGGAAAGTTTCATCCGTATCGATGTAGATGTAAGGGTAAGTCTTGTCATCTCGGAGCAGAATATTGTACTTGGGACGCAGTTGTTTGATCAGGGAATTTTCAAGGATCAGTGCATCATGCTCACTGTCTACCAGGATGTAATGCATGGAATGCACCTCATGCAGCATCTTTACAATGCGGCTATTGAGGGTTAGATTAGCACCAAAATTGGGAGAGAATCTAAAATAACTCTTGACCCGGGCCTGCAGGTTTTTTGCTTTGCCTATATATAGTAGTTTGCCTTTGGCATCAAAGTAATGATAGACGCCGGCGGTTTTCGGCAGGTTTTGTACCTGTTTTAAAAGGGTGTCGTTAAAGGCTTTCATTATCTTTGATAAGACCCCGTATCTCCTCAACGATGGCATGGAGTTTTTCATCTTGAATAGAATTTGTAAATGTTGCTTCGGAGCGCTCTGTATAATGGACCTCTTTGGGCTTATAAGGGGTGAACTTCATACTCTTTTTATGAGATACAAAAGCACGTACATCATAAATTTCGAAGGGCTTACAGCTTAAAGGAGGCATTTTTTTTAAAGGTGCTTTTATAGAATTTATAATATTATCGAATTCCTGTTTTGCACCGGGATGGTTGAGTGCAAAAAATAGAATATTATGTCGAATATATCCAAATAGAATAAACCGATGCAATCTCTCGGGAAGCAGCGCTTTTACGGCGTTAATGCATGGGAGTTTATCCAAGGGTGCAAAGGCCGATTGAGAGCGAAGATGAGAAACAAGCTGTTGAGAATTTTTCATGTAAGTATTATAACAGTTTTGATGTTAAGTATACATGGATGTGGTTATAAAGCCCCTCCCTATTATCCGAATGAAAAGAGTGAGTAGAGATAGCTATGGTCTATGACGTTGTAATAATAGGCGCTGGGGTAGCCGGGTTATATGCTGCCTTGAATCTGCCAAAAAATAAAAAAGTGCTTATCATTAATAAGAATCATCCCTGGGAGTGTAATACCTATTTTGCCCAGGGCGGTGTGGTGACGGTAGTGGATGATGAAGATGAAGCGCTTCATATCAAAGACACCCTTATTGCGGGGGCCGGACTTTGTGATGAAGAAGCGGTAAGAGTGCTGAGTGAGCATAGCCGTGAGGTGGTCGGTGATCTTATCAACCGAGGTTTTGAGTTTGACAAGAATGCTCAGGGTGAGCTTCACTATACCAAGGAAGCGGCCCACTCAGCATCGCGCATATTACATGCCGGCGGAGATGCAACGGGGCGTTATCTTCACCATTTTCTACTGGAAAAGAACATACACCCTATGCTTGAGGGAGCTCAGGTGACGGATCTGCTGATCGATGATGGAAAGTGTTATGGTGTCTGTGTCAACTATAATGACGAACTCAAGCAGATCTTTGCCAAAAGTGTCGTGATCGCTTCGGGCGGGGTGGGTTCACTCTTCGCCTATCATACGAATGCATCGACGATCAGCGGGGATCTTCAGGGGATCTGTTTGGAAAAACAGATCGAGCTTGAGCACATGGAGATGCTGCAGTTTCACCCTACGGTTTATGTCAGTTCGAATGCGGCTCAAAAGCAGCTCTTGACCGAAGCATTGCGGGGAGAAGGCGCGAAGTTTGTCGACAAGAACGGCTATGCCTTCATGAAAGATTATGATGCGCGCGCGGAATTGGCTCCACGGGATATCGTATCACGGGCTATCTTTGATTATAAGCAGAAGACGGGACAGGAAGTCTATCTTTCCTTTGATAATTTTGAACCGGAATATTTTAATGAACGTTTCCCCAATATTGCTTCGAAGTTACGGGCTGCAGGTTTTAATCCTCCCAAGGAACGGGTGCCGATCTCCCCGGCTTTCCATTATGCCATCGGGGGTATAAAGACCAATCTTGACGGGGAAATAGAGAGTGTTGAAAACCTCTATGCCATCGGAGAAGTCGCTTCCACCCGAGTGCATGGGGCAAACCGTTTGGCCAGTAACTCATTGTTGGAGGGTCTGGTCTTTGCCGCCAGAGCCGCACGTAAAATTGAATCAAAAAGTGTTACATATGTTCCAAAAAACTTTCCAATCAGTAAAGATTGTCTGCGTTGCGAGGATGATACATATTATAAAGATGAACTTCGTCGTATAATGTGGAACGATGTCGGTATCGTGCGTACGCAAAAGGGACTTCAAGAGGCTTTGGACTTTATTGAACAGACCTTGCATAAGCATATCGGACGATTATTGAAATTAAGGCTGTTGACGGCAAAAGAGATCGTCATTTCAGCGATGAAACGAAAAACCTCGATAGGGGTACATTATATGAAGGAGAGTGAAAAATGACACGAGCAGTCGAAGAGACCTTGGATATGGCATCAGAGCCTATTGGATGGGCACTACTGGCTATATTTGTCGTCGGGTATTATTTTATTGCGGCGGAGGAGAAATATCATATTAACAAGGCAAAACCTGCTCTGTTTATCGGTACATTTATGTTTATGATCATCGGAGGGTTTTATGCCTATAACGGTATAAACATGAAACCTTTTGAGACAGAGATCGCCCATTTGATTCTGGAGATCGCTGAGATCTTTTTCTTCTTGTACGTGGCCATGACCTTTATTGAGGCCCTGATCGACCGTGGTGTGTTTAATGCGCTTAAAGAGAAATTGATTGCCAAGGGTTACAGCTATAAAGGTCTGTTCTGGGTGACGGGTGTTCTTGCCTTCTTTATTTCGCCGGTAGCGGATAACCTTACGACGGCATTGATTCTTTCGACGGTGTTGATCACGATTGATAAGACAAACAAAGCATTTTTGGTCCCGGGAGCGATCAATATCGTTGTAGCAGCTAATGCCGGTGGTGCATGGAGCCCCTTTGGAGATATCACGACCCTTATGGCGTGGACGGCGAATAAGGGACACTTTGTTGATTTCCTATTCCTTTTCCCTGCATCGATTATGGGATGGTTGGTTACGGCTTATCTATTAAGCCGTTATGTACCGGAAGGAACTCCTGGAAAAGAGGATGATGAAAAAGCAGAGAGCATTGAGATCCTTAAGGGTGGAAAAGTCATCGTTGCTCTTGGTGTCTTTACCATTGCGACGGCTGTTTTATCCAAGCAGGTCATGCATCTTCCGCCGATGTGGGGTATGCTTTTCGGTCTTGCTATTTTGAAACTGTATATCTACTTCCTGAACAAGCGACATGATGAGGATATGGATATCTATCACTCTATTGCCAAAGTAGAGAATGATACCCTGCTTTTCTTTTTCGGTATTCTTGCTGCCGTTGGTGCACTTCATTTCGCGGGATTCCTTGCATATGCGGTAAAACTGTACGATATGTTTGATCCGACGGTTGTGAATGTGGGTGTCGGTTTCTTGTCCGCAATCGTGGATAATGTACCGGTGATGTCGGCCGTATTGAAGGCTTCTCCTGATCTTGGTCTTGATCAGTGGTTACTGGTCACGCTGACAGCAGGTATCGGGGGATCACTGATCTCCTTTGGTTCAGCGGCAGGGGTCGGTGTTATGGGTAAACTAAAAGGTATTTATACCTTTGGGGCGCATATGCGCCTATCCTGGACGATTCTTGTGGGATATATCCTTTCGATTGCTATATGGTACACTCAGTTTCAAGTGCTTGAACTCTATAATAAGCATGAGGTCATCAACAAAAAAGTGGCACCAAAGGTCCATTGTCCCGAATGTAAGGCAGAGTTTGAAATCCCTGCTGAAGAGGGTGGTCACTAAGCCCCTCCTAATTTTACAGAGGCTTCTTCTGGATGCCTCTACTTTCACAAACTTTTAATGATAAATAGAGTATTCTTCTATTAGACTTTTTGCAAAACCCTTTGTAGTGACAGCATTTCATAATACTATGTAAAAAAGGTTTTGCAAGAAGTCTATTCTAGTTCACCAAAAGGTACCCCAATTGAAAAATGTAAGCATTATTGTTCTTGATTTCGGTTCACAATATACGCAGTTGATCGCACGTCGTCTACGTGAAGACAAGATCTATTGTGAGATCATTCCTTATCACTCAAGTGTAGAGGATATCAAAGCTAAAAACCCTCAGGGTATCATTCTTTCCGGTGGTCCTTCATCGGTGTACAATAAAGATGCCTATGAGGTAGATCAGGGTGTATATGAAATGGGTATTCCTGTGATGGGTATCTGTTACGGTATGCAGCGTATTGCCGTCGATTTCGGTGGTTCGGTAATCCGTTCGGATCATCATGAGTACGGCAAGGCTGAGCTTAAACTTGAAGCACAATCCTCTTTGTTTGAAGATGTGGACGATAACGGTATCGTCTGGATGTCTCACTCAGACCGTGTGGAGACACTTCCTGAAGGGTTTGCACCAATTGCCACTTCGGAGAACTCTCCTTATGCTGCAATTGCCAATGAAGAGAAGAAGATCTATGCGATGCAGTTTCACCCGGAGGTAAATCACTCTGTTGAGGGATACCTGATGCTGCGTAACTTCGCACGTAAGATCTGTGGTGTTACCGAAAAATGGAAGATGGAACACTTCTTAAAAGAGCAGATTGCAAAGATCCGTGAAACGGTCGGTGATGGTAAGGTACTGTGCGGTCTTAGCGGCGGGGTAGACAGCTCAGTTGTTGCGGCGATGTTGTATGAGGCGATCGGGGATCAGCTTATCCCGGTATTCGTCGATAACGGTTTGTTACGTAAGGGTGAGCGGGAACAGGTAGAAGAGGTCTTTAGAGTAAATCTCAAAACGCCTCTGGTCACTGTAGATGCAGCGGATAATTTTCTAAGCAAACTTGCCGGTGTAAGCGATCCGGAGAAGAAACGCCAAATTATCGGACATACCTTTATCGAAGAGTTTGAAAAAGAGGCGAAAAAACATGACGGGATCAAGTTCCTTGCTCAGGGGACACTCTACCCGGATGTGATCGAATCAATCTCGGTCAACGGTCCATCGGAGGTCATCAAGTCACACCATAACGTGGGTGGGCTGCCTGACTGGATGGATTTCGAACTGATCGAGCCGTTGCGTGAGCTGTTTAAGGATGAAGTGCGCAAGATCGGTCTGGAACTCGGTCTTCCCGAATCTATGATCAATCGTCACCCTTTCCCTGGACCGGGACTGGCGATTAGAATCATGGGGGATGTGAATGTCCCTGATCTTGATCTGCTCAGAGAAGCGGATGTGATTTTACTGGATGAGCTTAAAGCCAGCGGTTATTATGCGAAAACATGGCAGGCTTTTGCCGTACTTCTGAATGTCAAGTCCGTCGGTGTTATGGGGGATAATCGTACTTATGACAATACGGTCTGTGTTCGTGTCGTAGAAGCCGTTGATGGGATGACAGCGACCTTTGCGCATCTTCCACATGATCTTCTCGAACGCATCTCTCGTCGTATTATCAATGAGGTTGATGGTATTAACCGTGTGGTCTATGATATCTCTTCGAAGCCACCTGCAACGATTGAATGGGAATAGATACGGAGATTTCAGCACACCTTGAAGTTTTTGCGGGCATCGACGTAGATTACTACGCCTTCAACCCTTAAAAACTCCAATCTGCACTAAACTCTCAGTATCTATATTTTATTAGAAGGAGATATGCATTTGAAACTTTCTGATAAAATTTTTCTTTTTTCCAAGACACCTTATGAAGGTGTACACCATATCCCCATTATACAGATCCATTATCTTGATGAGACGATCGATATTTCAAAATATGATGCCATAATTGCCACTTCCAAAGAGGTCTTTCCTGCGCTAGACAGGATCACTTCATGGAAGGAGTTGCCGGTGATCTGTGTTTCAGAAGCTACCGCAAATCAGGCGAGAGAGCAGGGTGCCAAACTGCTTGATCTTGCCGATGGAAATGCAAAGAGCCTTTTTAAGCTGATAGAGCAGAAATATAGTGAGCTGTCCTTGTTGTACCCCCATGCCAAAGTGATTGCAAAGGAGATGGATATT
>JBFEYO010000081.1:0-9069 GCA_041562075.1 Sulfurimonadaceae bacterium | reverse complement strand
TACACAAAACCAAGCCTTTAATGCATTGTTGTTTTTGTATACCCAGGTACTTGGTATAGATATGCGTGATGAGAATATTCAAGCGTTAAGAGCCAAAGAGCGTAAGCATATACCGACTGTGTTAAGCAAGGCAGAAATTGCATTGATACTCTCTAATCTATCTGGAATCTATAAGCTAAAAGAGGCGGTTAAAAGCCCATTAGACTTTTAACGACCAGCCCACCACATTCGCAGATACAGTCCGAAGGTAGAGGTGTAACCGACTTCGCTGAAGCTTAGTTTGCCATCTGTGTCATAGATGAAGGTGGTAGGGTAGGCCGGGACGGAAAACTGTTCTGCCAGGATGCCTTCTTGGTCATTGATGACCTTGAAGTTCAGGTCATGCTCTTTGAGGTAGGCATTGATCTTTTTATCGCTACCGGATTTGACGGCGATGGTGAGGACGTTGTAGTGCTCGGATATCGATTGGATATTGGCTGCTTCAAGTTTACAGGTAGGACACCAGGTCGCCCAGAAGTGGATCAGCAAAGGTTTACCTTGTGTATCCAGTGTAGAATAAAGTTCCTTGTTACTCAAGAGGGTACTGATCTGAGGCAGGGTGTTATCTGCGAGCTTGGGGGCACGAAACAGGCTCAGGGCATTGGCCACAACTATCAAAAGGAGAGACGTGAACAGAAGCTCTTTGGCGTAATGCTTGAGCTTGGCCTTAGTTAGCTGCAATCAATTCCACTTTCTCTTCGATTCGTAAGAGTTCTTCGACTAGATCTTCATAGGCCTGCTCTTTTGCCTCCAGCTCGGCAGAGAGTTTGCTCAGTCCGATCTCCTGATAACAGTTTGGATCGGCAAGGCAGTTGTTGATCTCTTCGATCTTGGCCTCAAGCTCTTCGATCTGTTTAGGGAGGACTTTAAGGGCCTCTTTTTCCTTATAAGTCAGTTTAAGAACCTCTTTCTTGATCTTTTTGTCCATCTGCTTGATGGCTTCTTGTTTCTGCTCGGGAGAGTCTTCCAGTTCAGCCAGAGCATTGATGGCTTTTTCAATGTTGAGGTATTCGCTGTACTCCTGGAAGCTCTCTTCGATATGACCGTTACCCTTGAAGATCAGAAGCTTCTTCGCGATCTTATCCACAAAATAGCGGTCGTGGGAGACGATGATTACGGCTCCGGGAAAGTGCTGGAGCTTTTCTTCAAGGATATTGATTGTCGGGATATCCAGATCGTTGGTCGGCTCATCCAGAATCATGATATCGACCTGTTTGGTAAAAAGCAGGGCGAGGGCAATACGGTTTTTTTCTCCGCCGCTTAGCACACCGATCTTTTTATCCAGGTACTCTCTTGGAAAGAGGAAGTTTTTGAGATACCCATAGACATGCAAGTTGGAGCCTTGCACGTCTACACGGTCTCCCCCATCGGGACAGAAGGTCTCGATGAGGTTCTTTTCATCATCAAGCATCTCGCGGTGCTGATCGAAGTACCCGATCTTGAACTCTCCTCTGTCGATCTTCCCGCTGTCGGGCTGGATACGATCGAGCAGCAGCTTGAGCAGGGTGGACTTTCCGCTTCCGTTGGGTCCGACCACCGCGATGACATCCTTTTGAAGGATACGTATGGAGAAGTCTTTGATCAGTTGACGATTTCCTACCGAGTAATTGAGGTTTTCGACCTCAAAGAGCATCTTTTGCTTATTGACACTCTTGTCACGCTGGAAGTTCTTCTGTTCGCGTTCCAGCTCGACTTTCATCTTGCGGATCTGGGCCGGGTTGGTCTTGGCCGCATCACGTAGTTCCATTAAACGGGCCTTGCGACCCTCATTCCGTTTGAGACGGGCACGCACCCCTCTGGAATACCACTCGTTTTCACTCTTGAGCAGACGCAGAAGGTTCTCATGCTGTTTTTGCATATTGCGCATGATCTCGGCTTTTTGTTCCAGATAATTGGAATATCCGCCCTTAAAACCGCGTAGGGTGCCGTTTTCCACTTCGATGGTACGGGTGGCGATGCGATCGATGAAGTAACGGTCGTGGGAGATGAAAAGCAGGGTAAACTTTTCTCTAAGCAAGAGCTCTTCTAAGAACTCCACCATATAGACATCCAGGTGGTTGGTAGGCTCATCCAGCAACAGTACATCGGGTTTGAGCAGCAGCAGGCCTGCAAGTGCGACACGGCGCTGTTCACCCCCGCTAAGCAGGGAGATGTTCTTGTCTTCATAGGCCTTGAGCTGAAAATGTTCTAAAATACGCTCGATCTTATCATCCAGATTCCAGGCGGAGTGATGGTCCAGGTAGGAAGAGATATCCGCATGTTCCTGCATCAATTCCGCATTATCATAATCCTCGGCAAGCAGGAGGGAAAGTTCATCAAACCGGGCACTGGCGGTCTTGAGTGCCCCCAACCCATCTTCCACTGCCTCTCTGACGGTAGCTCCCTCTTTGAACTTGGGTACCTGATCGAGCATCTTGATCTCAAGGCCCTGACGGGTAATACGCTCTCCCTCATCAAAGTCAAGCACACCGCTGACGATTTTCATCAGGGTGGATTTCCCGCTTCCGTTCTTACCGACGATGACAACCCGTTCTCCCTCTTCGAGATTAAAGGTCGTGTCGATAAGAATCTTCTGTGCCGAGTAATTTTTATGAATTCCCAGAAGGTCGATTAAAGCCATGTAGTGCCTTCCATGTTATTGGTGTTGATAGCAGAAACATCGCTTCGCGACCGCCACGGCTTGTTTTGTGCCGAGTAGTTTTTATGTATGTTTAAGAGGTCGATCAGTGCCATAAGCTATCCAAAATTATATTTGCCGAATTATAGCCTATTTGGTTTGAGGAGGGCAGAGATAGGCATGTAAAAACCAGGCGGCAATGTCTTTGTCGCTGTAGGTAAACTCCTGCTGAACCTTAGGAATAGAGCTGTGTAGAAGTTTTGAGCGGATAATACCCATCAGAATAAAAGCCAATAACAAGACGGAAAGGGCATAATACCAGTTATAAAGCAGCCAGACAGCCGCTGCGCTTAGGTAGGCGCCATAAGACAGCAGTATCCATAAGCACAAATGCAGGATTTTGCAGGGTGTATTGGGTGGTTGCGGTGTTTGTGTATAAAGTTCCATAAAGGATATTGTAGTGCATATAGATTTAACTCAAGGTGATATTAAAGCCCATATTAAACAACTGGCGGTTCCGGCGAGTGTGGGCTTTTTATTTCACACTATGTATAATGTGACGGATACCTATTTCGCAGGTTTGATCTCTACCCAGGCCCTTTCGGCCTTGACCCTCTCTTTTTCCATCTTTTTTATGGTGATCGCTTTTGCGGGAGGGATGAGTGAAGCAGTGACAGCCCTGGTCGGTAACGCCCTGGGTAAAAAAGAGTACGAATATGCGACCCATATAGTGCGAAATGCCTTTGTCTTTGCACTGGTGCTATCGATTGCTTTGACATTGATCGGCATAGCCTCTACCCCTTTTTTGATGCAGACACTTGGAGCCGAAGGCAGCTATTTGGAGGAGTCTTTGGCTTACATCAATGTCATCTTATACGGTGCCGTTTTTTTTGTTTTCAGCTTTTTTATCAATGCAATGTTGAACTCGGTGGGGGATACCGTCTCTTTTAGGAACATACTTATAACCGCTGCTTTTTTGAACATAGTTCTGGATTATTGGTTCGTCTTTGGCGGTCTGGGAGTGAAGGCATTAGGGATTAGCGGTATCTCCTACGCTACGGTCCTGACGGAGTTTATTACGATGGTATATCTGTTTTATAAATTGCAAAAGACTCCGCTGCTTGAAAGTGAAAGGGGATTTTCCTTTGATATTGATGTCTTCAGGTCACTCTTAAAGCAGGGTTTTCCTCCCAGTATGAATATGGTATTGATGGCAACGGGTATTTTTATCATCACCTATTATGCATCGCCTTATGGCAAAGAGGTGGTCGCGGCCTTTGGCATCGGGATGCGTATTGAACAGATCGCTCTAATGCCCAGTATCGGATTGAACGTCGCGGTACTGGCAATCGTTTCTCAAAATAACGGAGCCCGTCTCTTCGAGCGCATTTCACAAACCCTCAGACTGTCCCTGTTTTACGGGGCAGTGATCTCACTGGTGGGAATGGTCTCATTGTTTTTTGGAGCAGAGAAGTTGATGCTGCTCTTTACGCAGGATATGCGGGTGATTGAAGAGGGTGTATTATACCTGCGTATCGAGGCCTTTATACTTTTCTCTTTTATGGTGATTTTCATCTATCTGGCCATGTTACAGGGGATAGAACGGCCCGGGTTTATTTTTTATATCTCCTTGTTCAGGCAGATTATTGCACCCATCCTTCTTTTGTCACTTTTTGCCTATTTTGCTCTGGAAGTGGTATGGATATGGTTGGGAATCGCTTTTATTGTGACCTTTTCGGCATTGCTGACCTGGTTATATGCCAGTGCTATGCTTAAAAAATTATAGACCGGCTCTTTTAGTAAATGTATAGGAATTTGATAATATTTTGATAGCTTATGTGTAAAATTCGTTGAAACTATAATAAAAAAGGTCATCTTATGTTGTCAAATGAGCCGAAACTCAGTGATTCTACGGATTATTATAAACTGCAAGGTGAAAAAAGAGAGGTGGTGTATATGGTCATCGCTTTTTTGATCACCCTGGGAGTACTTTACTCTATAGTAAAAGAAACCTATTCTCATGTCAGTGATGAGATCCCTATGGGGAAGCGTATAGACTATATCAAATAGGGTTTTAAGTCAAACATGATAGAATTCAGCATTATCAAGTAAGCCAGGAGCTTGCCTAAAGGATTGACGTGTTAACTGTAGCCATTGGGGTCTATACCCTTTATACGCTTGTTCATATTTATGTCTCGGTGATGCAGATCGGATTTTTATCACAGGCCAAGTCCCAACAAAACGTACTTCTGGGTGTAAAAGAGTTTATAGAAGCGGGAAGTTATGCCATCTCCAAAGAACGTCTCAAGATTATCTCCTCTTTAGTTGAATATGTGTTGGTTATCTTTTGGATGGGCTTTGGGATTGCCTGGTTTGACGGTCTGTTTATACAGATGACACCGACCTGGCATATGATCCTCTTCGTATTGGGTTTCATTCTGATCAATGGAATCGTCAACCTTCCTTTTGAATGGTATGAGAAATTTGTGCTGGACGAAGCCTACGGGTTTAATAAATCAAGTCTGGGACTCTATATTAAAGATACCCTTGTGAGCACACTATTGATGCTTCTTTTTGGCGGACTCGTTGTGTGGGGTGTAGGTGAGATCATGCTCTCCTTTGAGATGTGGTGGCTGTACAGTTTTGCCTTCATTTTTGGGGTCATAATCCTCATTAATATGTTTTTTCCTACGGTACGTGCACTTTTCTTTGACAAGGTTACCCCTTTGGAAGATGGGGAACTCAAAGAACAGATCGAAGAGATGATGGCCAAGACAGGTTTTGTCAGTTCGGGGATCTTTGTCTCGGATGCGAGTAAACGTGATGCCCGTTTAAATGCCTATTTTGGCGGCATGGGAAAGACCAAGCGGGTGGTACTGTTTGATACTTTGATCGAAAAACTGACGGCCAAGGAGCTGTTGGCGGTTCTGGGACATGAGCTTGGACACTTTGCCCATGGGGATATTTATAAGAATATGGGGCTCATGGGACTCTTGCTTTTTGGGATGTTCGCACTTTTTGGAAACCTGGATGAAAATCTGTTTTTAGAGATGGGTGTCTCGGCTACACCGGGTATTACCATGGTGCTTTTTTTACTTTTTATGCCGGTTCTAGGCTTTATTATGATGCCTTTGATGGGGATTGTTAGTCGTCATAATGAATTTGAAGCAGATAAGACGGGAGCGGAACTTGGAGGCGGTGAGCATCTCGCATCCGCTTTGCAAAAACTGGTAAGCGAGAATAAAAGCTTTCCGCTTTCACACCCTTTGTATATCTTCTTTCATTATACCCATCCGCCGGTGATGCAGCGGCTTAAAGAACTGGGGATTGATGTTCAATCGACACAGGCTGATGCGAGGCAAGGCGAATGTCCTATCGAAGCATAGACGAGTGGCTTGAGATAGGGGCATCGGCTCTGCGTGAGATAGCAGAGCGTCCACGTCGTGAAGCGGAGATTCTTTTGGGAAACTACCTGAAGCAATCCCACCTCTATCTTATCACGCATCTTGAGGAAGAAGTCGAGGCCGATGCTTATCTCCAGTTGGTAAAGCGCCGTGAAGAAAATGAGCCTATCGAGTATATTACCAATGAGGTGAGTTTCTTTTCCCAGCAGTTTTATATTGCGCCGGGAGCCTTGATACCTCGACCCGAGACAGAATTGTTGATCGAACAACTGCTTGAAAAGTTGATGATAGGTACCACGGAACGAATAGCAGAGATCGGTGTAGGTTCAGGCGTGGTCTCTATTGTCCTGGCCCAGCATCTTGGTAGCGCAGATTTTATTGCCTCGGATATTAGTGAGGACGCCCTTGTTATTGCCAGGGAGAATATCTCGCGCAAACAGATGGATGGACGTATTAGACTTGTTCAAACGGACCTGCTTGAGGGTGTGGATGAACAGATCGATATCATTGTCTCCAATCCCCCCTATATTGCCAATGAAGTGAAACTGGAAGCTCATCTGGATCATGAACCTCAAAATGCACTCTATGGGGGCGAGGTAGGAGATGAGATATTGCAGCGTATCATTGATGAGGCTTTCAACAGAGGAGTGAGGTTGTTGGCCTGCGAGATGGGGTATGATCAAAAAGAGAAGATTGAAACCTATTGTGAAGGCTTGAGTTATAAGTCTTTGGAGTTTTACAGTGATTATGCAGGACATGATCGCGGATTTATTTTAGAATTGAGGTAGTAAATGAAAGAGCTCAAACGCAGTATAGATATGATTTATCTGATCTTATTAGGTGCAAGTATAGGCGGAATATTGGTCCTGGGAATTATAATGACATCGACGATCTTTAACTCAGAGGCCTATATCGGACCGCTTCTGTCCCATTATCAAGAGGGGCAGATCATGTCCGGCGGTTTTAAGAAATTCTCCTATTTTCTGGATGTCATGTTTTTTGTGATCTTGTTTTATGAGATGCACTCCTACAAGACCCTGCGTAGAGATACGACCGTGATACTTGCAAGTCTTGCATCCCTTTTTTCTATCGGTCTATTTTCCGGGGTGTACACTCCTAAAATCCTGGCACTACAGGAATTGGGCCAGGAAGCGACTCAAAGTGTGGAGTTTGAGAATCTTCACTTGGGCTCAGAACTGGATGCGAAGATCATGGTGGTCTCACTCCTTGTCCTGATGGGACGCCGACTGTATGTGCTCCTGGGCAAGAAAAGAGCCCTATGATCATCTTTAAGGACCTCCATAAGCGTTTTGGCGATAGAGAGATTCTTAAGGGAATAGACCTGCATATTAAAGAGGGGAAGACCACGGTCATTCTCGGGGTATCGGGAGTTGGAAAGTCTACGATTATCAAGCATATCGTCGGTCTTTTACAGCCGGACGCAGGTTCGATTCTTATTGACGGCAAGGAGGTCGTCGGCTGCAGTGAAAAGCAGATGCGGCATATCCGAAGGGATGTGGGGTTTCTGTTTCAATCCGGGGCTCTTTTTGACAGTATGGATGTATATGAAAACGTGGCCTTTGGATTGCGGGAGCATACCGATCTGAATGAAGAACAGATTCGTCAAAAGGTCTATGAGAAACTCTCTATGGTCGGTCTGAAGCCAAAAGAGATCCAAAGGCTTTATCCCCATGAACTCTCGGGCGGGATGCGTAAACGTGTCGGTCTGGCACGGACAATCGCTCTGGAACCTAAAGTGATCTTGTATGATGAACCGACCTCGGGTCTGGATCCGATTACCAGTGATTACATCTCCCAGATGATTATTGATCTGCAAGAAGAGCTTGGCGTCACCTCCATACTCATTTCCCATGATATCAAGGAAAGCTTCAAAGCGGGGGACTATTTCGCGATGCTACATGACGGAAAGATTGTGAGCTATGGAGATGCAGATACGATAAGAAGTTCTTCTCATCCCGCCGTCCGACAGTTTTTAGAGGGCTCTAGCGAAGGGCCGATACAGTTCACTTAGGCGCTGTGTTATTTTTTGGGACGGTTTGGATCCCCAAATCGTGATTCCCACCACTCATGAGGGGATGCCGCTTTATCTCGGATATCCTCTTCTTTAAAACTGTATTCATAGTTGTTACAATACTCTAATACGGTTTGATAGGCTTCATTGATCTTTGCGCTCATCTGCTGGGCAGTTTTGATATCATCAGGATTCTTGTCCGGATGCCATTTTTGCATAAGATTTCGGTATCGTTGCTTGATTTCAAAGAGGGTGGCTTTATCCGTCAGGCCAAGGAGCGTTTTGGCCTTGAGAAGTGTGTCTAGAGAGCTCATAGTGTTCAGACTTTAGATTGGGTGTATCATCAAGTGTTAAGACTTGATGAAAGAAGGGTTAGTCTTTTTGTTGACGCATATAAGTCGGTACGTCAAGGAATTCATCACGACCGTCAAAGTCTTCACCGCCGACCACTTTAAGAAGCGGACGCTGGATTTGAATCTGTTTTTGTTCACTTGGTACATCAAAGTCGGCATTGTTTGAGCCGCCTTTGTTCAGTTCGCGTTCAAAACCGGTAGCCACAAGTGTAACACGGATATAATTGATGTCCAATGTCTCATCCGTTGTCGTACCAAAGATGATATCGGCATCTTCGTCTGCAGACTCTTCGATCACCTGCATCGCTTCATTCATCTCAAGAAGAGGGAAATCCGGGTGCATATGGAAGTGTACGAGAACACCCATGGCTCCATTGATCGACATATTGTCAAGCAATGGAGATTCGATCGCAGACTTGATCGCCTCATAAGCAGCATTCTCACCCTCATGAGTACCGACACCCATCAGCGCCATACCACGGTGAGACATAACGGTTTGAAGGTCGGCAAAGTCCAGATTGATGTCATTTGCTCCCGAAGAGAGGATGACACCTGATGTACCGGAAACGGCTTGTGCCAGTACACTGTCTACCAGACGGAAACTCTCTTTGATACCCATGTTTC
>JBFEYO010000080.1:0-9085 GCA_041562075.1 Sulfurimonadaceae bacterium | reverse complement strand
CTTAAGGGTGAAGATATCGATATCATGGGACGTATCACGGCGATTGCTGATGTATTTGATGCCCTGGGAAGCGACCGGTGCTATAAAAAAGCCTGGGAAGATGAAAAGATCTTTGATCTATTGCGTGAAGAGTCGGGAAAACATTTTGATCCGGCTCTGGTAGAGATCTTTTTTGAACATCTTCCGGAGTTCTTGGCGGTTCGTGACCGTTTTGTAGATTAAGCTCTTTGGAGTATCAAGTAAAGGTGTATCTGATACATTTGTAGGGATCAAGTTGGTTTTACGAATGATACCTACCATATATAAAGTCTTGCCTGCCAAGGTGAATGATGGGATTATATTCAAGGGAGAAGTTGTCTTATGTCTATCAGTCTTTCTATCGTTAAACAGAAAAAACTTGATCTGATATTTTCGCATTTAATGAAGGTCAATATGGCACTTCTGATGATTGGCGCATTGGTTTTCCTTGCCTTATTGGGATATATTCCTCTCAAGACATTGGCCATCTGGTACGGATTGAATATAGGTGTCGTTGTTTTTCGTGTCGTATTGATTCGAATGTATAATAAAGATCCTAAAGGTGAACGCTATATTCCACTGTTGTTGCTTGGGAATGTTTTTTCTGCCTCCGTATGGAGTTTCGGGATATTAAGCTTCTTCCCGGATGATGTGATTTTACAAACCTTTATTCTGTTTACCGTAGGTGGACTGGCTGCGGGTTCTACGGCCAGTTCCAGCGCACTTTTTAAGCCTTTTTTGGCGTATATTATTATCCTGCTTTGTCCTTATATCGTTCATTTTACATTTGTCTCAGAACATTCTTTGCATTTTCATATGAGTGTGGCCCTTGGGGTATATATGATCATACTGATGTTTATCGGCCAAAACATACACGAATCATCCCATCAGCTGATTCTGGCCAACGCTGAAAATCAGGAGTTAATAGAGGAGATGAAGATCAAGACCAAAGCTGCTGAGGAAGCGGCACTGGTCAAGAGTGAGTTTCTTGCCAACATGTCCCATGAAATCAGGACACCGATGAACTCTATCATCGGTATGACGGACCTTGCCCTTGATTCCAGCCTGAATGATAAAGAGAGAAACTACATACAAAAGGCCAATCTGGCGGCAAAGAATCTTCTGGGGATTATCAATGATATCCTGGACTTCTCGAAGATGGAAGCCGGAAAGATGGAGTTTTTCCTCACTCATTTTGAACTCAAGGAAGTCATCAACCATACCCTTCAGCTTATAAAACTCGTCGCGCAAGAGAAGCATATCAGTTTGCGGGTAAAACTGGACAAAGATGTGCCGAAATATTATTTTGCCGATCCTTTGCGCCTTGAGCAGGTATTGATCAACCTGGCGAATAATGCTGTTAAATTCAGCCCGGAGGGGAGCAATATCACTCTTAGTGCCTCACTTTCACAAGAAGATGAAGAGAATGCCTGGATAGAGTTTTGCGTGGAGGATGAAGGGATCGGTATCTCAGGCAAGGATCAGCAAAAACTCTTTCAATCCTTTACTCAGGCTGACAATTCTACCCAGAGAAAATTTGGTGGGACAGGATTGGGACTGGTGATCTCTCAGAAGATCGTCGAGATGATGGATGGTAAGATCTGGGTCGAGAGTGAAGAGGGTGAGGGAAGCCGTTTCAGTTTTGTTGTCAGGATGAATAAATCCAGTATAGATGAACTTGTGGAGGTCACTAAGGATTCTAAAACAACCATGCAGCTGGATATTCAAAAGCTTCGTGGTATTAAGGTGTTATTGGTCGAGGATAATGAGATGAACCAGGAACTTGCAGCGGATCTCTTGGAGAGAAACGGTCTGCAGGTGAAGATAGCTAATCACGGTGCAGAGGGGGTGCAGATGCTTAAAAGGGAAGACTTTGATATTGTGTTGATGGATATACAGATGCCGGTGATGGATGGTTATGAGGCGACAAAACACATTCGGGTAGATGAAGCCTATAAAGATGTGCCTATTATTGCCATGAGTGCTAATGTGATGCATGAGGACATCGAAAAAGCTTATGCCTCGGGTATGAATGATCATATCGGAAAACCGATCAATCCTGAAGATATGTTTAGAACAATGGCTAAGTGGTATGGCCAGACCAAAGGTTAGAGATGGAAATTAATATAGATGTTAGCGGTTCGCTAGAGGGGTTTAAGAAACTTCTTGTCGATGCTCAGAATAATAATGCAAAGGGTGTCTTGATTTTTGCCTGTGACAATAATAATTTTACAAGTGATGATTTAAACCCAATACTAAAGAGTCTTGATATTCCCGTCTTTGGCGGGATCTTTCCTCAGATACTGTACAAGAACACAAAATATGAAAAGGGAACCGCCGTACTGATCTTCCAAGAATATGTACCAACGGTCCATACTATTAAAGATATCAGTACAGCGGATGCGCATATTGCCAATGATATTGCAAATATCACCGAGAATGAGTTTCAAACACTGTTTGTTTTTGTCGATGCATTTGCAACATCGATCGAGCAGCTGATTGAAGAGCTTTATATGGAGTTTGGGCTTGAATATAACTTTCTGGGAGGGGGCGCAGGCAGTCTGAGCTTTGAAAAGAAACCGGTGATCATCTCAAATGAGGGGCTTTTAGAGGACGCTGCGGTTGTTGTGACCAGCCAGCGTGCCTGTGGGATAGGTGTGAAACATGGATGGGAAAGTATAGCGGGACCTTTTCAAATGACCAAGGCGGATAAGAATATTATCTATGAACTTGACTATAGACCAGCTTTTGAAGTGTATAAAGAGGTGGTTGAAGCACATGCCAATCAGACATTTACGGATGAAAACTTTTTTGATATTGCAAAGGCATATCCCTTCGGTATCTCAAAGGTCGGAAGTGAAAAGGTCGTCCGTGATCCTATTTCACAGGAAAACAATGCCTTGATATGTGTGGGTAATGTTAAAAACGGAGAGTATGTGGATATTCTGAACTCATCAACAGAACAACTTGTTCAGGCGGCTGCTGATGCTATGAAGCGTGCAAAGGAGTCTTCGCCTTTACAGGAAGATGTCTCGATATTCATTGACTGTATTTCCCGTGTTCTGTTTATGGGAGATGATTTTCAAAAGGAACTGAATACCGTGACGCAGGATTCAGATAATCTCATCGGTGCAATGAGTCTGGGTGAAATCGCCAATACGGGAAAAAACTATTTGGAGTTTTATAACAAGACAGCAGTGGTAGGGGTCTTTTAGCTTATGGCAACAGTGGATAGGGAAGTCGTACTTTATGAAATAGCGATGTCTATAGGAAACTCCCTGGACATACAACTGATGTCTAAAGCATTTTTATCCACTGTCTTAAAAAAACTTCCATTAAGTAGCGGTTTCATCCTTAAAAGCAATGAGAAGATGTCGCAAGAGGATATTGTCTTTTCCATTCCAAAAAGAATCTCGAACAATCATCACATCATGGGCGTTATTCATGCCATAAACAGTGGCTCATATGCAAGTATACAGATGACCGATGGGCTTATTCAATATATATTTAAACTTGAAGGTTTTGGTTATTTGGTCTTGTTTAGTACCGTTGAACTTGAACCACTGATAGTCAAATCTTTTGATCCTTTATTGCAAAAACTGACGATTTCTTTACTCGCTTGTGAAAATCACGCTGCTCTGCAGGAGAGCCTGACGCTGGCTCAGGAAGCAACATATGTAAAATCAGTGTTTCTTGCGAATATGTCCCATGAGATCAGGACGCCGATGAATGCGGTTATAGGGATGACAGGACTGGCGCTCGAGGGTGAATTGAATGAAAAACAAAAGAGTTACATTCTAAAAGCAAACCTGTCGGCGAAGAACCTTCTGGGGATCATTAATGATATATTGGACTTTTCTAAAATTGAAGCGGGAAAACTTGAGCTTTCTCCGGTTCATTTTGAACTAAAAGATGTCATTGCACATACCTTGCAGGTCATCAATGCCGATGCCCGGGAAAAAGGAGTTAAGACAAGGGTGCAAATCGGCAAGGACGTACCACGGGTATATTATGCAGACTCCTTACGTCTGACACAGGTGCTTACAAACCTTGTCAATAATGCGGTCAAGTTCAGTCATCACAACGGAAGTATTTTAGTCTCTGTATCTTTGAAGGAGAAGAGAGAAAAGGATGTGCTTGTCGAGTTTTCAGTAGCTGATAAAGGTATCGGGATCTCGCCAGAGAATCAAAGAAAACTTTTTCAAACCTTTTCCCAGGCAGAAAGCTCTACGACTCGTAAATATGGGGGAACAGGGCTGGGGCTTGCGATCTCGAAGAAGATTGTAGAGATCATGGGCGGACAGATCGGGGTGCAAAGCCGGGAAAATGAAGGGAGCGTTTTCAGATTCACGGTCAGTATGCAAGCGTCGGATGAGAGCTTTATCGAAAGGGTGTCCCAACGTTCAAAAAAAGGTCTGCAGACAGCTGTTGCGAAACTTGAAGGAATACGGGTCTTGCTTGTAGAGGATAATCTGCTCAATCAGGAGTTGGCCCATGATCTGTTGGTTAATAACGGTCTGGAAGTGAGTATTGCCGAGCATGGCAGGGATGCCCTTGAGATCTTACAAACACAAGAGTTTGATGTCATACTTATGGATTGTCAAATGCCGGTGATGGACGGATATGAAGCCACCCGCCAGATTAGGGCGCAAGAGAAGTATAAAGACTTGCCTATTCTCGCCATGACCGCCAATGTGATGTCAGAAGATATCGATAAAGCCCTGGAAGCGGGGATGAATGACAATATTGCCAAACCTATCAATCCTCAGGTCATGTTTGAGACGATAGCTAAATGGATTTAGAGCGGACCGTTTTATAGGGTAAATTTATGTAACAGCAGAATCTTACTCTTTATGATCAGCTAGGTAAAACTGCCGGCGGTTGGAAAACTCTAAGATGGATTATGTAGAATGGGCACAAACGCATAAAAGTATTATTTCCAAGGATCGTCATTCATGATAGAAAGGGTATTAAAGGCCATAGAGACTGTAGAAGTGATCAAGGGCCCTGTAAATAAAAAGCTGGAAGCTATGGATAAAAAGATCTTTGATAGCTTTGCAAACAATAATGATCCTGACCTTGTGGGATCGGAAAACATCTCAGATTTTGATGAACTGTTGGAAGTATTGGCCCGACCTGTACATTTTGAAAATCTTTTCTGGTACAAAGAAGCCGTCGTATTTTTGAGCAATCCTCTTCATCTTAACAGCCTGCCTGACATGAATATAGAAATTAAACAAAGAGTTCAAAATGAACTTCGGAAGCTTCATCATAAGATCATAGAGGTTTATGATGCCAGAGTGACAATGAAGGATGGCTGGTGGTATGATGAAGTGGGCGTGATCAGCGGAGGGATATCCAAAATGGCCCGATCCATAGAGGATATGATAAGCAAGTTTATCATCCATATTCCCCATGCCGGACTGGAAATCCCGGAAGCGTTTAGGGGTGACTATCATCTTGATGATAAAGAACTTGAACGGAATATATACCAATACGCAGACTTTAAGACCGATAAACTCTATGGTGCGCTCACGGCAAAACATGATAGTATCATCAACCCCTATTCCAGGTTTTTTATAGACCCTGAGCGTTTTTTTGACGATGAACAGGAGCGGATGCACCTTGAAAATGGTCTGGGATGGTTCTACGAGAATTCCGTGCTGGAGAAAAAACCGTTGAGGTCCACAAGGAACAAAGAGAAGGTCGCTGAATATTATCATGCGTATCACGCCCGATTCACTGCTCTTGTAGAAGAAAAACTGCAATTGTTTGGGGAGTGTGTAATTATCGATTGTCACTCCTTCTCCAATGAACTCTACTGGTTTCAGGCACAGGACATGAGATTGCCCGATGTCTGTATCGGGTATGATGAGTTTCATAAAGATGATGATGTGATAGAAAAGATTATGAAATGTTTTAGTGATCAAGAGGTCTGTATCAATACACCTTATTCCGGGAGTCTTGTACCAAATCGATTTTATATGAAAGATAAACGGGTGAAGTCCGTGATGATAGAAATCAACAAAAAGCTTTATCTGGATGAAGACAATGTGACGGTGACCAACAAATTCATTCCCTACCGGGCCCGTTTAGCCGGTATGTTTTGAAGTAGGCAGGAAGACTTTATTTGATGCAGCCAAGTAGGCTTTTTCGTGGCCCTTGTTGATTTTAAAACCTATATTTTTCAATATCATTTTTTGATCCATTCAGCCATAGTATTAAACATTTGGGTAGGATTAATCGGTTTGGGTATATGATCATTCATACCAACTGATTTTGTTCGTTCAATATCCTGCGCCAAGACATTGGCTGTCAAAGCAATAATTGGCAATTTTTTGAACATGTCTTTTTCTCTAATGATTTTAGTAGCTGTATATCCATCCATGACAGGCATCTGACAATCCATTAATACCAGGTCGAATTTTTCACCACTCTCTAAAATATCCAAGGCCTCTTGCCCATTTTCTGCCAATGTGACGATCACACCATTTTTTTCTAATAGGTCTAATGCTAACTCTTGATTCATCTCGTTATCTTCAACAAGAAGTACTTTTGCTTTGAATAGTTTTTTGATGGAGCTATTCATTAAAGCTTCAGTCGTTCTTGAACTACTCTCAATATTGTTTTCATCTGATTTTTTCATTTTTATGAAGAAGCTGAAGGTGGAACCTTTGCCTTCCTCACTTTCTACAGATATCTTTCCGTGCATAAGTCCAACTATTTTTTGGGCAATAGCCAACCCTAACCCTGTACCGCCAAACTTTTTTTGAATAGAACTGTCTGCTTGAGAAAATAGTTGAAATAGTTTGGCTTGATTTTCTTTTGAAATACCAATACCTTCATCAATGACAGAGAATTTTACAACTGCATCGGTAGCGGTTTCTTCTTCAAGTGCAATGGACAATGTCACATTTCCTTTTTTGTCGGAAAACTTCACAGCATTACCGGCCAGATTCACTAATACTTGACCTAAGCGCAATGAATCTGCGAAGAAGCATTTTGGAACGTTTTGATCCAACTTGATTCTTGTACTGATATCCTTGTCCTTGGCAGCAACACTTATCAAGTGGAATACATGAGCGACGACATCCCTAAGTGCGAAGTGTACAGGGGAAAGCACCATCTTACCTGCTTCGATCTTGGAAAAATCCAAGATATCATTGATGATACCCAAAAGGTTCTGTGCGGATATATTTGCTTTGTGTATATAATTTTTTTCTTTATTTTCAAGTCTTCCATCTAAAGCCAATTGTGTCATTCCTATGATGGAGTTCATAGGGGTTCTGATTTCGTGAGACATATTGGCTAGGAATTCACTCTTTGCTTTTGAAGCTTGTTCTGCCAGCTCTATGGCTTTTTTAAGTTCATTTTCCTGCTCTATTCTATCTGTAATATCACTTGCTACTACTATATAATGTGTAATCACTTCCTTGTTTGTCAAAGAGGAGATAGATGTATCTGCTATATATACAGAACCATCTTTTTTCTTGTCTGTTATGTTGCCATGCCAACTTCCTCCGGAGATAATATCGTCCCACATCTTTTGATAAAACGCTTTATCATGTGAGCTTGATTGTAAAAAACTTGGTTGTTTACCAATGAGATCCTTTTTTGAGTATTGCGTCATTCTTAAAAACGCATCATTAACACGAATGACTTTTTGATTCGTATCGGTAATTAAAACGCCATCGCTCATATGGGAAAATACTTTTGAGGTTAATAGTACTTCCTGACGCTTTTGAATCATGAGAGATATTAATAAAAGGATTAAAAATATAATGATGAAAATCAAGGTTTTAATATATAGAAATTTTCTGCTTATATTTTGAATTCCGGTACTGGGTGAATATGAAACTAAATACGCCTCAGCGCTATTTTGTTCAATGGCAGAAAATATGGGTAAAAAGGATATGACAGTATAGTCACTGTCATTTTTTCCATAGATTGCAAATGGTTTTGAAGCTTCAATGTGCGTGTCAATAAAAAGCCTGTTCTCTTCGATTATATGTTTAGATGACTCGATGTTGGGATTGACTATATCCGTAGTCAGGTGTACCATATAGTTTTTATGTTCAATCGTTTCTGAATAAGGGGAGGTGACATTCTTTACTTTCCACATTCTTGCATTAATCACTTTTTTATTCACTAAAAAATGAGAATGCAGATCGTGGACATCGATCAAGCTGCGTTGTAGCTTTTCGGATGAAAAGGAGATGTCGATACTCGCTATATGTTCCTGGTTGGAATCGTATAGAGGATAGATGTGTCTAAAAGCATGTGATATTTTTCCCTGTTCAAAACCAAAAACTTCTTCCTTCGTGGCATTGGCTTTGACAATTGCGTGTCTTACATCAGATATGTCATCATCAAACCTGTCAGGTTTATGCATTCTAAGAAATATATGGTTGTTCGGTTCTGTAAAAAGTATTAATTTGACACCGATTTTTTTATAGGCTTGAAACTCTTTTTTGAACATAGCGTATAGTTTTTTTCTGAGTTCTTTTTTCTCTGCTTTTGAAGCTTTTGACGCTTTTGACAATAGCTTTATTATGTCTGGGTGTTGATTGATGTAATAAATAATAGAGTCAGCATAACTCTTATATTGATAGATCAGCAGATTATAATTTGTTTGGAGGTTTTTGACTTCTGAGTTCAGTTCATTTTCTACAGCTTGCTGTTTGTAAATATCCACGACAGAAAAGGATATAAGGACAAGTACAATAAATAAGATAAAAAATCTAATAAATAGTTTCAACTTAGACCTTGTATTGTTCATCATTAACAGCGCTTTCAAGTGACACCACACAGACTATTATATCAACTATAGTTGCTTTTTTCAAAAACAAACATTAATTTTTATAATAGCACCAATAATTAAGACAACCATTGATAGAGGCGGTTTCCCTGAATGATATAAAAAAGGAAGTGTTCACATAATCACTATAATCTTCCATAAAGCAGAATTTTTGAACGGATTGGTTGTTATAAAGAAAATATATAAAAGATTTTAATATCTCAGGGATATCCATTGAACCATCTTTATTCTCTGAAGTCCGCTGCGCTT
>JBFEYO010000079.1:0-9220 GCA_041562075.1 Sulfurimonadaceae bacterium | reverse complement strand
TATGCTGCCCAGACCTATATCAACTATGCCTTCAACAAGCATTGGAATACGCTTATCAACCTTCGTGCCGACTATCTAAGTTCTCAGATACGACACAGCCCTATCGTCGACGATAATGTGATGCTATCAGGCATGGTGTCACTGATCTATAATTTTGAATACTAGATTGACCTAATCTTGATAATAAGAGAACCATTAAGTCAGCGTGATTAAGCAGATTACACATTTTTAAATCTAATCCGATTCATCCGCGTAATCGTGATGACGACTTTCTTTTTTCATCTCTTATTTCCAAGTAAAACTTGGGAATACATACCTGATGTAGCTCTAGATCCCAGTTAGCAGATCCAGCCACCGCCGATGAGTCTGTCACCGTCATAAAAGACCGCGGCCTGACCTTTGGCAACACCCAACACCGGCTCTTTGAGTTTGATTGTTCCGCTATTTCCCTGAATCTCCACATGACATGGCACCGCCGTAGTACGGTAGCGCAGCTTGACCGTCGTATCAAAGCTGGTACGATCATCAAACATATTCACATCACGGATCGTCACATCGTACTCTTCAAGCTCTTCTTTTAGACCCACCTGAATCTGGTTCTTCTCGGGAATGATCTTCGTCACATAATGAGGATCATGGGCACCCTTGACCGTGAACCCTTTACGTTTACCGATGGTATAGTGCATATAGCCCTTATGTTCACCCACCACATTGCCATCTTTATCAATGACCTCTCCGGGCTGATCAACCTTAACATAATCTTTAAGTACATCGGTGTACGTCGTCTCTACAAAACAGATCTCTGAGGATTCCGCCTGGGAAGCAAATGACTCAAGCCCCTCAATGGAAGCGGCATACTCTTTGATATCCTTCTTATGGCGTGTTCCCAAAGGAAAGACCAGACGCGGCAAGACATCCTTTTGAATGTAAAAGAGGAAATAGCTCTGGTCCTTGGTATCATCCTCCGCCTGGATCAGGTTCTTTCCATCGGTCTGGATATAATGCCCTGTTGCCAGATAGTCTGCTCCGACTTTATCGGCAAATTTCATCATCTCGCCAAACTTGAGGTTACGGTTGCACAAAGCGCAGGGGTTGGGTGTCTCTCCCTCTTTATAAGTCTCTACAAAGGGGGTCACAACCTTCTGCTTAAAGGTCTCCTGAAGATCCAGAATATGCAGCTTTACTCCGGCAAAATCTGCCGCTTTTTGTGCACGTGCCTGATGTATCTCATGATAACCCGGTTTTGAATGAAGTTTCAGATAAACACCTTCTACCTCATATCCGTCCTCTTTCAACAGAAGGGTTGAAACGGTGGAGTCCACACCCCCGCTCATCCCGATTAATACTTTTGGTTTTGTCGTTTCTGACATTACGGTTTCCTAATTATATATCGTAAGAGTCCTTACCCTCAACGATATCACGATTTTCAAAGAAGTCTGATAAGGAGTTGTAATACTTGGTATTCTTCATCCCAACCTCTTCAAGTGCCTTGATCTGCACCCCTAGCGAGCTTGTAATCTGCTCGGCGATATGATCAAGATCATCTGTAAGCGTAATAATATCTAAATCTTCTGGGTCTATCATCCCTTCGGCCAATAAGGTGTTTTTCATAAAATCCATCAAAGGTTCGAAGAATGTTACGCCTACTACAAAGATACGAACGCCGCTGACCTTTCGCGTCTGAATCAGAGTCAAGGCTTCAAAAAGCTCATCAAGGGTACCAAAACCGCCCGGAAAGATCACATAGGCAATGGAATATTTGACAAGCATCACCTTACGGGAGAAAAAATAATCAAAGGTCTGCTCTTTTGTCGTAAAAGGGTTGGCTGTTTGCTCCATAGGCAGATCGATATTAAGACCAATGGACTCCACATCCGGATTATTATAAGCACCCTTGTTAGCGGCTTCCATAATCCCCGGGCCACCTCCGGTAATCACATTAAAACCCGCAGCACCCAGTTTATCCCCCAGCATCACCGCATTTTTATAATAAGGATGATCCTTATGGGTACGGGCAGAACCGAATACTGTCACCGATGGACCCAAATCACCCAACTCATCAAAACCGTGTACAAAATCCGCAATGATCTTAAATACAGACCAGGTATCTGCGGATTTAATATCTTTAGCATAACGTTCTTCAAGAACCTTTTGTCGTTGTCGTCTGCGTTCCATCTCTGACCTTATATAAAAACTATCGACCTGTTTGCAGGTCTATGCATCACCCTTTAGTTGGTGAAGACGATCCCGTTTACTACCAATTGTCGTGATCTGCACACCAAAGTTTCCATCGACAATGACCACCTCACCCTGGGCGATGACATGATTATCTACGAGAATATCCAAAGGGTCATTCGCCAATTGGTTAAGCTCGATAACCGAGCCGATATCCATACTCAGGACATCCCGCAAAAGCATCTTTTTCTGTCCGATACGTACCCGCACCGGAAGCTTGACATCCATAATAAGGTTGATATTGCTATCCGCATCCCCCTCAAAAGCAGCTGAGGGAGAAGGAGCAGCGGCTGCAGGAGCTTCTGCCTGTACAGCAGCAGTTTCCGGTTCTGCCGAGCCGCCGCTAAGTACCCCTTCAATCTTATCATCTATCACAAACATCAATAAAGAACTGATCGCTCCTAAAGCAAAGTTGTACACATACATCTTGGAGTATGCCTCAAGATTAATCTCTCCGGACTCGTCAATGAACTCGATATTCGTGACCTTGAAGTTCATGTTTGGAAGTTCTGCTTGCGACGTCAATGCGGTGGAAAGAGCAGAAAGGATATTTGAGACGATCTCTTTTGTTGCATCCAGATCCTCATCATCCATGCTCTCTTTCCCTTCTCCTTCACCGCCAAGCATCAGGTCACCTAAAGCCGTTGCAAGGGTAGGCGGAATAGCTACGACAGCCTTGGCCTCAATATCGCCGCTTACCTCAGCAGAAACAACTGCCGTTGGGGGGATGATATTAGAAACAATAGAAAGGGTCTCTTCCTCTTTAAGATCCAATGCGGGTGCTTGACCTGTCAGTCCTTCAATGGTCGCAATAGTCTCGGACTCAAACAGCTTAATAAAATCATTCATCATCAAATTCCTCATCATATTCATTATCGTACATTATCTCTTTTACCCCTGAGATCTTCTCACGTCTGACCTCTTCGTAGTGTTTCAGTACGCGCTTGACATCATCTCTCTCGGTATAGATTACTTCGGTGATCTTGATGGACTTTCTAAAGCGTCTCAAACCGATTTCACCTTTAAAACGCTCTTTTCCGTCCACGCTCAGACTGACGATATCATCACCGCTTGAGTTCAGACGGATAATATCCCCTGATCCCAGATCAAGTACCTCTCGCAGACTCAGTTCCGCCATTCCCAGGTTTGCTTCTACCATAACATGGGCACCACCTAGCAGCACCTGCAGTTCCTGATTACGTGATTTTTTGGAATTGGTCTCATTGAGCATCAGGTCTCTGGAAGCAAGCTTAGGCAAAACCGGTTCAAGGGCGATAACCGGATAACAGAGGTTCATCATCCCCGAACTGTGACCGATAATGATCTCCATGACCACCATGACGACGATCTCATTTTGAGCAACGATCTGTACGACATTGGGACTGGACTCTTTCGACTCGATCGCAGGATATACTTCCGTCACCGGTCCCCAGGCCTCTTTCAAGGTAGACATCATCACCCTAAGCACCGTTTCAAAAAGGCTCAACTCGATATCCGAGAACTCCCGGTTGGATTCAAAAGGCTCACCCTTTCCTCCAAGCAGCCTGTCAAGCATCGGAAAGGCGATAGAAGGATTGATCTCCAAGACACCCGAACCTTCCAACGGCTTCATGGAGAAGACATTGAAGGAGGTGGGATTTGGCAGGGACATCAAAAACTCACCATAGGTCATCTGATCGACGGAGTGTAACTGGATCTCCACGATAGAACGCATGATCGATGAAATTTGAGAAGAGAGTGAACGCGCCATCTTGTCATGTATCCCCCTAAATGCACGCAACTGCTCTTTGGAGACACGGTTAGGACGTTTAAAATCATACAGGGTGATCTGCTTTTGCTGGAAGACTTCCTCTTCCTCAACCGCTAAAGCGTCATCACCCTCATCTTCGACAACGTCTAAAAGCGCATCGATCTCTTCTTGGGAGAGTATATCAGCCATTGTTGGCTCCTATGGATTCTTTAATCTTTTTAAGCAGAGCCTTATGGATCTGCGAGATCCTGGACTCTGTGATATCAAGGACTTGTGAAATCTCTTTTAGAGACAACTCCTCAAAATAGTATAGCTGAATAATCAGCTGTTCACGCTCGCTTTGGTGCCTGAGCACATCCTCGATCACCTCGATCAGATTCTCTTTTTCTATCTTCTCCAGGGTACTGCTTTCACTCTGTAAAGAGAGCTGTTCATCAATGGGCATCACCGCATATACTTCCGAAGCGATACGGGCCTCATTAACCTTCTCTTCACTCTCACCCAGGATCTTGGAAAGCTCTGCATTGCTAGGTTCATTCTCATGATCGACCATATACTCACTGATCGCTTTATCGATCATCTTGATCAATTTACGATTGGCCCGGCTCACCATATCCAAAGAACGCAGGTAATCCAGCATTGCCCCGTATACACGTGTTTTGGCATACCCCCAAAAAGAGTCGTTCTGACTCACATCATAACGGCGAGCCAATTTGACCAGCTCCTCCGTACCGATAGCCGTCAAATCACAGAAATCGATAGATGAAGGCAAACGTTCCTTAAGCCGAAAAGCCATCGCTTTGACTGCGGGAAGATACTGGATCGCCAGTTCATCCTCTTTATGTTTGAGCTCGTTGACATAGGTATTTGTCTTCGAACATTCCATTACGCCGCCCTCTTCTTTCTTTTCTCCTGAACGAACTGTTTATCGAGGTTTTCAAGAAAGTCATAGGAGTTCTCGATCACTGTCTCACGCTTGCTGATCTCATTGGCATAATAATCCAGATCACCCTCATGTCTCACTTTCGGGAAATACTCCTGACGAACCGGCGAAAAACGGATGAAAAAAGAGATGACAAAATGCGAAAAAAGATAAAAAAACGCCGTGATAAGCAAGGTGTATATCAATAGACCTTCGGCACTTTCAGCCTTCAATATCGAAAATACAAAGCCTATAAAAAAACCTTGTACCGTTAAAAAAGAGACAAAATTAGAGCTTCGCAAGTAGTTATCCCTTCTATGATCCTGACCCGAAGATGCTTAAAAATGTGTCATCAAGCGTTTAAACAGGCCTTGAATACCGCTTTCTTCAGGAGATACCAGCATGTTTCGTTCCAAATTTTTCGACAGTTTTTTGACTATCTTTTCCAGATCACGTGTTGTTGGCGAGATAGGATTCTCTTGGGAAAAGATCTTACGCTGCTTGATGGAACGTCCCACTTTTTCATCAGCATTGACCTTTCCAAGCAGTTCCAACTGTAAGCTCGCGCCTATATTCGCACGAGCCACTTTTGATATTTTATCATACAGCAGTTGTGCCTCTTTTTCCGAACGGACCTGATTAAAGATCAGAGAGATCTTGGAACGGATCTTGGAAGTTACCTTGATGGTCGCATAGGCGTCGGTAATCGCTGCCGGATCAGGCACTGTCACCACAATCACATCATCCGCTGCATTTAAAAAGAGCTGGATATGATCCCCAATCCCTGCCCCCGTATCGATCAGTAAGACATCCAGATCATCCAGTATATGGGCCTCTTGCATAAAACGCTCGAAAAGCGTCCCGTCACTGTATTTAAGGATCTCATCCCCGCTCTCACCGGGAATCAGAACAAGGTTAGGCGCAACGGGGATAAGGATATCACTGACACTGGCTTCTCCCTTGAGTACATGCAGGATATTTTTCTTGATCTTGACATTAAACATCACATCCAGATTGGCCAAACCGATATCCGCATCAAAAATACCTACCTTGAGTCCGTAATGGGCCATAAGATAAGCAATGTTGGAGCTTATAGTGCTTTTACCCACACCGCCTTTTCCACTGGTAATGGCAATAAAACGGGTCTTTTTTGAACGTTGCTGCGCGTTCTCATTCACCAGCTCCTTGAGCTTTTCAGCCTGGGTAATCATCGTTTGTTCCTGTCAAAACCGTTAAGCATACAATCGATCAGGTAATCGCTGCTGGCGACCACTAAATCTTCAGGAACCTCCTGTCCTACAGAAAAGTAGGAGATAGGCTTACTCGTCTCATACATCAATGAAAAGATATTTCCAAAACCGCGGGTCTCATCCAGCTTCGTGAACATCATCGTATCGATACCCAAGGCCTCAAAGTTGTCATAATTAGCCTTGAGATCCTCATACTTGATGGAACTTGGAAGTACCAATACCGTCTCGATATTCATCTGCGTTGTATTGTTTTGCAAACACTCATAGATCTTGGTGATCTTCTCCTTATCATAAGGGGAAGATCCCATGGTGTCAATGAGAATATAGTCACAATAACTCATAGCATTCAGCGCCGACGCAAATTCCGGCGGGTCCACCACCGTCTCAATCCCCAGTTTCATCATACGTGCGTACTGCATCAACTGCTCCACCGCACCGATACGGTAAGTATCCAAAACGATCAGACCGACCTTATACTTTTTCTCCATCATATAGGAGTAGCGAGCGGCAAGCTTGGCGATACTGGTCGTCTTTCCAACGCCCGTCGGACCCACCAGCATGATGACCTTTTTTGCTCCCGGTTTGGGTGTCGTCTCCATACGTACGGGGACCATCTTACGAAGCAGTACTTGAAAATAGCGCTTGACGGTCTGGGAGTTTTCACGCATCTTTAGAGGCATATGCTCTAAAGTCATGGCCATAATCTCTTGCAGATGCGAAGCATTCATACCGCTTTCCAGTGTCAGTTTATAAATCTCTGAAAACTCCGGTGGGATATGAATATCTCCCATCTTCTGCGAACGTTCATCCCAAAACATGTTCTGGATCAACTTGACCTTGTCTCCCAGTTTGGAGATCTCCTCTTTGATCTCTCTAAACTCCAGTGGGTCTGTGTTTTTTTCCTTCACCCGGGCAACGACTTTATTCGCATCATATTCAGGAGCAAACTCCTCTTCATCCTGTGTCACTTCAGCGATCTTGGAGATCTGACGCGCTGCTTCGGAAATATTATAGAGTACATCCGCCGAACTTCTGGCTACCGGTTCGGTAGCTTCCATGCTCTTGGCGTTTTCTCTCTCTTCCAGCTTGGCCGCCGTCTCGTCATCAATCCCGACGATAATCTCATACAGGGCCGTTTGTGTCAGAGACTTCTTACGGACTTCCTTGGTCTCGATAAGCATCGCATCCTCGCCTACGGCAAGCTGTGCTTTTTTCAATGCTTCGGCAGGAGAACTTCCGTTAAAGGTTAATACTTTCATCTGCCCTCCATATAGGCCATAGGGATCACTACACTACTGCGTTCATGCCAGTGTGGGTGTGGAAGTTTCAAATCTTCTCTATCCATTTTTCTATTCTCATAAAAGATCATATCAATATCCAGGGTACGCGGAGCATTTGCAAAGCTTCGTCTGCGTCCAAACTTACGTTCTACCTCCAGGACGTATTGTAAAAAGGCCCTTGGCTGTAAATCGGTTTTTACTATCATCACCGAATTATGAAAATCATCCTGGTGAACATATCCAAAAGGCGGGTTTTTTAAAATAGGCCCTGTGCGGATAAGGTCACACTGTCTACTTTTTAAAAAATAGTGCACCAGCTTTTGCAGCGTACGGATAACATCTCCGATGTTTCCTCCGACTCCAAGGGTGACTGCATAACGTTTGGAAGAGTTTTGAAACTGTTTTGGAAACAGAGGAGTTCTGATCAGACTCAGTTCTGCATTCAAAACCCTTTTTAACATGATTTATGCCTGTGCTGCTTGCTGCGCTTTTTGCGCTTCTTTCATCGCCTGGATCTCAGAAAAGATCTGTGTCATTCCCGTCATTGCAAGATGATATCCAAAAGGACCGAAACCGACCACAGATGATGCACATACCGGTGCAACAAGGTTCGTCTTACGGAACTCTTCACGACGGTGGATATTGGAGATATGTACCTCAATCGTCGGAAGGGATACCGCAGAGATAGCATCACGGATCGCGATTGACGTATGCGTATACGCTGCCGGATTGATGATGATCCCGTCGGCATCTCCTAAACACTCCTGAATACGGTCAACGATCTCTCCCTCCAGGTTACTTTGAAAAAACTCTATCTCTATATTACTTTTGTCTGCAAAATCTTTCATCTGGGCATGGATCTGCTCCAGTTTCATCCCCCCGTAAATATTTTGTTCACGTACACCAAGCATGTTTAAGTTTGGTCCCTGAATCACTACAACTTTCATTTATTACCTTATAATCGGGTATTTATATTGCCCTTAAATTTTAAGGTTATATTATATCTTTATAAAGCATAATTTTTTTTTAGTTCCTAAAAGGTATTTACAATTTGAAAATTCTTAATGTCTCCTACCTGCTCAAGGATAATGAGCTCATCCACGGAAAGGCCCTTGCCTTCGATAAAACCATCACCAAAATTGCCCCTCTGGATGAGCTGTTACAAATCTACCCTGAGGCAGAGGTGATCGACACGCCGCCCTATTCCCTGGCGATGCCCGGACTGATTAACACCCATGTCCATTTGGAGTTTTCAGCGAATAAAACCAAGCTCAAATACGGGAAGTTTATGCCCTGGCTGCATAGTGTGATCGAGCATAGAGAAGAGTTGATCAACAACTGTGATATCAGCTGTATGCAAGAAGCCACAACACAGATGCTACAAGGCGGGATCACCACCTTTGGCGCTGTCTCTTCACACGGGATGGACCTTGAAGCAGCGCACAAAGCGCCTCAGAATGTCGTCTTTTTCAATGAGGTCATCGGATCTCAGGCCAATATGGCCGATGCCCTTTTCAATGATTTCAAAGCCCGCCTGAAGGCCTCCGAAGAGGTCGACAGAGAAGGCTTTTACCCTGCCATCGCTATCCATTCCCCCTATTCGGTACACCCCGCCCTCATCAAACGCGCGGTCGCTCTGGCAAAAGAGCAGAACTACCCCCTGAGTGCACACTATATGGAAAGCCCTGCCGAGCGGGAGTGGCTGGATGAGAGCAGCGGAGAGTTCAAGCCCTTTTTCAATGACTTTTTAAATCAAGACTACGCCGTCAACTCCTCCATGGAG
>JBFEYO010000078.1:0-9312 GCA_041562075.1 Sulfurimonadaceae bacterium | reverse complement strand
GGACATCATCATTGGCACGGTGCTCATCCCCGGGGCTAAAGCACCCAAACTGGTTACCCGTAAAATGCTTAAGCAGATGAAAGAGGGGAGTGTACTGGTGGATGTCTCCATCGATCAGGGCGGATGTTTTGAATCCTCTCACCCCACAACACATAAGGAGCCGACTTTCATCGAAGAGGGAGTGGTGCACTACTGTGTGGCCAATATGCCCGGAGCCTATCCGCGAACCTCGACCCTGGCCCTGACCAATGCAACCTTGCCGTATGTCAAAGCACTGGCAAAGTTTGGTGCCGACAGGGTCTTAGAAGAGATGCCGGTGATGAAAACCGGGCTGAATACCTATGAAGGGAAACTGACCAATAAGGCGGTCGGGGAAGCTTTTGGGATGGAGGTTGAAGGCTAAGTCAATGCCCAGGAGACATGAGCATAGTATACTGCTTAGGTATGTTCTTGGAGTATGTGCTCCCGTACGACTGAAAGTTGTTGGGAACAGTTTGGGATGATGTAATGTACGCAGACTTCTATAACACGTGGCGCATCATAGTAGGTCTGTAATATATTACAATATTTCTCCAATAGCTCACCCTTATCGATCACCTTTGCTACCCCTGAGATCTTGATCCGAATATCTTTTGCAAAATCGATGCATAAAAGGGCGACTTTGGGATTGCTTTGAATGTCCCCGATTCCATGAAAGATCCCATTACCTGCGTAGTCAGGAAATATGAGGTGTCTGTCATCCAGGACGTGGATTAGTTTTCCTGACTTAAGCCCTTTGAAATTGATGTTGGTATCACCGGTGTGACTGGACGTGGCAAAAAAAAAGTAGGGTAGCCCTTCAAGGAAATGTGCCGTATGTTTGTCAATACTTTCTTTGCTCATTTGCTGTACAAGGTGTTCGGCCTGGACTTTGGTTCTGTACTTTTCACGTATAGTATCGTGTGCTTTGGTGAATATTTTCATCTTTATCTCCTACCAGTAATCGGGATAAAACCGATGTGTATGCAAATTATTGACGACCAGTGCAACGACTACGATCATGACTGATCCTGTCAAACTTGGAAACAGCAGATAGTCCCACTGGGAATTCAATAAAAAGACGATAAGCGGATTCGAGCCTGCCGGTAGATGGACTGTACGTGTTGCCAGCATCGCGGCTATTGCCGTTGCGAGAGCCATAGCCATACTCCACCATTCATTTCCAAGATAGGTGAGAAAGACGAGTCCTATAAATGTGGAGAGAAGATGTCCGACTATGACATTTCTTGGTTGTGAAAAGGGGCTTTTTGGAAACCCGAAAAGTAGAACACATGATGCGCCAAAAGAGCCCATGACCAGTAGCAGTTCATAGGTCTGCATAATATAACCGACAAGGGCAATCGCGCTAAAACCACCGAACCACGCAAAGGTTATTTCTTTGTAGTTTGATTTTGGGGGCAGGGAAGCACCCTGTCCTCTAAATTTACTGAAATATTTCATAGTTACCTCAAAAAATTAAAAATTGCTCACCTCTGGTAATATAACCCGCCATATCAGTCACTCCGGATGTCCCGGGAAGATTACTGTCTTTAAGCAAGTTCATACCAATCTCATCTAAGGATTCTTTTGCCTTAAAAATCTCGGCACATCCGCTGCAGGCTCCTTTAATATGACCATAAAGATCTTTATAGAGTCCATGAGCCGGATGGTCGGCATCTTCGAGGTGTTGCGGCCATCGTGTTCCGGTTCCTTGAAAGACAATTTCAAAGGGGGCACCTTGTTTTTTGAGTTCACTCCCTAGGATAAGGGCATTGAACATACGTCCTAATGCTTCTTCAGACCCAAGTGATGGATCAGAGAAAATAAAAATAGCTGTGTTAGACATAATGGTCTCCTTAATTATATTACCGAACGTTCGGTAATATAATTCTAGCCTTTTTTTATTTCTCTTGTCAAGTCAGAGAATAATTTCCTTTTTTTCATTCTTTTAGTAAAATGCCTTCTTGAAAGATATATGAGGTAGAGATATGGCCAGAACCGCTCAGGTAAATAGAGAAACACTTATTGACAGTTTTGCTGCAGTTTTTAGACGCCATGGTTTTGAAGGTGCATCAATGAGTGAACTGTCCAAAGAGGCGGGTCTGCAAAAAGCAAGCCTTTATCACCGCTTCCCCGGGGGAAAAGAAGAAATGGCTCAGGCTGTTCTGGATCGGGTAGGTCATATTATCGAAGAACAGATCATTATACCGCTAGATGATCCCAATATAACACCTGATGAGAAAGCTGACATTTTGATACAGAGTATACGGACAATTTACAATGAGGGATGTAATTCCTGTCTTTTTAATGTACTTTCTTATCCAACAACAGAAAAAAGTCCCTTTTCCGATACAATCAAAAAAGCCTTTGAAACGCTAGGCAGTACAATCTCACACTTATTACAAGAATATGGAATGGATGTTCTGAAGGCTGAACAAAATGCTCAAACGATATTGATGCTGATACAGGGGTCGTTAGTCTTGTCAAGAGGAATAGATAGCACTGTGCCTTTTCAGAATGCGATGGAACTCATAGAAAAGATAATTAAAAATAAGAGTTAAAAAGTTTAGTTGTTATTCGGCCAGAACTTTTAGAGTAACAGGTTGAGTTTACTCCAATATATTTGTAATACTATCCACTTCACTTTCTGACATACTAAAATCAAAACTCTCCAGATCCTCTTTCATATGTGTCGGGTCGGTGGTTCCATCCAGCGGTGTAGCACCGATCTGGCTTATGTAGCGGTACATGATCTGTACGGGTGTCTTACGGTAGGTCTTAGCAAGTCCCATCACTTCCTCCGAAGCGAGTAGATGAGGATTGGCGGTGAGGGTCCAGAAGCTTTGGTAGGTGATCTCCTTGCTTAGACACCAGGCACGCAGTTCCTTGTCATAGTCACTTTCAGCATAGAAACGGTTTTGCACGTAGCTAGGTTTGATGATGGCATCTTCATATAGCCGTTTAAGAGTGTTTAGGTCATAGATGTTGGAGATGCCCAGTTGCAGAGCCTTTCTATCGTGGTGGAGCTGTTGCATGGCTTCCCAGACGTCAATGGTGTCCTCATACGTGCCAAGGGGTGAGTGCAGGATCAGGGAATTGACATAATCGGTTCCGAGATTTTTCTGGGACATTTCAAAGGATTGCTTCACCTGTGTGCTCAGGTCTGCCTTGGGATCATAGGGTACGGTCTCGATGTCCTGCCCGCCGATGGGGGTGAACTTGGTCTGGATAAAGAGCGCATCTCTTTGAATACCTTCTTTGGCCAGGGCTTTTAAGGCTTCGCCTACACCTGCTTCATGATAATGGCGTTTCTGACAGGCGGTGTCTATGGCTCTAAAGCCGGCATGAACTGCCTGGATGACAAGCTCTTTGGTCGCTTCTTGTTTCCAGGCGGTGCCATAGATGATGGGAGGTAATTGCATTGCCGCTCCTACGGGGTGTGAATAGGGTGCATATTGTAGCATGTATGGGACTGACACTATGGAAAAGCAGAGGAATAACATTGTTTAATTTTTAATCACAAATTGAATATATAGTGTTCAGTGATTGACTATACTACCATTATGCGAGGTTGTATATGAGTGAAACACACAATGTTATCGACATCATCATCTTTGGAGGGCACGGGGATCTTGCCTTCCGTAAATTGATGCCTTCTATCTATCACCTCTATACCAATGGATTTATCGACAAACGCAGTCGGATCATCACACTGTCTTACCGTTGCATGAGCCTGGAAGAACACCTGAAATTGGTGCATGAGAAGATGCTTGAGTTTTTGCCCGAAGAGGAGTTTGAAGCAGAAGAGTTTGAGCAATTTTGCAGCTCTTTGGAACTGATCAAGGTGGATATCACTCAGCAAGAGGACTTTGAAGCACTGGCTAAGAGTCTTAACCGGCACAGCCTTAGAGAACGAATCTATTATCTTTCTACTTCTTCAGATCTTTTTGGACAGATCTGTAAGCATCTGCACTATTATGACTTGGTCAGTGATGCCTCCCGTGTTGTCCTGGAAAAACCGATCGGACGTGATCTAGAAAGCTCAAAACTCATCAATGATGAGGTGCTGAACTATTTTGATGAATCTCAGATCTACCGGATTGATCATTATCTTGGTAAGGAGACGGTACAGAATATCCTGGCACTGCGTTTTTCCAACCAGCTTTTTATGCCCTTATGGAATGCCAGCAATATCGATCATGTCCAGATCACCGTAGCCGAAGATGTCGGTGTGGAAGGCCGATGGGGTTATTATGACGAGTACGGTGCCTTGCGCGATATGGTGCAAAACCACCTGATGCAGCTGCTCTGCCTAGTGGCGATGGAACCGCCGTGTTCACTGGAGGCGGACAGTGTTCGGGATGAAAAGGTGAAGGTGGTACGTTCTCTGCGTAAGATGACACTTTCAGATATCGAGACGAAGACGGTTCGGGCCCAATACGGCAAAGGGGTGATCGGAGATAAAAGTGTACCCGGATATAAAGAGGGTGAAGGGGTTGAGGAGAGTATGACCGAGACCTATGCGGCTCTGCGTGTGGACATCGATAACTGGCGATGGAACGGGGTGCCGTTTTATCTGCGCAGCGGTAAACGTATGAAAGCTCGTAATTCGGAGATCGTCATACAGTTCAAGGAAGTGCCTTACTCTATCTTTGCCAATGGCGGTCGAACGGTCGAAGAGAACACGCTTATCATCTCTTTGCAGCCAAAGGAGAGTATTACCCTCAAGCTTATGAATAAGGTGCCGGGTCTGAGTGAGCAGATGAAACTGCAGAGTGTGGAGCTGGAGTTGAATGCACCGGAGAAACAGAAGCGGAAGTTTACGGCGTATGAACGCCTGCTGTTGGATGTGATCCGCTCCAATCCAACCCATTTTATGCGTCTGGATGAGGTGGAGACAGCTTGGAAATGGGTGGATGATATCGTCAAGGGCTGGGAAGAGAATCTGGTACCGATGAAATCATATACGGCCGGGACGGAAGGTCCTACAGCGGCAATCGCGATGATCGAACGTGACGGGAGAAGTTGGCATGAGTCCTAATTGTACGACGGAGACCTTCTCATCCAAAGAGGCCCTCTACACCTATATGCAGGTGCATGTGCTCAAGATAATACTTGAAGCGATTGCGCAAAGAGGCAGGGCTTTTATCGCCCTTTCGGGGGGAAATACTCCCAGACCGTTTTTAAAGCGGCTTTCCCAGACGGACATCCCCTGGGAGAAAGTAACGGTGACACTGGTGGATGAACGCTGGGTAGAGACGGACTCACCGGACAGTAATGAGCATCTTATCCAAGATGCACTGATGACCTCAAAGGCCGGTAAGGCTCATTTTATCGGCTTGATGAGTGATGCCAAGGACCCTTACGAAGGGATAGAAATATGCAGATCACGTTTGAAGGGCATTGCGGATGATTTTGATCTGGTCATCCTAGGTATGGGAGAGGATGGGCACACCGCTTCTTTGTTTCCACAGGCCAAAGAGCTGGCACTGGCACTGAGTACCGAAGAGTCCTGTCTCGTACTGACACCGCCGAGCGCACCCTATACCCGTATTACACTGAGTCTCTCACGTCTGTTACGCTCCAGGCATATCTTTTTGCATATTGAAGGAAAGAAGAAGTTCAAGGTACTGCAAAAGGCGATGAACAAAGAGAATATTGAAGAGATGCCGATACGAGCCTTTATCTATAGGGAAGATACCCCGCCTTTGGAGGTCTATTATGCTCAATAACAACATAGCTGAGATTACCCAAAAGATCTGTGAACGTAGCAAAGTATCACGCCGGATATACCTGGAGCGTATCGAGGCTGCCATCGCAAAAGGTCCTAACCGTAATGCGCTGGGATGCAGTAACCTTGCCCATGGTGTGGCAGCCTGTCCTGATCAGCAGAAACATTCACTCATCGAAGAGAGCCGGGAGAATATAGCCATTGTGACTGCTTATAATGATATGCTTTCTGCTCATGAGCCCTATAAGACCTATGTGCCCCTTATCAAGCGCGCTCTGGCAGATATCGGAGTAAGCGCCCAGGTGGCCGGCGGTGTGCCGGCCATGTGTGACGGTATAACCCAGTCAGAACCGGGTATGGAGCTGAGTCTTTTCTCAAGAGATACTATTGCGATGGGAACAGCGATCGCACTCTCACATAATATGTTTGACGGGGGGCTTTATCTGGGAGTCTGTGACAAGATCGTTCCGGGTTTGCTGATCGGGGCCTTGAGTTTTGGTCATCTTCCAGCGGTCTTTATCCCTGCAGGTCCGATGTCTTCGGGTATCCGAAATGATATCAAGGCCGGTGTGCGACAGGAGTACGCTCAGGGGAAGGTTGATGAGAAGAAGATGCTGCAGACCGAGATGGCTTCGTATCACGAACCGGGCACCTGTACCTTTTACGGGACGGCAAACTCAAATCAGATGTTGATGGAGATCATGGGGCTGCATCTGCCGGGAAGTTCTTTTGTACCTACCAACACCCCCTTGCGCGACGCTTTGACACAGGAGGCTTCTGCGCAATTGTTGCATCTTAGTGCCCAGGGAGACAATTTTATGCCGCTGGGCAAGATGCTTGATGAGAAGAGTTTTGTCAATGCGATCATCGGATTATTGGCGACGGGAGGCTCCTCCAATCATACGATCCACTTGATCGCTATGGCCAGAGCTGCGGGAATCGTACTGACCTGGGAAGATTTTGATGCGCTTTCCAAGGTTATCCCTCTTTTATGCAAGATGTATCCTAACGGAAGTGCGGACGTAAATCATTTTCATCAGGCGGGAGGAATGGGTGTTGTCATTGCTGAGCTGCTTGAAGCAGGGCTGCTACATGAGGATGTCCAGACGATCATGGGCCTTGGCCTACATCGGTATCTTTATTCACCGCTATTGAAAGATGGACGGATCGTCTATGAGGAGGTGAAGGGTGAATCGGGTAATCTTGATGTGATATCATCGGTAGACAACCCCTTCTCACCTGAGGGAGGTTTGGCTGTCTTACGGGGCAATCTGGGAGAGGCTGTGATCAAGACGTCAGCCCTTAAGAAGAGTCATAAGGTCATTCAGGCACCGGCACGGGTATTCAATACCCAGGAAGAACTGGTGGATGCCTTTAAAGCGGGTGAATTGGAATGTGATTTCATCGCAGTCGTACGCTATCAGGGACCTTCTGCCAACGGCATGCCTGAGCTGCATGGGCTGATGAAACCCCTGGGCGTCTTGCAGGATCAGGGGTATAAGGTGGCCATTGTCACCGACGGACGTATGTCCGGAGCATCGGGCAAGGTGCCATCTGCGATTCATGTGACGCCTGAAGCACTGCATGGAGGCATGATTTCCAAGGTGCAAGACGGAGACATTGTGCGGCTGGATTGTTTTACGGGGGAGCTAGAGTTGATGGTGGACACGTCGGAACTTGAGGCCAGAGAGATCATCAGACCCGATTTAACAGGAGGATATTATCAGATGGGACGACAACTCTTTTCAATGATGCGTAGCAGCTGTAATGGTGCCAATGAAGGGGCTTGCAGTTTCGCCCTTGCGGGAGAAGAAGAATGTTAAGTGCCAAAGAGGTGTTACAGGTCTGTTCTATCATCCCTGTACTTGCCATAGAAGACGCTGCCAAAGCAGTAGATATTGCCTATGCGCTAAAAGACGGAGGCATTAACATCATGGAGATCACCCTTCGTACCGATGCGGCCTGTGATGCCATTTCAAAGGTGGCACAGGAGGTGGACGGCATGATGGTAGGTGCGGGAACCGTTATCAATACGGAGCAGTTTAAAATGGTAAAAGATGCCGGTGCGCGGTTTGTCATCAGTCCGGGGATGACGGAGAGTCTGCTGGACTATGCGCAAGACAGCAAAACTCCTTTTATCCCGGGGGTCGCCAATGCCAGTGATGTGATGCTGGGAATGGAGTACGGTTTGAGTGCTTTTAAGCTTTTTCCCGCACATATCGTTGGTGGCGTGGATACATTAAAGGCCTTTAGCGGACCGTTTAAAGAGGTGAGCTTCTGTCCTACCGGCGGTGTGAACATCAATAACCTTCGTGGATATCTGGATATGCCCAATGTCCTATGTGTCGGAGGGACCTGGATCTGTCCTTCGGATCTGATCAAAGAGGGAAAGTATGAAGAGATCACCCGGTTATGTAAAGAGGGGTTGATCGTAGCAAGGGGGAATACGGATGCGGCGTAAGTTTTTGATCTTTACGGACCTGGATGGGACCTTGTTGAACCATGATAACTACAGTTATATAGAAGCCAGTGAAGCATTGAATGTCATCAGTGAACGGGAAATACCCTTGATCATCACAACGAGCAAGACCTTTGCAGAAGTGAAAAAGCTTCAAGAAGAACTGGACCTCAAGGCCCCGTGTATTGTAGAAAACGGCGCAGGGATCTTTATCCCCAACTCCTGTGTATTGGCAAAAGAAGACTGGCATAGGGAAGATGACTGGATCAAGATATCCCAGGCTAAGTCCTATTTGGAATCCCGTCTCTTTTTGAAGTCGGTCAAGCATAAGTACAAGATACGCGGCTTTGGCGATATGGAGATTGAAGAGGTGATGGCATTGACGGATCTGGATGAAGGATATGCCGCTGATGCGATGAAACGGGATTTTACCGAGCCCTTTGTCATCGAGGATGAGAAGCATGTCGTGCATCTTACCATGGAGGCCAATGCCAAGGGTTTCGGAATTGTCAAAGGGGGACGTTTTTACCATTTGATCTCGCTTGAGCAGGACAAGTCCAAGGCGATGCGTTCTTTACAACTGATGTATGAAGAGTATTTCGAACGTAAGTTTTGCACCATCGCTTTAGGTGATAGCAGCAATGATCTGACGATGTTGAAAGAAGCAAACCTTGGTGTACTTATTCCCAAGCCTGACGGGCGTTACGACCCTTTGTTTACCTTTGAGGTCTTACGTGCTCCTTTCCCCGGGCCCAAAGGGTGGAACAGCGTGATATTAGGAATACTGGATGCAAACTGAGAAACTGTTACTGGAGCTTTTTGAGACAGGTGTCGAGGCGGTCAAACCCCATCACCTGATCAATCAACATTGCCGTCTTGAGGGAGAGCTCTTGTATGTGGGTGAAGCGGAATATGATCTGAGCCGGTATCAACATATCTATGTCTTTGGATCGGGGAAGGCTTCGGCCAGTATGGCAAAGGCTTTAGAAGATATCCTGGATAAAAGAATTGACGCCGGACTTGTCGTCTCACCGGTATATTGTAAGGAGCTTAGGCGTATCGATTGCATGATCTCGGATCATCCGATACCGACGCAACGGTGTGT
>JBFEYO010000077.1:0-9644 GCA_041562075.1 Sulfurimonadaceae bacterium | reverse complement strand
CAAGCTCATGGATATTATACGAAGCCGCCTTTTCTATTCGTTCCTTAAAAAAGGTATCCATCTCCTGGATAAGATCCGTATAACTTGGATTGTCCTGCATATTTTGAGGCCTCCCCTGCATATGCATAATAACTGCCTTGGCCTGATAGGAACCGATCAGGCCACACACCTCGTCATTCTCAAGCCCTGTGATATCATTGATAATATGAAATCCCCTATTCAGGGCATAATCGATCGCCTCAGGAGTATAAGAGTCCAGACTTAATTCCACTGCTTCATACAGCTTATGCTTATAAAGCGTATCGATAATGGGTTTCAGACGCTCCAGTTCTTCTTCGGCACTGACCTCAGCCGCACCGGGACGGGATGATACAGCACCGATATCAATGATATCCGCCCCCTCTTCTATCATCTGCTCGACTTTGCTTAGGGCATCCTCGGCACTAAAACGGCTGTGGGAAAAGAAGCTGTCATCGTTGGCGTTAAGCACGCCCATAATCTTGTATGGCTGCATATACCTATCCCTTATCGCCGTATAAACTTCATCAGAAGCATGCTCAATACACTGTTTATCCGGGCATTCAACCCTATCAGTTTATAGGCGTTCTCAAAACTCTCAAGCTGTGAGGTATTGAGCAGCAATCCCTCTTCCATGGCTTTGTAATACAAGGCTTCAATCAACTCTTTGGCCTCATGTTTAGAGATACGCTCGTGGGCTTTAATAAAATCAAAGAGTGAGGCTAAATCCAGTTTTTTTAAAGAGAGCTCGATGCTCATAGGCGCTTTTGGTTGCCCACGAGATATTAAAGGCATACGTGAGCGTACGGTAGGAAGCAGGGAGGATTTTGATTCGGCAATAATGATAAACTCTATATTTCTGGGAGGTTCTTCCAAGACCTTTAAAAGAGCGTTTTGGGACGCTTCATTAAAACTTTTAGCTGCGAGTACAATAGTCTTTGTTTTCTCTTCAGCAATGTAGGCTTCACGTATAGCCTCACGGGCATCATCAATTAAAAAATCTTCTTTATAAAAGGGGACGACACGGGAAGGGTAGAGTTTTGCCTTGACGCTTTCCAGCTCCTCCTCAACCTTATCGGTGATAATGATATGAGAAGCATTTAGTTCCGTCATCCCTACTCCATCACATCGACTTCGCCGAATAACACAGCATTGAGTGTCTTATCAAAGATACGATATAGATGCAGCAGCTTAATGTCCAGAAGCTTGTCATAAGAGCGAAGGGGAAAGGCATTTTGAAAATCCTCATCCATGATCCATAAAAAGGAGCTGTCTTCACGTTTGGCGATATCCGCCCGGCGGCTGTCACCCTTGCCTACATACCAGAAAAAGTACTCTTCCCCATAAGACATGGAAAGCATATCTGTGAGCATATCGATCTTCTCTCCGCCGGAGATCTCATCATAAAAAGGATACACCTGATCCAGACAGACCATCGGGATAATAGGACGATCCTGAGAAGGGTTATTTAATGAGCTCATCATATAATGGGCAAACCACTTACGCTCATAATCGGTCACCAGTATAACCGTTCGTCCTTCGACGATCTGTTTGATCGCCTGAGCCGCAGCAGCAGTCCATTCAAAACGCTGTTCTTCAAGCCAACTCATCATCGCCTCGTCAGCGCGGATGGTGTCCAGTGTCCATTTCAGTAGTTGTTGCAAGGTTCCGGCTTACTTATCTAACTCAAATGCATTATGGAGTGAACGTACTGCCAATTCGCTATATTTTTCTTCAATAACCATAGAGACCTTGATCTCTGAGGTAGAGATCATCATGATATTGATGTTCTCTGCCGCCATACATGAAAAGGCCTTTGCCGCAACACCGGCATGGGATTTCATTCCGACACCGACAATAGAGACCTTGGCAATCTCATCATTGAAATCAGTACTTTTAATCTCATTACGCTCAATGAAAACGCCGACAATTTTTTTCGCGTTTTCGATCTCATTCATCGGCACAGTAAAGTCGATATTGGTCGTACCGTCATGGGCTACTGTCTGTAAGATCACATCCACATTGATCTCATCATCCGCAAGGGTATTAAAGATATCCGCTGCAATTCCCGGGCGATCCGCCACACCGATAAGACTCACACGGGCTTGGTTTCTATCCAATGCCACCCCGCTAACTAATGGTTGTTCCATGATATTTTCTTCCTTAGTGATTAATGTTCCCTCTGCATCAGAGAAACTTGAACGAGTTACAAGATTGACGTTAAGTTTTTTTGCCAATTCCACCGAACGGTTTTGAAGGACTTTTGCTCCCATTGAAGCCAGCTCCAACATCTCTTCATAAGAGATCTTTTCGATCTTTTTAGCCTTTGGCTCAATACGTGGATCCGTTGTATAGATACCATCGACATCCGTATAGATCTCACACAGATCTGCTTCCAATGCACCGGCAATAGCCACAGCCGAAAGGTCCGATCCTCCGCGCCCAAGCGTCGTCACCAATCCCTCTTCATTGACCCCCTGAAAACCTGCCACCACAACGATCTTACCATCCTTGAGTGCCTTTTGCATACTATCAGGGTCGATGTTCTCAATACGTGCCTTGGTGTGACGTGATGTGGTCACGATCCCTGCCTGACGCCCCGTCATAGCGACTGCCGGATGTCCCATCTCGTTTAGCGCAATGGAGAGCAGGGATGCTGTCACACGCTCACCCGAACTTAGCAACATATCTACTTCTGCCGGTGATGGAGTCGCACTGAAATGCTCCGCATAACCGATCAGTTTATTGGTCTCGCCACTCATCGCAGAGACGACGACAACGACCTGATGCCCTTCGTTTACCGTCTTTTGAACACGATTGGCAACATTTTGAATACGATCAAGGTCCCCAACACTGGTCCCACCGAACTTCTGTACAATCAACATGGTCTAAAAATACCCTTCTTCTTTAAAATAGGACAGCACCTTCTCATATACCGGGCGCTTAAAATGCGCGATATAGTCTGAAAGTTCTGACAAATCCACAAACTTATGATCCGAAAACTCCGGAATCTCCGTCTCTAAGTTGATGGTAGCGTTCTCTTTGAGTTTAACAAGATAGTACCGCTGTGTCTGCCCCGCATAAGGACGCATCCTCTTGGCTACATGGGCTGGAAAATCATAGGAGATCCATTCAGGATACTCACTGATGATCTCTACCTCACGGGTCCCGATCTCTTCTTCAAGTTCTCTAAAAAGCGCTTCTTGTGCACTTTCACCTTCATCAATACCACCCTGGGGAAATTGCCAGATATCGGTAAGGTCACTGCGTTCAGCAATGAAAATATCCTTTTTTTTCGGATACTCCGCGCTTAGAACAACGACTGCGACATTAGGACGATATATTTTTTCCATTCATATCCATTTCTAATTTCCCTTTATTCGAAGGAAAATACCAGGCGAAATCACGGGGATGATTTTATGATAGAATTCTACAAAAACAAGCATTAATAGCAATTTAAAAGGAGTGAACTATCTTACTTTACATTCACATTCCTTTTTGCGATAGCAAATGTCATTACTGTAGCTTTAATTCCTATGTGGATAAATTCGATCAGATCGAACGCTACATGGATGCCATGCATCGTCAGCTTCTGAATGAACTCAAGCGTTTCAAAGCCTCCGAAGCCTCCATCTCTTCGGTCTTTATCGGCGGAGGGACACCCTCTACCGTAAGAGCGGAACTCTATACCAAAACCTTTGAAGCCATTGCTCCCTACCTTCAGAAAGATGTCGAAATCACGACCGAAGCCAATCCCAACTCCGCCACCCCTGAATGGTTAAAAGGGATGAAGGCACTGGGGTGTACCCGGGTGAGTTTTGGCGTGCAGAGTTTTAATGACACCAAACTGAAGTTTTTAGGACGTGAGCACAACTCCCAACAGGCGGTTGAAGCCGTCAAGAATGCTCACAAGGCAGGTTTTAAACACATCTCTTTGGATCTGATCTATGCTACCAAGATGGATACCAAGGCCATCTTGGATGCCGATCTTGAAGCGGCCTTCTCTCTGCCTATCGATCATATCTCCGCTTATGCCCTGACCATCGAAGAGAACACCCTTTTTGAAGCCCATCCCGAAGCCGCCAAAGAGAAGCTTGAACTCTCCACCCATTTTATGGAAGCGATCAAATCCCATGGCTTTGAGCAGTATGAGATCTCCAACTTCGGCACCTATAGATGCCGGCATAATATCGGGTACTGGGAACTGGAAGATTATATGGGAGTGGGTGCCGGAGCCGTTGGTATGCTCGCCAATCAACGCTTTTATCCTCAAACGGATATAGAGGCTTATATAGAAGAACCCCTGAAAGTGCATATCGAAGAGTTGAGTGATGAGGAGCTCAAGACCGAAAGGATCTTCCTTGGCCTGCGTTCATGTGTGGGTATCGATGAGAGTATCTTCTCTCCCACCGAGCAGCATCAGCTGGATATATTACTTAACGAAGCTAGAGTGACCCGAAGTAATCATCGTATTTATAATACCGACTTTCTGCTCAGTGATGAGATTGCACTGTTTTTACAGCCTTAAGCGAATGTGCTTAATATCGTAAGTGCCGAAGCGACGGAAACCGCAACAGCACAGACAAAAACACCTACCTTGACTTGAGAAACCATGACTTCTCTCCCTCACTGTAATCGTATTGTCCAATTTCAGGTCCTATGACCCAACAACGCTGTCCATATACCCTCAAGGGCTAGCAAAGAGCATTCCCCTTTTACGCTGCTGCACAACCAGTCAAGAACTTTTAATCTGCTTTTGGATAAAATCACGTCTAAAAATAATAGACTTCTTTCATAACCTTCGATATTGTCAGAGGTAAAAAGAAGAGGTGAGATTGAGTATTTCTTTTTGAAGTGCGTAGCCAAAGCTACGTACGTGAAAAAAAATGCTTAAGATTGCCTCTTCTTTTTATCTCCCTTCGGGCAAGTCATAGGAAAACGTGGTCAAGGCAGGTTCTCCTATGACTTGCTGACTGTATTGAAGGTTATGAAAGAAGTCTAATATAAATTTTAGGATATACGCATGTTTGGTATGGGCTTTATGGAGATCATGATCATTGCTATTATCGCCATTCTCTTTCTCGGACCAGACAAGCTGCCTGAGACGATGGTGAACATCGCAAAGTTCTTCCGATCAATGAAATCAACCGTTGCAACAGCAAAAGAGTCCCTGGAGCAGGAGATGAACATCTCCGAACTCAAACAGGAGGCCCTCAGCTACAAGAATGAACTGATGTCCGCAGGCAATGAACTTGAAAAAGTCACCTCCATGGCCAACTTGGATAATGAGTATGATTATATTCATGACACGGTCACCAACACCACCATCGAGCCCAATAAGAAAGATGCCGAGCCCGAGCCTCAGGTAACCTTCAAGAAAAAGAGCAAGCCTCAGAAAAACAAGCCGGAAACTTCGGATGAAACAGCTGATTCCCAGGAACCGGCAGTAGCGCCTGAAAACAAAAGTGAGGATAAAGCCTGATGTTTGATGATCTACGCCCTCACCTGGTAGAACTGCGTAAACGTCTGGGTTATTCAGTCCTCTCTTTTATCATCATGTTTATCTTTGCCTTTAGTTTTCATGAACCTATTCTGGCCTGGGTAACACAGCCGCTGAATGACGCCCTATCCCAAGTCAACCGTGAGATCAAGTCCAAAGAAGACGGCAAGTGGGAAGTCGAACAACTCGATCAGAACACTACAGAGGTCAAAGACCTTCTTCAAGAAGAGCTGAATCCGGCCCAGACCTATTCAGCCCAGGCTTCCGAAGCGGCCAAAAAATTGCAGAACAGTCTGGAACTGGCTTCGCAGGAAGCAGCTTCACAAAAGGAGCAGAAGCTCTCTTCCCTTCTTAAAGATGCGGCAGAAGCTTCCAAAGAGGTTTCCCAATCAACCGCTCAACTGACGGCTCTTCTGGCAGACGAAGAGACCCAAACGGAGCACAAAGGGGTACAGATCACCCAAGGCGGTGAAGGTATCGTCACTACCCACCAGATCGGGGGAGTCTTCTTCGTCGCTCTGAAGGTCTCTTTCTTTGCCGCTCTTTTTGGCGCCCTGCCCTTTATCCTGTATCAGATATGGCTATTTATAGCACCGGGTCTGTACTCCAATGAGAAGAAGATGATCCTGCCTTTTGTCATCGGCGGATCGGTCATGTTCTTTATCGGCGTCTTTTTCGCCTATTATGTGGTCACACCTTTTGGGTTCCAGTTTCTCATCACCTTTGGTGCCTTTTTATTTACGCCGCTGATCAATATCGAAGACTATGTAGGCTTCTTTGCCAAGATCATGCTGGGATTTGGTCTGGCCTTTGAACTGCCGGTATTTTCCTACTTCCTGGCGCTGCTGGGATTGATCGATGACCGTATGATGCGTGACTTCTTTAAATACGCCGTAGTCATCATCTTTATCGTTGCGGCGCTGTTAACACCGCCGGATGTCCTGACTCAGCTGCTGATGGCCGGTCCATTGATCATCCTGTATGGCCTATCTATTCTGATCGTACGTCTTGTCAATCCTGCCCCGCCGGAAGAGGATGAGGACGAAAACGAGTCTGAAGCGACGGAAGAAGTCGATGTTGCAGGCGAAATCGCACCAAAGTAAGTATACAAACATATGGACCCGCTAAAAACCGATAGTTATGATTATGAGCTCCCTCAGGAGCTTATAGCCACCCATCCCGTCTCTCCCCGTGACAGCTGTAAACTCCTGGTCTATAATCGTCAGGATCAAAGTATCACCCATACCATCTTTTCCAGGATCAATGACTTCTTGCCCCCTGAATGTGCTGTTTTATGTAATGACACCAAGGTGATCAAGGCCCGTATCTTTGGTAAAAAGGAGTCCGGAGGCAAGGTAGAACTACTGATCAACAAGCCTTTGAATCACCATGATATTTCGGTGCTTATTCGAGGAAAAGTCAAAGAGCAGACCCAACTCTTTTTTGATGAGGGACTTACTGCAACGGTACGTGAACTCAATCTTGACGGCTCACGCGTCGTCAATTTTTTTCATCAGGACAAGATCCTCTGTTTTGAAGAACTTATCCTTATCCTAGATACCATCGGGCATATCCCCCTACCTCCGTATATGCAGCGTGAAGACAACCAACAAGATGAAGAAGAGTACCAAACGGTCTTCTCCCAAAACTCCGGTGCCGTAGCGGCGCCGACCGCTTCGTTGCATTTTACACCCGAACTCTTTGAGAGACTCAAAAGCACCCATCCTTTGGAGTTTTTGACCCTGCATGTTGGTGCGGGCACCTTTAAACCCGTAGAGGCAGAAACGATCACTGAACACCCAATGCATTCGGAGTATTACCATATCCCTCCTGCGGCTTTAAAGATCATCCAATCCGACAAAAAGATACTGGCTATCGGTACAACGGTTACCCGTACTGTCGAGTATTATGCCCGTACCAAACAGAGTGAGGGAGAAGCCAACCTTTTCTTGCATCCAAACAACCCGCCTGTACGCATCGATCACTTGCTTACCAATTTTCATCTTCCAAAATCCACCCTCTTGATGCTGGTCGCCTCCTTTGTCGGTTTGGAAGCATCTCAAAAGATTTATGCCGAAGCCATTAAAGAGCGCTATCGTTTTTTCTCCTACGGCGATGCCATGCTTATTCTTTAAGTTTTTCTTGATATTATGTAATCACACTAAATATTATAAAGAGTGATTTATATGTCTAAGAGCCTCTATTTCGCACGTCAGCCGATACTTGACATACATGGACAGACTTATGCGTATGAACTCTTATACCGTAGTTCCCTAGAACACACCTTCTCCCCCATTGAAGATGGAAGATCCGCTACGGCACAAGTGCTTGTAAACTCTTTGAACCTTATCGGCCTTAAAAATATCCTTGGAAAGGCCTACGCCTTTATCAATGTGGATGAGGCGCTCCTGATGGACGACATGCTTTTTTCCATCCCGAAAGAGCAGTTTGTACTCGAAATCCTTGAAACCGTACAAATAAATGATACGGTCATCGAACGTATCAAGGCCCTTAAGGAAGAGGGCTACCGCTTCGCCCTGGATGATGTAGACTGCTCCAAAGAGTACATCCTCAACTTTCAACCCCTCTTTGAGTACATTGACATCCTTAAAATCGACATCACTCTGGTGGATGAAACACGGCTACCAAAGTTTTTGGCCCTTTTTAAAAAGTTTGGGATGAAGATACTGGCTGAAAAGGTAGAGACCCAGGAAGAGTTTGACAGGTATAAGGAGTATGGTTGTGATCTCTTTCAGGGCTACTTTTTCGCACGGCCGGACATCATAGAAAACCGCAGACTTGATCCCGAAAACGTTGTTATTTTAAATCTTATACAGCAGATTCAAAATGAACATTCCATAGATGACATTTGCCACTCCTTTGAACAGAATGTTGCTCTTACCCTGCAGCTTCTTCGGTTCATCAACTCCGCTGCTTTCAGTTTTCGCTCTTCTATCAAATCTATTCGGCAGGCCATCATGCTTTTAGGTCCCAATCAGCTCAAATCCTGGCTGCTTCTGATCTCCTACGCCAACCCCCCGAGTGGTCCAAAAGGACTTGAGAATCCTCTGCTTAACCTGGCGCAGACACGATCAAATATGATGCAGACCCTGACCAAGGTCATCTATAAAGATGCCTGCACCCCTTCGCATCTGGATAAAGCCGCCTTTATCGGTTTGCTTTCGCTTGTAGAAGCGCTCTTTCAATCTCCGATGCAAACCATACTCAAAGAATTGAATGTCGATGAGGAGATCACACAGACCCTTGTCATGCATAAGGGCGAGTTTTCCATGATCTATCAGCTCGTCTGTGCCGTCGAACTCTTTGACACCCAAAGTGTAGATACCCTACTCTCCCAGCTTTCTATCTCCCAGGAAGATTTTTCCAAGTCGGTTGAGGAAGCTTACGAGATTACTGAACACTTTAGTGCTGAAATCAACAACTCCTGATCTTACAACCGTGTCACCCGGCCATTAGAGACTTTGATCTCTCCCTTTAACTCATACTCAAATAACTTGTTCGCATCCAAAGCCAAGGCCTCTTCATAAGAGATGCCCCGGCTACAGGCCGTTAAAAACGCATCCTCATCTGCTTTAAGTTTCCCAAACTGCTCTGCAAAACTTCGGATATCCGTGATCAGTTCTGCTTCTTCACTCTCAAGCAATGCCGTCGTACCGTCACTTTCTCCCAGCCTGTGGGGTAGAACAAATATCTTCTTTCCCATCTTCCGGGCATATTCCACACTGCGCATACTACCGCTGTTAAGGTCTGCCTGCGTAACGATCAGTACCTCACCCAAAGCCACCACTAGCTCATTGCGAACCACGAAACTCCATGAGGCTGCTTTAAAATCCGGCTCAAACTGACTTAGGAGAAGACCATTATCCGCTATCTCTTTTATCAATGTTTTATTGGTAGCGGGGTAATAATGATGCAGACCGCAGGGCAGCACTGCAATCGTGTTATCGGCTCCCGCTCCCTTATGCGCAATTGCATCCACACCCATGGCCGCACCACTTACGACACATACCCCCCGTTTAGAGAGTTCGCGTGCCAGTTGAAACGTTGTCTCTTGCGTATATTGGTTAGGTCTTCGACTCCCGACAATGGATATCATGCGTTGATT
>JBFEYO010000076.1:0-9665 GCA_041562075.1 Sulfurimonadaceae bacterium | reverse complement strand
GTGCTTGATCTACCCGAAAACCTTGCGCTGCTTTATAGTGTGGTCTTGGGGTATGAGGACAGGTCTGCAGTTCAAAACACTTACCAGCCACAGAGGGTTGCTCTGGACGAAACGGTAACCTTTATAGATTGAGGTTCTCCGCTGAAGCGACCAAGGTTAACAGAGGTGTTTAAACTGCTCTATAGGTAGGGGCTTAGAGCAGACGTAGCCCTGATAGTATTCGCATTGAAGGGTATTGAGAAAGTCGATCTGTTCTTGCAGTTCTACTCCTTCACAGATAACCTGTATTTTAAGGGTGCGCGCCATATTGATAATCGTTCGGATAAAGATCGCACCGTCTTCGCTGTCGTAATCATCCAAAAAGCTTTTATCTATTTTTAACAGATCAATAGGGAAGGTTTTAAGATAGGATAGAGAAGAGTATCCTGTCCCGAAGTCGTCCAGGGAGATACCGATACCAAGTTTTCTGATGGCTTGAAAGGTCTCATAAACGGAGTGAGCATCATCCAAGAAGACATATTCGGTGATCTCAAAGAAGAGCTCCTCAGCGGTCACAGGGTAGTGTTTTAGCAGATTTTGGAGTTCTTCAATAAAATTTGCCTGTTGCAGCTGTTTGGCTGCCACATTGATACAGAGCTTGATGTGAATACCCTCTTCTTCCCATGTGAGTTTTTGTATCAGTGCCTGTTCCAGGATCCACATGCCAAGCTCAATGATAAACCCGTTTTGCTCAGCAATAGGGATAAAGACAAAGGGGGAGATCATCCCTTTTTCAGGATGGTGCCACCGGATCAGCGCTTCAGCACCGATGATCTTGGAGTCCGAAACCCTGTTTTGAGGTTGGTAGTAAAGTTCATACTCCTTATTATCCAATGCATCGCGCATGTTATTGGTAAGTTCGATATACTCCTGGGTCTTCTGGTTAAGCTCTTTGGTGAAAAAGTGATAGCCGCGTCGACCCTTCTCCTTAGCCTCATACATGGCAATATCGGCATTTTTCATCAGGGTTACCAGGTCTTTTCCATCTTTGGGATAGGTGGTGATGCCTATACTGGAAGTGATATGGATAGGAAAGTTTTGGATCTCCCAGGGCTGCGTTAACTGTTTTTGTATACGGTTGATGATCTCGATAAGCTCAAGCTCGTCTTTATAGTCGGTCAGGACAATGACAAATTCATCACCGCCGATTCTGGCGATGACATCATGGTTATTGAGGATATTGTGAATCGCGTGGGCAATGTTTTTGAGGAGCTCATCTCCTACATCATGTCCCAAAGAGTCATTAATGGATTTGAAATGATCCAGATCAAGAAAGAGCAGGGCAAACTCTTTAGGACTGCCTTCGAACTTGGAAATGATATGCTCGACCTTTTCGGCCAGGTAGGTGCGGTTAGCGAGTCCACTGAGACTGTCAATGCGTGAAAGCCTGTAGAGGTCCCGACGTTCTTCTTCCAGGCGTTCGAAGGTTTGCAGCATTGTGGTGCGGATATATTCAAGTTCCTGAATAGGCATTTTTGAAGGAACCATGAATTGTTCATAGGCGTAATGTCGGAGTTCCTCAAGGGGGAAGATGATAAATTTACGAATACTAAACCACAAGATGACGATCAGTATAATGGGAATCAGGACAAACAGAAGGATAAAACGGTATTTTTTCTGTGCAAAATCTTGTTGAATATACTCCTTTTCAAGATAAAAGAGCAAGCGATAGGTATGTAGTGAATTCCCTTTATAGTAGCGAATTTTTTCCTCGAGTACACTGGTACGCATAAGATGATTATAGATGCTCTCCCCCGATGAGACATAGCTTTTGTGCGTGGTCTGGATATCTTTCAAGGAGTGGTCCGTTGTCACTAATTGCTGTGCGCCATCGAAGACAGCAATGGCTTTGATATAGCTGTTGTTGGCGGCCTTTCTGTCTAAAAGGGCCTGTGCCGAGGAGATAGGTGATTTTTTGATATGTTTGGAAAGTACATAAGAGAGTTCAGAGAGATCATTACGCAGGGTATTCATAATGACGTTAGCGGTTAACTCCCTTTGATGCAGAAAATAGCTGGCAAAGAGTCCATATAGAATAAGCATCAGCAGTACGAGTGCGGAGAGGATGAACTGTTTGACGCTTAATTTCATAAGAGCGAGTCCATGGGAAAGGATGCTTGTTGCATACGCTCTTTGAGTTTTTCATCGGAAGTCTGATTGATCCAGATGATATCATCGAGGGCACTCTCAAATTCGCTATAACTCATGGTATTCATATAGGATTTGATTGTCTCATAAAAGGCCCGGGGATCCTGTTTGACCACTTGTATGGCCTTATCGGTCATCTGTTTCAGGGCCGTAAACTGCTTGCGGTGCAGATGCAGCTCTTCTTTTCGGGTATAGAGGGCATCAATGACAAAGATATCCAGACCGTTTTTAGTCGACAGCAGTTCCGTAAAGCCCTGCTTGGAGAGTTTGGAATCAAAGGGAATATAGGTAATGATCAGCACGAGTTTTTCAGGTTCTTTGTTATGCAGGGAAGAGATCTCAGCCTGATCTCTATCGATGTAGACGATACGGTTTTCATCAATATCATAACCATGGATAAAATCCTGCAGCAGGGTGTAATTGATGGAGTCCATTTCCAGGTAGACATGTATCTTTTCGCGGCTTTGCTGAAAGGTCTGGATAGAGTGATTTCCCATGATGATGTCTCCGCCGTTGGAGCGGTCGAAAAGAATCACAGGAACAAGGGAAGGAATATCCTGCTTCAGTATGGAGTGTTCATATTGGGTACCGCAGTAGGCGTCTGAGTTACCTGCTTGATAGAGGTACATGTTCTCGCCCAAAGAGACGACGTTGATGAGTTTTACATTGATATCATCAAGCCATCCCTTCTCTTTGGCATAAAAGAGCGGTGAGTAGCCTATCCATGTCGTAACGGAGATTTTGAGTTGTTTTTCATTGGGGTTATTGCAGGCGCTGAAAAAAAGAAGAGCAAGAAGGCTCAAGACAAATAACCGCATGTAGGGATTCTCCGTTTATTTCATAATCACTTTGATTATAACAAAAAGAGTTTGGATATGCGATGATTTTCTTAAAAAGGATTATCCGAATTTCCCCGTGATGTACTCTTCGGTCAGTTTTTCCGCCGGGGTGACAAAGAGTTCTTCCGTCTTTCCAAGCTCGATCAGATCACCCAGGTACATAAAGCCGGTATAATCGGAGACACGGGCAGCTTGCTGCATGTTGTGGGTGACGATGAGGATGGAGACCTTCTCTTTTAGCTCGATGATAAGCTTTTCGATCCCCTGAGTGGAGATAGGGTCCAGGGCAGAAGTCGGCTCATCAAATAGTAAGACTTCCGGTTCTACGGCAATAGCTCGGGCGATACACAAACGCTGCTGCTGACCTCCAGAAAGACCGTTGGCATCATCTTTGAGGCGTTTGCTGGTCTCTTTCCAGATGGCGGCATCTTGCAGGGCCTTTTCAACACGGTCTTGCAGTTCCGTCTTGTTTTTGATCCCCTTCAGGCGAAGCCCGTAGGCAACATTATCGAAGATACTCATCGGGAAGGCAGTAGGCTTTTGAAAGATCATACCGATCTGGGTGCGGAGTTTGATCATATCCTCTTTTTCCGAGAGGATATTTCGTCCTTCAAAGAGGATCTCCCCGTTGTAGGTATTTCCCGGGTAAAGGTCGTGCATACGGTTAAAGGAGCGAAGAAGGGTCGTCTTCCCGCAACCGGAAGGCCCGATAAGCGCCGTGACCTTGTTCTTGGCAATAGGCATGGTGATATTTTTGAGATTGGGTTCATCGACTCCGGCATAGGTAAACTCAAAGTTCTTGGTTTCAATCGCTTTTTCTTCAGGTATATCAATAATCGTTGGCATGGAGAACTCCTATCTCTTCTTTTTTCGTGTCATAAGGACCAAGCGGCCTAAAATATTCAGACCAAGGATAAACATGGAGAGGATAAAGGCTGCCGCCCACCCCAGTTTCTGCCAGTCTTCATAAGGACTGGTGGCATAATTAAACATGGTAACGGTCAAAGAAGCGATAGGCTCACTAAGGTCCGTATTTAAAAAATTGTCATTAAAGGAGGTGAAAAGCAGCGGCGCTGTTTCTCCCGATACACGGGCAATACCCAGTAGCACACCGGTAAGTATTCCCGTTTTGGCACCGCGCAGTACGACCTGTAAAATCACCTTGTATTTAGGCGCTCCAAGGGCAAAAGCCGCTTCACGAAGGGCAGAGGGCACCAGCTGCAACATATCATCCGTGGTACGCAAAATGATGGGGATCATAATGATAGTCAGGGCGATAATACCGGCCCAACCGCTGAAGTTCCCCATCGGTGCAACGATGATCGCATAGACGAAGGAGCCGATGACAATGGAGGGCGCTGACATCATGATGTCCGAGATATCACGGACAAAGTTGGCCAGTCTGGACTTCAGACCCCCGTATTCGCTTAGATAGGTTCCACCCATGATTCCCAGAGGAACGCCGATAAGGGTAGCAACAATGATAAGAAGCGCCTGGCCAATAAGGGCGTGTTTCAGACCGCTTTCTTCATACCCCGGAGGTGCACCCTCATAGATGAAGATATTCCAGTTGATCGCATCGATCCCGTTGAGGATCAGGATGGAAAGAATCCATAGCAAGAAGCCGATCCCAATCATCGCAGAAAGGGTTGAAAGACCCATGACGAGCCTGTTCATCAAAATTCGTTTTTCGGTATGGGTCATTTTTTAGCTCCCTTGCCGCGTTTTAAAAAGGCGAATTTGGCGAAGGCAATGATGGCGAAACTGAGCACAAATAGCACAAGCGCAAGGTAGAAGAGACTGGAGAAATACAGATCCTCATCCGCTTCGGTAAACTCATTGGCCAGGGTGACCGGGATAGAGGTCGCCGGATCAGTGATCAGTGAAGGTATCTTATGTACATTCCCCATGACAAAAGTAACGGCCATGGTCTCACCGATAGCACGTCCCAGTGCCAGGATAGCGGCACCGATGATCCCTGCTTTGGCATAGGGGATGACGATATCTTTGATCACATCCCATTTGGTTCCTCCCAGGGCATAAGCAGACTCTTTAAGGATGTCCGGAGTCGTATTCATGGCGTCGCGGGTAACGGCAGCCATAAAAGGAAGGATCATCACGGCAAGGACAATACCCGCGGTTAACAGACCGATACCAAGTCCCCCAAACATATCACGGATAATAGGGACAAAATAGAACAATCCCCACATCCCGTAGATTACGGAAGGGATAGCAGCCAGAAGCTCGATAGAAACACCGACGGGTGCTTTGAGTTTATTGTGGGCGATCTCCGATAGGAAGATGGCTACACCGATGGCAATGGGCACGGCCAAAAGCATGGCAAGCGCCGTAGACATGATGGAGCCCATGATGGCCGGAAAAGCGCCGAATTTTTCAAGATTCGGTGCCCATTTACTTTGAGTTAGGAAGTCCAGCCCAAAGGCTTCCATAGCCGGTTTTGCTTCATCAAAAAGGATGCCGAAGATAGCGCCGGTGACCAGGAGGGTTAACAATGCAATCGAGAGGGTCGATAGGTGAAAAAACCTGTCTAGAATCTTGTTCATTATTTTTCTCAGTATGTGATGATGAAAGTTTATTTCAAATTGGTTACAGGGAGATTACCAGGGAGAGGAGGTTTTTAGGAATAAGATCCTATTTCTTCTCCAGTATCGGCTCAAGGTCAAAGGAGAATTGAGAACCCACCCCCTCCTGGCTTTCGATGATAAGGGTAGAATCGTGAAGTTTCAGGACATAGGTGACGATGGCAAGACCCAGTCCCATAGAGTTGTCCCAGGTATTTTTCTCGATGCGATAGAACTTGGAGGTGATCTTGTCAAGCTCTTTGTCCGCCATCCCCATTCCCTGATCAATGACATTGAGGGTGTGATCTTTGATCTCGACGGTTACGTCTTCCTGGGAGTATTTCATGGCATTGTCGATGAGGTTGATGATCACTGTTTCGATCATGGTTTTGTCGGCGACCACATCGCACTTATCCCCGTTGAAATGGATCTGTCGTCCCTTATGCTTTTTACCAAGGTTCATGATCACATCCCGAGTGAGTTCACAGAGGTCAAAATGTTGACGCTTGATCTGGAGATCCTCATTTTCAAGTTTGACGGATAGGGCCAGTCTATCGATCATGGTAGAGATCTTTTTAGCATTTTGCATGATCTTTTCCAAGAAGCGTTTACGTATCTTGGTATCGGAATCCGGGTCATCGATAAGGGTCTCGGCATACCCTTGTATGGAAGCGATAGGGTTTTTGAACTCATGGGAAATAGCTGAGAGGATATCATTACGCTGTTTATTGATCAAGCGGAGTTTGGCGGTGTATTTGCGTTTTTGGCGATCTCTGTTATTGAGCTTTTTAGCCAGGTTTTTCAGGGTCAGTCCGATGAAAAGAAATTCGGGGAAGTGTTCGGGCTTGATAACGGCCTTATAGTTTTTGTCCGAGATCTCTTTGAGATAATGGGTGATCTGCTGAATGTCATGCTGGATCTTTTTACTTATTTTATAAGCGATAAACAGACTAAACAAGATAAAAAGGGTGAATACCAGAGCCAGCTGGATCCATAACTTGTAAAATTCCTGCATGACCGTTTTGAGCTTTACGGCAAGCCGGAAGAAGATCGGTTCTCCCTTGTATTTTATCTTTTTAGCGACATAAACCAGGTCCATACGAATGGTGTCGGAATAACGGGTGATGGAGCCGTATCCATTCAGAGCGGCATCCATGACCTCTGCACGTCCCCTATGGTTGTCCATCTCGGTCTTGTCATAATCCGATTCTGCCAGAACCCGGCCACTGTCGTCAATAAGGGTGACCCGCAGATCACTGACTTCATTGATTTGTTGAGCAAAGGCATCCAGATCATCCACATAAGGCAGCTGCATCTGTAATAGGGAGATTTTTTCCTTGAGCTGGAGGGTATGCTCCTCGATAGTGGCATTTTTGATACGCAGATATGCGATGAGAGAGGAGATCAGCAGGGTGCTCACAAAGAGCATGAAAAAGTTGATAAAAAAGGTGTGGTGCAGTTTTAACATCGGATAAAGGCCTTAATTGAGTGTATAGCCTACACCGCGGACTGTTTTGATGTACTCTTTGTCTTTGGAAGGATCAATTTTCTCTTTAAGACGGTTGATCGCGACATTGACGGTTTTGTCCTGATAGACTTCATCTCCGCCCCAGACATTTTCCAAAAGAAAATCCCTGTCCAGGACGACATTTTGATTCTTGATAAGGGTCAGCAGAAGGTCAAACTCCAGTTTGGAGAGTTCAACATTCATATCACCGGCGGTGACAGAGCGGGTTTGAGGGTTCATGATGATATCTCTATAGGAGATATTCTCCTGGTTAAAACCGACCTTGGTGCGTTTGAGGACAGCCTTGACCCGCATAATGACCTCTTTGGGACTGAAGGGTTTGGTAATGTAATCATCCGCACCCCTGTCGAACCCCTCTTCGATGTCGCTGTCTTTGTTCTTGGCGGTCAGATAGATAACCGGGGTTTGTATGCCCTTTGAGCGTAAATGTTCGACAAATTCGCTTCCTTCGATACCCGGAAGATTGCGATCCATCAGCAGAAGATCGACCTGTTCTTCTTCAAGCAGTTGCTCGACATTTTTCGTACTTAAAAAACCGACGGTCTCATAACCTTCCTTTTGAAGGTTATATTCGATCAGTTCGAGGATGTCTTCTTCATCTTCCACAACGACAATTAAAGCCTTGGACATAGTATTTCCTAATTAATAGCTTTGGATCTCTCCGCCTTCTTTGGAATAGAGCATCAGCTTGGCAATATTGATTGCATGGTCTGATGCACGCTCAAGCTTTCTAAGGGTGCTGAGCACCTTTACATATTCGATGGAGAGTTCACCTTCTATAATTATACGTGAAAGTATCTCTTTTTCCAAGATGGAGAGTAAATCATCACATTTGGATTCTTCGACCATGACGGAACGGTAGAGGTCGTTATAATCACAATCATCATGATCATTGAAGCATTCAGCGATAAACTGTAGAGAGGCTACGGAAGAGCGGTGCAGTTTGACAATGATATCTGCCATACTTTCGAGGTTGCATTCGCTCTCGCAATGAGCTTTCATACGGCGGGCATATTTCTTGATCCCTTCACCGATACGAATCAGTTCATTAGTCATCTTCAGATAAGAGATAAGAAGACGTAGTTCCTGAGCTTCTGGACCATACAGAGCGAAGGTTTTGACGATCTCATTATCAATGTCATTGGCCTCACGCTGGATGCTCTTGAGTATGCCTTTGACACTATCAAAGAGCTCGGCATCATTACCGATAAAAGCATTGAGTGCCGTATTATGAGCTTCAACTACTTCGGAGATCAATTGTGCCAGTTTGGATTGAACCTCATTGATCTGATTTTCATAACGTGGAAGCATTGGAATCCTTTAGTTGAAATCTTTTTTAGTGTCGCAATGCTAATGCAACATTGTAACAGAATGATTACAAAGAATTTTTTACTTGTAACCATTTTGTTATTAGGCTGCCCTACAATTCCACCAATATATATCAAGGAAGAAAAATGTCACATATTTCTAAGATTCTATTGATGGCAGCGGTGGCTGTATCAAGTGTTTATGGAGCAAAAATCAGCGGTGCAGGCGCATCATTTCCGGCTCCTTTATATTATAACTGGGCTTTTCAATATGAAAAAGAGAGTAAAAACCGTATCAACTACCAGTCTATCGGTTCAGGTGGGGGAATCAAGCAGATCTCCAAACGCGTTGTCAATTTCGGTGCATCAGACAAGCCTTTGACTTCGGCTAAACTGGGAAAGAAAAAACTGTATCAATTCCCTGCGGTTATCGGCTCAATCGTCGTCGCATTTAATGTCCCGGGCATTAAAGATACCGAACTTAAATTGAAAAACTCGATAGTTGCGGATATCTTTGCCGGAAAGATCACCAAATGGAATGATGCTGCTATCAAGGCAGATAATGCAGGTCTGACACTTCCGGACGAGAAGATCATCGTTTGTCACCGTTCAGACGGATCAGGTACTACTTATAACTTCACCTACTACCTAAGCGAAGCCAATGAACACTGGAAAAACAATTTCGGTACAGGTAAGGCGATCGACTGGGCAACAGGTATCGGTGGAAAAGGAAATGAGGGTGTGGCTTCACTGATCAAGCAGACTCCCTATGCTATCGGATACATTGAAAACGCCTATAAAGAGCAGAACAAATTGGCGGCAGCGACCCTTCAGACGGCCAGCGGAAAATGGGTAACGGCCACAGAGGAGCATTTCAAAGCGGCGGCAAAATATGCTTCTTGGACAAAAGAAGACAACTTCTTCGCCCTATTGGCACTACAGCCTGGTGATACATCCTATCCGATTGTAGCAGCGACCTTTATCCTGCTTCCGATCGAAAAAGCGGAAAAGAACAAGGATGTCATTGCCTTTTATGAGTACGCCTTCCAAAAAGGAGATGCGGCAGCTAAAAAACTGGGGTATATCCCGCTTCCAAAAGAGACCAAAGACCTTATCCGTTCATACTGGGCGGACAAAGGGCTTAAATAAACCTCTTTTTTCTTCTCCCCTGAGCCCTTTGGCCGGGGTTTTTTCCCTCTATTATTTTTCGTTTGCTTTTCTC
>JBFEYO010000075.1:0-9676 GCA_041562075.1 Sulfurimonadaceae bacterium | reverse complement strand
TGACCTTACATTAAAAAAAGTCAAAGAAGCGATGGTTTATAACTTGCAACACATGCAAAAATAAATTAACACGGTCTTCGCTTCGCTGCTGACCTTACATTAAAAAAAGTCAAAGAGGCGATGGTTTATAACTTGCAACAGATGCAAAAATAAATTAACACGGTCTCCACTTCGCTTCTGACTTTACATTAAAAAAAATCAAGCTTGAGGCATATGGATGATTAAATCTTAATCAGTTCTTTACCAATCATTCACTTTTTTAGAGTAAGATTTTCTTATGGAAAAGCAACAATCAGACATCCCCATTTTATTGGGTCTTTTATTGATGGCGTTTATAGGGCGATTGATCCTCGCTCCTTAGACATTGAATCTAAAGTGCATGATATCACCGTCTTGTACGATATACTCTTTCCCCTCTAAGCGCATCTTACCGGCTTCTTTGGCCTTGGCTTCACTACCGCAGGAGATATAGTCTTCATAGCCGATGACTTCGGCGCGGATGAATCCTTTTTCAAAGTCATTATGGATAACAGCAGCAGCCTTAGGTGCAGTGGTCTCTTTTCGAATGGTCCAGGCACGTACCTCTTTGACTCCGGCGGTAAAGTAGGACATAAGGCCAAGTTTGTCAAACCCTTTATGGATGATTTGAGAAAGTCCCGACTCTTCAACACCGATTTCCGCAAGAAACTCAGCAGCCTCTTCATCATCCATTCCCACCAGGTCTTCTTCGAACTTGGCACAGAGTTTGATCACTTCGGAATTGGTCTTGGCAGCGTGTTCCTGTACTGCTTTGACAAAATCACTGTCCTCTGCAAGGCCGTCTTCATCAACATTTGCCCCATACATGATCTCTTTGGACGTCAAAAGTCTAAGCTCTTGGTTAAGCTGCTTAAAGTTGTCTTCATCGGCTTTTGGAAAGCTTCTTGCCATATTTCCTGCTTCAAGGTGCTCTGCTAGTTCCAGAGCAGTCTCCATCAGGGCTGCGGCACTCTTATCCGCTTTAGCCTGTTTTTTAAGGCGCTCAGATCGTTTCTCTACCGCTTCAAGGTCGGCAAAGATAAGCTCTGTCTCAATGATCTCGATATCTCTAAGGGGATCGATGTTACCTTCATTATGAACGATGTTCTCATCCTCGAAACAACGAACGATATGCAAGATGACTTCCGTTTCACGAATGTTCTCCAGGAACTTGTTTCCCAGACCTTCACCCTTTGACGCGCCTTTAACAAGGCCTGCGATATCTACAAAGTCCAGGGTAGAGTGCTGGATACGTTCCGGGTTGACGATCTTGGCAAGCTCATCAAGACGAGGATCCGGTACGGGTACGACAGCCTTGTTGGGTTCGATGGTACAAAAAGGGTAGTTTGCTGCTTCTGCATTTTGTGCTTTGGTAAGCGCATTAAACGTCGTTGATTTTCCAACATTCGGTAAGCCGACAAGGCCGATACTAAGTCCCATAAATTATTCCTTTAATTGTATTAACATTGATCACTCTTCATCTACCAGAGTACTATTACTGGAATGGAAGAGATAAAACAGGTATTTCACAGGCTCAAGAATATAGGCGGAAATTCCCCGCTCACTCTTGTACCAGTTGTTTTCATCAAAGATATGATTGTGTGCCGCCGACATCTGAATGATGATATCACCGTAGCCGTTTTGATCAAGTATCTTTCGAAACGCGTAGTGCGCTCTTGAGGTATGAAATGTGTCGGTTACCAGAATGATATGCTTCATTGGATGTGTCTTTAAAAACGCTACCATATCCAGGGCTTCATCAAAGGTGCTACTCGCACCGCCCTTTGTGCTTGGAATTATATCAGCCTTTAGATTATACGTGGCCAAAATTTTCTGTGCTTTGTCAAAGGGGTGGCCCAGAATATCCGAATGTTTGAGATTGGCCCGTCGTTGATCGGTATGATATAAAGCCGAAGCATAGCCTTGTTGCATAAGAAAGGCAGCCTGGTCCGGTCGTGTATCGGCATTACCGCTGAGGATCAGTACGCAGTCCGCACCTTTAGTGGCGTTGTCCAGTGTAAAGAGCTTGGCATAAAGACCAAGCAGAGGTTGTGTAACACTTCCCAACAGTATGAGTGTTGTGAGAATAAGCGCCAGGTAAACAGAGCGCTTATGCATTAGATGTTGGATAACCAATCCAGGGTCATACGTACACCTGCGCCGGAAGCACCGTATGGATTGTATCCCCAGGCGGATTCGACATAAGCCGGACCGGCAATATCAAAGTGCATCCATTTGTCTTTGTTCTCTTCCTCAATAAAGAAGTCCAGGAACTGTGCAGCTGTTATGGCACCGCCATAAGGTTTGTTGGAGACATTGGAGATATCTGCGACCTCTGATTTGAGCTGCTTTTTAAGGTAACGGTTAAAGGGTAGGGAACCGACGAGTTCTCCCGTATTGGCTGCGGCATGGCTCATTGAACGCTTGAGTTTGCTAGAGTGTCCCATCAGTCCCGTGGTATAGTTTCCAAGAGCGACGACACAGGCCCCGGTGAGGGTGGCGTAATCAAAGATATAATCCGCCTGGATCTTTTCCTGGGCATAGCAAAGACAATCTGCCAGTACCAGTCGACCCTCGGCATCCGTATTGCGGACTTCAATGGTTTTACCGTTCTTAGCAGTCAGCACATCATCGGGTTTATAAGCATCACCGCCGATCATATTTTCAACAGCACCGATAATACCATGTACTTCCACCGGCAGATTAAGCTCAGAGACGGCTTTCATTATCCCCATGACGGCACAGGCTCCGCTTTTATCAAGTTTCATGCTGACCATTGAGGTCGAAGGCTTGAGGCTTAGCCCGCCGCTGTCATAGGTAAGTCCTTTTCCGATCAGGGAGATAACGGCTTTTGGGTTCTTGGGTTTATGGCTAAGATGAATAAGCTGAGATTCATGGCGGGAAGCCCGGCCGACATTTAGCATGGCATGCATCTTCTCATCACTGAGTGCCTGCTCATCGAGTACCGTACACTCCAGACCATTTTGGTTCGCAAGCTCTCGGGCCACATTGGCAAGCTCCAGAGGATAGAGGTCTTCAGGTGTCGTGTTGACAAGTTCACGGGTGTAGTTCGTCGCATTGGCCAATACTTGTGCCTTGTGGAGTTCCCTCTCAAGTGTACTGAGTTCACTGGCCTCGTCTTCAAGGGTGCGTGAAGAGAAGATGATCTCTTCCAAAGCCGTTTCAGACGGTTCGCTTTTATAGGTATCAAAACGGTATGCGCCGAGTAGAAAGCCTTCAACAAGGGCATTGAAAATCCCCTTAGCATTGTCAATATCATATTGAGCAAGTTTCAAAGAAGTGTAATTGAACTTGGATAGATATTTATAGGCGGTGGCAGCAGCGGCACGAAAGAGATCATGTTCATCAGCTTCTACGCCGATATAAAGCGTCTTGAATTCACTTAGGTAACAGATCTCATCCTGTGTAGCCTTAAAATTAAGCTCACTTAGGACGCCTTCATGCAGAAGTTCTTCCGTATTTAGAGCAAAGACAAGGGTAAGATCGGCGTTGATGTCGTAAAGATGTTTATCGTTAATAGAGATATGCATTCAAAAATCCTTCGTGATTAATTGTCATCAAAATGTAAAAGTTCTTTGGCCTGGATCATATCCTTGTCACCGCGGCCCGAAAGGTTGATGATGATAGTCTGTCCTTTGATGTCTTTGATCTTTTTAAGGTAGGCAACGGCATGAGAACTTTCAAAGGCCGGGATAATACCCTCCTTTTGTGACAGCCAGACAAAAGCATCGAGGGCTTCTTGATCGGTGACCGAGTCGTAACTGACACTTGCATTGTCTTTATGAAAGGCATGCTCCGGTCCTATCCCGGGATAATCAAGGCCTGCAGAAATGGAGTGGGCTTCTAATATCTGTCCGTCATCATCCTGAAGCAGGTATGACATCTGTCCATGCAGCACACCGGGACGGCCTTTGTCCAAGGATGCGCCATGCTTGTCCGTATCTACACCCAGTCCACCGGCCTCTATGCCGATACATTCAACCTCTGAGTCTTCTAGAAAGTGTTGAAAGGCACCGATCGCATTTGAACCGCCACCGATACAGGCGATAACCTTGTCCGGAAGCCTTCCTTCAAGGTCAAGGATCTGTTGACGGGCCTCCCATCCGATGATGGCCTGAAAGTCCCGTACCATCATCGGGTAGGGGTGTGGTCCGGCAACGGTACCGATGATATAAAAGGTGTCTCTGGTGTTGGTGACCCAGTGACGAATAGCATCATTCATAGCATCTTTGAGCGTACGGCTGCCACTCTCCACAGCATTTACCTTGGCCCCGAGTAATTTCATCCTAAAGACGTTAAGCTCCTGACGTGCTACGTCTTTGGCTCCCATAAAGATTTCACATTCAAGACCGAGTAGGGCAGAGATGGTCGCCGTAGCCACCCCATGCTGACCGGCACCGGTTTCGGCAATAACCTTTTTCTTGCCCAGGCGTTTGGCCATGAGTCCCTGCGCGATGACGTTGTTGACCTTATGGGCACCCGTGTGGTTTAGGTCTTCACGTTTCAAATAGATCTTCGCACCAAGCTCTTCAGAGATATTCTGAGCATAATATAAGGGCGAAGGGCGTCCGACATAATCTTTTAGATAATAATCAACCTCTTTCCAGAAGTCCTCATCATGGCGGATAGCATCATACTGCTCTTTAAGCTCGAGCAGGGCAGGCATAAGGGTTTCTGGGACATATCGTCCACCGAAGATTCCAAAGTGTCCATTATCATTTGGATCAAATTTACTTTTTGAAGGGATATACATCAGGCTTCTCCTAAAACACTATAGACCGGGGAGAGGGTAGAAAGCTTATCGCTTCCACCAAGAAAGTCAAGACTCATGATGAAGCAAGACTCTACACACTTTCCTCCGGATTTTTCAATAAGGTTGGCAGCTGCATAGGCAGTCCCACCGGTTGCGATAAGATCATCTATGAGCAATACACGGGCATTCTCTATGCCTCTAAAGGCATCAATATGGATCTCCACTTCATCCACACCATATTCCAGAGCATATTTCTCAGAGATAGTAGTGTAGGGGAGTTTGCCTTTCTTTCGGATAGGTACAAAGCCCACGCCAAGGTCACGGGCAAGGGCAGCACCAAAGATAAAGCCTCGGGCATCTATCCCTGCTACAAAATCAAGCTCCATCGGAGTATACCGTTCTTTAAGGTGATCCATCAATTTTTTATAGGCTTGGGCGTTATTTAAAATGGTGGAGATGTCCTTGAACAGAATACCCGGTTTTGGGAAATCGGGAATTTCGCGTATGGCATCTATAATAAATTGTCTGTCACTGTTGTCTAGCATGAAAATTCTCTCTTAATATGAAATAGTATGATGCTACAGTAGGGCATCAATTCGACCTTCGAGGTCCTTGATCTTGTTTTTAAGCCGATCGGTTTCCGAGCGGTGTGTGGAGTTACGCTGCTTAAGGACCTTTAACTCGTTACGAAGTTTGTTCAACTCATCGGTGAGAATATCTACATTGCCCAGGGATCGCTGCAGTTGTATCTGATACTTACGAATCAGGATCTCAGCCTCTTGAAGGGTTAGCTTCATAAGTTCATTACTCTTTTGTTCCTTATAGGTGATGTTCTTGAAATAAAACATTTTAACAAACAAGAAGATAGCTGCCAGGGTAACCAGGCTAAGCAATGACCACTCATAAAACATAGATATCCTTTCTTTTTTATACAGGGAATGTTACCCTTTGATCGCCTCGATCTTTTCTACGCGACCTGCATGTCGGCCGCCTTCAAACTCACCTTCACACCAGGCATCGATGATGGATTCTGCTACACCGACACCTACGATACGTTCACCAAAGCATAATACATTCCCATTATTATGAGCACGACCCATACGTGCCGTATAAGCATCATGACAAAGAGCGGCACGAATACCGTGATGACGATTGGCAGCCATACTCATTCCAATACCTGATCCGCAGATCAGTACGCCCATACTTCCCTCATCAGAAAGTACGGATTCGCATAGTTTAACGGCATAATCGGGATAATCCACCCGTTCTTTGCTGTGTGGTCCAAGGTCAATGACCTCATAGCCTTTTGATTTTAGGTATTCACAAGTATGGTTCTTAAGATCGATACCGGCGTGATCTGTTGCAACATAATATTTCATTGGGTCTCCTTAACTTAGTAATAGGTGTAATAGGTATTGCACCGGCATAGCCAGTACAAGATTACGGATAGGATCGACGACAAGCATGATAATGACGATGATCATACCGTAGGGTTCCATCCTGATAAAGAACTCTGCGAGCTTATTGATACCCAGTTTTAGACTGAGGTAGGTCAAAAAGTGGGCGCCGTCAAACTGAGGAATCGGAAGCAGGTTAAAGACAGCCAGTATCGTATTGATAAAGACCAGTTGTAAAATGGTCATATACAGGAGTATCTCAACTAGGGAACTCCCTTCACCCGGTTGTGCCATGCCTAGGAGGATAGTTGATGACAAGGTGGCCATAAAAAGATTATAGGCAATCCCTGCGAGCGAGACCTGCATCGCTGCATTATAACCACCGTTTTCAAGCACGGTTCGCGTATTGATAGGTACAGGTTTTGCCCAACCGAATAAGAGTCCCGAGCTTGCTCCAAAGAGCATGGGGATAAAATACATCATAGCCGGTACCAGTATCGTACCAAAAAGGTCAATATGGACGATTGGGTTGAGGCTTAGACGGCCTTGATCTTTGGCTGTATGATCACCATACTTGTAGGCAACCCAGCCATGCATGATCTCATGGCCTACGACAGCGATGATCAGAGCGACAATGGCAGTGGCAATTTTAATGATGTCAATGGTATCCAATTTAGAATATGCCCTTGTCTTTTTCTATATCTTCTGCCTCAGCACGTTTGATAAACTCATCTCCCTCTAGGTCGGTAGGGGTTTTGCCCATCCTATCCCATCGGATCTCATAATTATCATTGATACTAAAGTAGATGAACCATGGAGTCCCTTCGATAAGACCATAAGGGACTGTTCCCCAAAAACGACTGTCATTGGAATGGTCACGGTTGTCTCCCATCATGAAATACTCGTTTTCAGGTACCTGTATAGGGGGAAGAAAGAAGATCTCTTTGTGAGTCTGACCGTTATTGACGACACTGGCATCATGGTGTATGCCAGGATGGTCTGCCTGATAGGGGTTTTTAACAAACAACATTCCCATGGCGACAATGATCTGCTCTTGAGGATAGTGCTGTTTGACATACTCGTCTCCCTCGACAGGGTGCAGATAAAGGTCCTTGCTCTCTAGAAAGAGAATATCACCCGGGAGGGCGACACAACGCTTGACGTAGTGAACACTTTTGTTATGGGGATATCTAAAGATGACGATGTCACCACGCTCAGGAGTGTCTCCATCAACGATATGTCCATCAGTTCCCGGGATCAGTGGTATTTCCAAAAAAGGCAAGTGCGGTGTTGAAATACCATATGCAAATTTTTTGGCGAAGAGATGGTCTCCTACCAGCAGGGAGGATTTCATAGAACCACTGGGGATTCTAAAGGCCTGAGCAACAAAAAAAATGACGAGCAGGACGATGATGATCGTACCCGTCCATGAGTTTGAAAATTTATAAGCCTTATGGGCAAACTCTTTGAATTTTGGATTCATTATGATTTAGGTCCTATTGTTTACGTTTTTTTGCAGATTCAAGGGTGTTTTTTAACAGCATGGCAATGGTCATCGGTCCTACACCACCGGGTACAGGGGTGATATAAGAGGCTTTTTTACTGACGTTTTCAAAATCCACGTCTCCCACAAGCTTGCCGTTGTCTGCGCGATTAATACCGATATCAACAATAATAGCACCCTCTTTGACCATATCTTCGGTAATTAAATTGATGACACCTACACCTACGAGAAGAATGTCTGCTTCAAGGGTACGGGCTTTAAGGTCTTTGGTGTGAATATGACAGATGTCCACTGTTGCGTGAGCATTTAGAAGCAGGCTTGCCATCGGTTTACCGACGATGTTGGACGCACCGACTACACAGGCATTCATACCTTTGACATCGATATTGTATTCATCCAAAAGCTTCATCACACCCAGAGGAGTACACGGTACAAAACCCTCAAGGCCAGTCGTCAAGCGTCCAACGTTGTAGGGGTGAAAGCCATCAACGTCTTTTTCAGGTGAGACCAGCTCAAGAAGACGGGTGGTGTCGATCTGCTCCGGAAGAGGCAGTTGAATCAAAATACCGTCTATATTCGGGTTTTGATTCATCATTTCTATTGTTTTTTCGATGGCTTCCTGGGAAATATCATGAGGCATCTCATGCGTGACAGAATAAAAGCCTACTGCGTCACAGGCCTTCTTCTTCATGCCGACATAAGCATGACTTGCCGGATCACTTCCTACAAGTATTACGGCCAGACCGGGAACTCTCCCCGTTTCTGCCTTGAGTGTAGTAACTTCTTGAGCTACTTCTTCTTTGATTTTTGATGAAAGCGCGGCACCGTCAAGAATCTGCATCCAAACCTCGTATTTATAAATTTTTTGTTATTATACTGTATTACACTAAAAGGGTGCTTTGAATGCGTTTTTCCTTACTTCTTTTTCTACTTTTTTCATCCCTTGTCGCCAAAGAAAAAGACTCGTTTATTACAGAACAGGAGTATGCAGAACACTTGTATAAAAATCCCCGCGGTATAGGGTGTGATAAGTGCCATGGAAAACGGGGTGAAGGTATGGTGATCGCACCATACAAAGAGAAGGGAGAGCGGAAGTTTCTTAAGACAGGGCAGATTAATTCTCTTCAGTTTCGGGATTTTAAAGCAGCATTGGAAGAGAAACGCTCCGTCATGCCAAAGTATTTTTTGACGGACAAGGAAGTGATCTCCCTTTATAATTATTTACATATACAGGAGTAAATTATGTTCATCCCTCATTTGGATCATCTTGAAGCAATCGTGGAAGCTAAGAATATTGAGGCCTTGGATAAGCTGCTTAAACCGATGGGACGGACGCAAAACAAAACACAGAACTTTCGATCGCCCTTGATGCTTTCCGCCCATAAGCTCAAGCATCTTCTAAAGATGGAAAGTATTCAAAGCGATTGTATTATGCTAAATCTTGAGGATGGTGTTTCTGTTGAACAAAAACCGGTTGCCCTGCGTCTTGCTGCCTATTTTCTATCTAATATTCATCAAAGTTCAAAGAAGCTCATTGTTCGTGTAAATGCTTTGGATGAAGGCGGTCTGGAAGAGATTGCGTTTTTAAACCCTTATCGTCCGGATGCAATTCGCATCCCTAAAGTGCGAACACTCAAAGATGTTCAAACCGCGGCAGGGGCCCTTGATGAAGGGATTGAACTGCATTTAAGTATAGAAACCAAGGAAGCCTTTGCAAACCTCAAGGAGCTGCAGTTTGAAGGGCGTGTCAAGGCTGTGTATCTGGGGATTTTGGACCTTCTGGCTGACCTGGGTATGGACCAGAGTTTACTGAGGCCGGACAATCCGACGGTACATTATCTACTCTCGGAATTTTTGATTAATGCACGGATCATAGGAGCGTTGCCTATCTCTTTCGTCTATCAGGATTATAAGAACATGGCAGAGTTCAAGCAGTGGATAAAGCTAGAAAAGATGATGGGATTTAGGGCCAAGGGCTGTGTC
>JBFEYO010000074.1:0-9968 GCA_041562075.1 Sulfurimonadaceae bacterium | reverse complement strand
TGGTAGACTATACGGTACAGAGGATGAACAATGATAATTCTGGAACAGTGCAAAACAGACCTAAAGTATAGATTTATCCTTATGCTTATGCTGGGTAGTATGATTATCTCGCTCTCTTTCTTCGCCTACAACTACACACAAAACAGAGCATACCTTGAAGAAAAGACTAACAACAATGCAGATAGTGTCATCCAACGGATGGCACAGAACCTGGTGGTTCCCCTTTGGGAAGTCGATGATACATGGGCCGGCGTGGTTGCTGACACAGAGATTGTATCCGATGAGATAAAGGCTATCACCATCACCGGAGAAGGTGACTTAAATGTGTTTAGAGAACGTACTGAAGAGGGATCGATACAGACCCAAAAAGCCTATAGCGGCACCTACTTTATCAAACGCACCGCTCCTATCCTTCATGATGGACAGATAATAGGCGAGGTCACGGTATTCTTCTCCGACAGAACCCTCAAAAAAGAACTGGCGAGAGAGTTGATATCCAATATCAGTCTTGCCGTCTTGATCATTCTCTTTTTGTTGATTGCACCTGTTGCTATCCTGGATCACCTTATCCTCCATCCATTGCAGAAGATATTAACGGTGGTCAAGAACTCCGATAAGGATAATTATGTCAATCGGGTAGAGATAAGTCGCCCGGATCAGATAGGCTCCCTCGCCCATGAATTTAACAATATGATGGATAATATCAAATCCAAAGAGAAAATGATTCTGTCCCAGTCCAGACATGCTGCAATGGGTGAAATGATCAGTATGATTGCGCATCAATGGCGTCAGCCGATCACTGCAATCGCAATGGGTGCCAACAACTTGCTTTTTGATGTCCTATCCAAAGAAACAGACCCGGAAACTGTCCAGCACCATTGTGAAAAGATCATCGATCAGACGATTCACCTCTCCAAGACAATCGATGACTTCAAAAACTTTTTCAGTCCTGACAAATCACGAGAACTCGTGGATATCAATGAGACTATCGATGAATGCTTTGCCGTCATCGGCAAGAGTATAGAGCACAACAATATCACGGTAGAAAAGAACTATGAAGATATTGAAAAGGTATGGATATTTTCCAGAGAACTCCTGCAGGTCATGATCAATATTATCAACAACGCGAAAGAGGCATTGGTTGAGTTCAACGTACCTGATCCTACCATCTCTTTAAAGAGCAGTGCAGACAACTACAGGGTCTATATCTCTATCTGTAATAACGGTTATCCAATCGAGGAGGATGTCCTGCTTAAAATCTTCGAGCCTTATTTTACAACCAAGGATGAGAAAAATGGTACCGGACTCGGGCTTTATATGAGTAAAATTATCATCGAAAAACATTTTGAAGGTTCTTTAAGCGTTCGAAACCTGGAAACAGGCGGCGTCTGTTTTGACATCAGCTTCCCCAAACACACACCAAGGTCTATAAATGAATGATATAAAAAAACTGCATAACACTTTTTCTGATGCAAGAGTTTTATATGTTGAGGACGAAGAGTCCGTCAGAAGGATGAGTCTACCCCTGTATGAAAAGTTCTTCGGAAAGGTCGATACCGCTTCAAACGGGGAAGAGGGTCTTGAGCTTTTTGAAGCAAACGGCTACGACATCATCATTACAGATCTGCGTATGCCCAAGATGGATGGCCGTGCCATGCTTGAGAACATTTCAAAGATTACATCCGATGTCATCACCATCATATTGACCGCATCTGATCCGAAGAGCACAGCCACTGAGAAAATCGCTGACATCTATTTAAGCAAACCCTTTGGTCTCATGGATTTTGTGGAAGCATTAAAGCCGATTCAAGAGAAATATAACATCATAAAAAAGAGATAAAACTCCTCTTTTTTAAAGAAATACGATATTATAAAATATAATAAAGGCTTTGCGGCCTTTAACACCTAAGAGCAGTGCAGCCAAACTGTATCATACTTCTATGACATACGGGCCATTGAGCTCCCTGTTTTAGGGGTTTTATAAGTGCAGGAGCTTAAAATTCTGACTCGATTTTTGCCTCTGTTATTTAAATCGATCCAAACAGATTGATTTTATATATTTATGGTTATGATAAATAAAACTTTAACTTATTATTTCAAAGGGAGTTTATGAAAATTATAAACATAGTATCTGCTATCTTACTGTTGGCACCATTTCAATTATCTGCATTGACAGTCGATGAGATGGCGCAGCAGACATTAGATAGCAATCCGCAGATAAAACAGCACCTCAGTGAGCTGGAAAGTCTGGGATACGATCTGGATAAAGCCTATTCAGAGTATAAACCCTCTGTCGACCTTTATGGTGGAGTGGGGCCGGAAAGAACTGAAGGTAAAGGCCTGGGAACAGACGACGAGATAGACCTTGTCGCTTCGGAAGCTTCATTGACATTGACTGAAAACCTCTTCAAGGGTTTCAATACGGTCTATGATGTCAAAGAGCAGGAGAGCCGCATCCAGGCAGCAAAATATTTCACACTCCAAGAAGCCAATTCGGTTTTGCTAAAATTCATCACTTCATACCTGGATATTGTGAAAAACAGACAGGCCCTGCTGATCGAATATGAAAACGTGAAGACCCATGAGCGAATCAACAAGATGATCCGCAATAAGACCGAACTGGGCCATGGCAGCCGAACAGATGTGGAACAGAGTGAGGCGAGAAAGATCCTCGCTTATTCCAATTATATCGTTCAGCAGAACAACTACAGAGATTCTCTCTTCAACTTCGAGCGTTACTATGGCAAAGTAATATTAGGAAATCAGATGCCCGATGCCATCAGCGCCGATCTGCCATCTTATGACTTTGACGAACTCATCCAACTTGCTTTGGAACATAACCCTACCATCAGAATAGAAGAGTTCAATATCCAGACACAGGAGAATAAATATTCTAAATCCTTGAGCAGTTTCTATCCTACGCTAGATGCTGAGCTCTCACTGGATTATAGAGACGATGTTAATGGTTATGAATTTACAAGACGTTCTGCCAAAGCGATGCTAAAGCTTAATTACAACCTCTATAACGGTGGTTTTGACGAGTCTATCAGACTGCAGAACCTTGAAGCAAAAAATGCCCATCAATATAGTTATGAAGAGAACAAAAGAGCCGTCGAAGAGAAACTGAAGTTGGCCTTTATGTCCTACATTCACAATAAAAAGCGCATCAAATGTCTCGAGCTCTATGTAAAGATGTCAAAAAAGACGGCTGAATCATTCTCCGAAGAGTATTATTTAGGACGTCGTACTCTTCTTGACCTGCTCAATGTCGAGCAAGAATATACCCATGCCCAACAAGAACTCCTCAATGCCAAAAATGAGCTCTATATCGCATGCTATAGAGTCCTGGATGGCGTAGGTGTCACGGCCTCTGCTTTACATACAGACCTGTATGAGGTTTTAGAGCTGGATGCACCGGAACTTCAAGCATCTTCAGATGTAAACACCCTTCTAAAAGACCTTAAAGATGATGTCAATTTCATCGATTTGGACAAGGCGTGTTCTGAACCTACCAGCTTGGATCTTGGGATTGCAGAAGAGTTGACCAAACAAGCACTTGTGGAGAAACTTCAAAACAATACCAGTGACACACAGGGTGTCATCATCGACAAGACGAACCCCGATGATGTGAAGATAGACCTGATCAGTATACAGTTTGAATATGGGTCCGCAGATCTGTCAGAAGAGAGTAAGCCCCATATAAGTACCTTGGCTGAACGTGTCTTGAAAAATGAGAACTCCCTGATGGAGATACACGGGCATACTGACAATATTGGCTCTCATGCCTTCAATGACAAACTCTCTCTCGCACGGGCAAAATCCGCCAAGGACGAGCTCATTAAAAATGGAGTCGCAGAAGAGAGAATAGAGATATTCGGCCACTCCTATAAAGAGCCACTGGCAAGCAATGAGACAGAGCAAGGAAGAGCCATGAACCGCAGGATTGAATTCGTCATCAAAAGTAGAGACAACCTGTAATGAAAAATACCACGGGTGATGCGCTATTAGACTGTTTAGTAACCTTTACTGCCCTATACCATGAACCCCATACTGCTACAAGCCTCATTGACGGTCTTCCTACCCAGGAGGGCTACGGATTTGCAAAACTTTTTTCAACCGACCAGACATCCTCTAACTTTTCCCGTGCTGCAAAACGGGCAGGCCTGATCTCCAAAGTTGTCCATAAAGAGCTGGAGGAGATTTCCAACCTTATGCTTCCGTGTATCATCACACTCAAGAACAACAGTGCCTGTATCCTTGAGTCCATCGATGAAGATCAGAAAAAAGCAAAAGTCATCTATCCTGAACTACCGGACTCCCAGGAGTGGATCAGTCTTGAAAAACTCAACGAGGACTACCTTGGATTTGCCTTCTTACTAAAAAAGAAATACTCCTATGACACCCTGGATACCCATTATGAAGATAAATCCGCTCAACACTGGTTTTGGAGCACCCTTCGTCATTCAAAGAGTATCTATAGAAATGTCATTCTCGCATCCATCGTCATCAATCTGTTTATTCTAGCCACACCGCTATTTACCATGAACATCTATGACAGAGTGCTTCCAAATAACGCCATAGAAACATTATGGGCACTTTCTATAGGAGTCATTCTGATCTTTATCTTTGACATCATTTTAAAGTTTTTACGAACCTACTTCCTGGAGTTCGCCGGACAAAAAAGTGATATCATCATGTCCTCAAAGATCTTTGAGAAGGTCATGAGCCTGCAAATGGCCAACAAACCTCAAATGATCGGTTCTTTTGCAAGTCAACTGAAGGAGTATGAAAGTGTCAGAAACTTTTTAACATCCTCAACACTTGTAACACTTATCGATGTACCTTTTGGCATAATCTTTCTTACCGTGACCTTTTTTATTGCGGGAAAAATAGTCATCGTCCCTGTTGTCATCATTATGATCATAATCATCTATAGTCTCATAATGAAAAAACCCCTGCATGCCATCGTAAAGAGCAGTTATGAAGCCGTTGCTTCAAAAAATGCGATCCTGATCGAAGCCCTGACAAACTTTGAAGCGATCAAGACCATGAGTGCAAGCGGATACTCTCAGCTCAAATGGGAAAATGCAACACAAGAGATCGCAAAAAAGACACTTAACTCACGTACACTTTACAACTCAATTATTACCTTCACCTCCTTTTTACTCCAGGTCAATACCGTTACCGTTCTTATCGTGGGCGTCTATATGGTTAGAGATATGGAGCTCAGCATGGGGGGACTGGTTGCTACGGTGATCCTAACATCAAGGGCGATTGCACCGATGGGACAGGTGGCTGCCCTCATCATCAATTATGAAGAGTTCTCTACCTCCTTGACCAATCTAAACGAAATCATGCAGCTGCCTGTCGACAGACCGCAAGACAAAAAGTTTATCCATGTACCGGATATGAACGGCACAATCGAGTTTAATGATGTGACCTTCACCTACCCCGGCAATAAGGTGCCAACACTGAAAAATGTCTCCTTCACCCTTAAAAAAGGTGAAAAGGTAGGCATCATCGGTAAAAACGGCTCAGGCAAGACAACCATAGAAAAACTGATCCTGAATATCTATCAACCCGATAGTGGATTTATCAGCATAGACAATATCGATGTCAGAGAGATCGATCCGGCCGACTTAAGAAAACAGATTGCCTATGTTCCCCAGGAGTCAACCCTATTTCGGGGAACATTACGCTCCAACATTGTTTATAAGAGACAAACAATCAATGATGAGAGAATACTCGAAGCTTCACGAATCGGCCTCGTAGACCAGTTCGTCAAAAGCCATCCTCTGGGTTATGATATGCCTATTGGCGAACAGGGGTACGGTCTTTCCGGAGGGCAAAAGCGTGCTATTACAATTGCGCAGGCGTTTATCGAGAAGACGCCTATCGTCTTGATGGATGAACCGACCAATGCTATGGATAACGGTATGGAAAACCTCTTTATCCAACGTATTCGAAAGGAGATTCAGGGCAAGACAACACTGTTGGTATCGCATAAATTCAATCTCATGGAGCTTGTCGATCGTTTGATCCTGCTCGATGGCGGAAAGGTCATCCTTGATGATACAAAAGAAACTGTACTGCAAGCATTAAAGACAAAAAAATGAACAGAAACACGAAACAAGACCTTCATTATATACAAACGCTCAACAATATCGCGCGGCAAAAACCGTCACAACGCTCTGAGATACTCTTATGGATTATCTTACTGGTATTTGTTATCTTTGTTATCTGGGCAAGGTTCACAGAGGTTGATGAGCTGACCAAAGGAGTCGGGTCCATCATCCCTTCAAAACATATGCAGGTTATACAAAGCCTTGACGGTGGAATCGTCTCTGAGCTCATGGTCAAAGAGGGTCAGCTGGTGCAAAAGGATGAAGTGCTCTTAAAAATAAATGATACGGATTCCCTGAGCCACTATCAGGAAAACCATCTACGATACAATGAACTGCAAGCCAAGGCGCTGCGTTTACATGCCGAAGCTTCTCTTAAACCCTTACAGATTGACAGAAATGTCTCCGAGGAGATGCTGGAGGTCTTAAACAAAGAGAAAGATCTCAATACGATCAATCTTCAAGGTCTTGAGAGACAGGTTCGTATCTTGAAAGAGGAGCTTATCCAGTCACAGAGCGTACTCAAAGAAGCCCGGGCTAAAGAGAAGAACCTGCAAGAATCCTACAATATCATGCAGCAAAAACTTCAGATCATGGAACCTCTGTTGAAAAAGGCCCTTGTCTCCCAGGTTGAATACCTTGATCTACAGCAGCAGGCTGTAAGTATTAATGGGCAGATCAGTGAAATACGCTCCTCTATCCCACGCCTGAAGTCCTCCATTGTAGCATCCAAAAAAAAGATCGAGAAAACCAAGCTGGATTTTCAGGTCAAGGCCAGAGAAGAGTATACAAAAACCAGTGCTGAGATATCCCGCTTGAAAGAGTCTGATCAGGTATTGCAAAACAGAGTCAATAGAACGGATGTCAGGTCGCCGGTACGCGGGATCGTCAACCGTATTATGTTCAAGACGATCGGCGGTGTCATCCAGCCCGGACAAGAGATCATGGAGATCGTTCCTCTGGATGACAAACTGCTTGTCGAAGCGAAGATAAAGCCATCGGATATTGCCTATGTCTATCCTGGACAACGGGCCAAAGTAAAGTTCACGGCCTATGACTTTACGATTTACGGTGGGCTTTTTGGGACAGTAACCCATGTCAGTGCCGATACGATCAAGGACGAAGAGAACCGTTATTTCTATCTCGTACAGATAGAGACGGATAAAAACTATTTAATGCGCAATGAGACAAAATATAATTTGATGGTCGGGATGATCACCGATGTGAATATCATCACCGGGAAAAAGACCATTTTGGATTATTTGATCAAGCCACTTCAAAAAACACGAGAGGAAGCATTGATAGAAAGATGAAGATTCAAGTATTTACAGATGTAAGACATATGCAAGAACGTATCCAGGAGATTGTTCAAGATGCCATTATCGTACATGATCTAGATACACTTGACCCCATGGAACCTGTTATTTGCAATAGGGAAATGCTTACATCTATAGTGAAAGCCTATCCCCTTGCAAAGGCAATGGTAATAAGCGACAGTCCCTCCTTTGAAGAAGGAAAAGAGCTCCTCTCCCTAGGTGCAAAAGCTTATGCCAACACCTATATTCATGAAGAACATCTTCGTCAGGCACTGCAAATGATAGCATCGGGCAACATATGGCTATACCCGGAATTCATGCAGCACCTGATCACGCAGATCGAACCCAAGAAACCGACCAATAAAGCGCTGGAGCTCTTAACAGAACGGGAAAACGAGATTTCCCTTCTTATCTCCAAGGGAGCCACCAACAAAGAGATAGCCTCTGAGCTCTCTATTGCCGAGAGAACCGTCAAGAATCATCTTTCTCATATCTTTGAGAAACTTCAGATCACGGACAGGCTCTCCCTTGCCCTTTTAGTTAATTCCTAACTCGGATCCGTATAGATCGTCTGTTCTATGTTTACAGTAACTGCCGTACCGTCACCGGAAACCCCGGTGTATTGGTTATACACATGACCATCAACCGTGATCGTTCCAGGCTGCTGTGTTAGACTGGTCGTATCAATAGAGACATGATCATTGACACCTCCGGAAATAAACAATTCATTGGTATCCGAAATATCAAAGACATCTTGCGCCGTTAAATTCAAGATCTCCTGTTCACCGCTATCTGAGAAATTGATCTGTTCAATATGATGAACATTGCTAAGATCCAAGGTACCCGAATCTTCAATGATCAATGTATCCAAAGATCCCGTATCAATATCCGTCGTGCTCGTATCGGAGTCACCGCTTATTAGCGTATCTGTTACACTTGCATAGATCGTATCGCTTCCCGCATCTCCATAGATCGTATCACTCCCGGTACCGCCATGAATGATATCATCCCCGGCACCGCCGGATATCGTATCATCTCCTGCTCCGCCATAGATCGTATCGTTACCGTCTCCACCGTAAATCGTATCATTACCGTCATCACCATACACAAGGTCATTACCTCCGTCGGCATTGATAGTATCATCACCGGAAAGACCATAGATAATATCATTACCCGCTGTCCCATTGACCGTTTCACCAGAGCTTGTACCTTCAACAATATTAGGACTGCTTGCCGTTAACAAGCCGACATCCACAAGATCACCGATGGTTGAAGAATCCGTAGCACCTTCACTGTCAGTGACATTTAAGGTAATACTCTCAAGAGCAGCTAAATCAAGCAGTCCGGAATCCACGGTAAAACTACCAAGTAGTTCATTAATCGTAGCGTTATCTATTGTCCCTCCATCAAGAGCTGTGATCTCTAGAGAATAGGTGCCTAAGATTGTCCCAACTAACGGAATAGTGATGCCGGTGGAAGTCACTGTAATCACTAGACCCAATTCCGTTGCCAATGTATTTGACAAGGCAAAAGGGTCTGCCGTTGTCAATAGATTCAAGCTAGCCAAACTACCGGAAGTAATCGTTACAGATTCAATGTTATTATCAACATCATAAACGGTAAGTGCCTGTTTAGCACTCAGGTCAATAAAGCCCTCTATAACTTCAGCACCCACTATACCAAGAAGGCTTCCCGGATCCGAAGCATTAGCGATTGGAGCATCATTTCTGCCTTCAACAGTAAATGTAACTTGGGCCGTATCAGTTCCACCGCTTCCATCACTCACCGTATAGGTAAAGCTCTCTGTAACACTCTCTCCAATAGCGAGCTGTTGAGCAGCAGGGTTACTAGATGGATCATAGGTAAAAGAACCGTCTGCATTTAAAGTAAATGTTCCATAGACTCCTTCAAAAGCAGTACCTACCGTACCATCTACACCAACATCCCCTTCAACTCCGGATCTGAATCCAATAATACTAAGCGGTGCACCTCCGCCAAGATCAGTATCGTTTGAAAGTACATTCGAACCGGTTAATGAAGTATCCTCATCCGTTGTATAGCTATCATTAATAGCTTCTATCTTATCGATCGTAACATCTTGAGTCGTAGTCGCTGTATTACCCGCACTGTCCGTCACTGAAGCAGTTGCCGTATAAGTACCGTCTGCCAGTGTTATACCTGTGACATCTAATGTCCAGTTACCAGCACCATCAACGCTTAAGAAACCATCACCCACTGTGTAGTCCACACCGTTAAAGTTCACACTTAGACTATTACCAGCCTCCATTGTTCCGTTGATAATAAGAGTATTGTCACTGGTAATAAAATCTCCCGCAACACCTGTGTCGTCACTAATAGACGTAACTGCTACAGTAGTACTCGTATCGATTGTCATCGCCTGAGTATCAGTAGCTGTGTTACCGGCTGTATCTGTTAGCGTTGCAGTGATCGTGTAGTTGTCATCTCCAAGCGGTGCATCCGGTGTAAATGTCCATGTTCCAGCACCCGCATCTGTAGTCAATGTCCCTGC
>JBFEYO010000073.1:0-10050 GCA_041562075.1 Sulfurimonadaceae bacterium | reverse complement strand
TCAGCGCCAAGATCTTCTACGAATTTCGCATCTTCTTTTACCTCGTCAGCGCTTACGCTTAGTTGTTCAACTACTACTTCTTTAATATCGTCTAAAAGTGCCATTAGAGCTCCTAACTATTATTTTATGCCCAGAATTATAACACACTTAACTTAAACAGTAAAATAATCAGAATAAAGTTGATTAAATTTTTTTATAAACAGATAAAAGAAGAAAAGGAGGATAAAAGCTTGGGGGAGAAAGGCCTTAGGCCATATTCATCCCGCCGTTTACCTTAAGGGTTTCACCCGTGATATATGAAGAGTGATCCGAGAGTAAGAAGGCTGTCGCTTCAGCAACCTCGGCAGCATTCCCAAAACGTCCCATCGGGATTTTCGCTGTAAAAGATTCTTTGATCTCATCGGAGAGTTCATCCGTCATATCCGTTGCAATAAAGCCCGGTGTGATCGTGTTGTAACGGATCCCGGAAGTTGCCGCTTCAATAGCGAAAGACTTGGTCATGGCGATCACACCACCCTTGGATGCAGAGTAATTTGTCTGACCGGCATTACCTGTCTCACCGACAATCGATGAGATATTCACGACCGAACCAAACTTCTTTTTGCGACCGGCTTTAAAGAACTCTCTACATCCTGTAAACACAGACGTAAGGTTGGCATTGATAACCGCCATAAAATCATCATTCTTCATTCTAAGTGCCAATCCGTCTTTGGTAATACCGGCATTATTGACAAGATAAGAAAGCTCTCCGTCCGCTGCAATGATCTCTTTGATCCCGGCGACAAATGCCGCTTCATCAGAGACATCAAATCCGATCACCTCAGCTTCGCCGCCGGCTGCCTGAATAGCTTCTTGCACACTCTTCGCTTCCGCTTCACCTGAACGATAGTTCACCCATACTTTAAGACCGAATCCTGCCAAAGACTTGGCGATCTCTGCACCGATACCGCGGCTTGCGCCGGTTACTAAAACATTCTTACCTGTAAATTTCATTTAAACTCCTTAATTTAATTGCATAAAATGAAGGGACCCCTTCATTGATCTTCCACGCCATTGGAGCAAAAGCCCCAATCGCTACGCTTACGCTTAGTTCTCCTATTCTATGCTTTGAAATGGCATAGAACACACCTCGGCGGAGAGCCCACGCACAGATAAACCGTGCTAATAATTTTCATCTTATATTAAACTGTGATCCATCTCGGACGGGATCTCAAGCTCCATCAGCGAGAGTACCGTCGGTGCAATGTTGTTCAATCCGCCGGTCTCGACCTTATCAACACCCTCAGCCTGAACAAAACACCAGACCTTGCCAACCGTATGATTGGTCAGAATATTCCCATCTACGTCTTTCATCTCTTCACAATTGCCATGATCGGAAGTCAGTACGACAGCATAATCGCTCTGCTTGGCCTTATCAAAGATCAGCCCAAGTTCTTTATCCACTGCTTCAACCGCCTTGATCGATGCCTCATAATTTCCGGTATGGCCGACCATGTCCCCATTGGCGAAGTTCACCACAATAAAATCCATCTCTTCATCCATTGCCTTGCGAACCGCTTCTCCGACTTCAGGAGCCGACATCTCCGGCTTCTCATCATAGGTCTTTACCTTTGGACTCGGGATCAACACTCTGGATTCATTCAAGAAAGGCTCGTCCACTCCACCGTTGAGAAAAAAGGTCACATGGGCATACTTTTCCGTCTCAGCCGTATGCAACTGATTCAATCCGGCCTTTGATATTACTTCTGCAAGCGTATTTCTCGGCGCATCCTTTGGAAAGAGGATAGGATAGCTGAAACTTTTGTTGTATTCCGTCATCGTCGCGATATTCAAGGCTTTAAACTCTCGTTCAAAACCGTCAAACTCTTGATCGCCCAGGGCCGTTGTGATCTCGCGTACACGGTCAGAACGGAAGTTCACACAGATATAGGCATCCCCTTGTTGCATTCCCATGTAACCGTCAAAAGCGGTCGGTACGACAAACTCATCCGTCTCATCTTTGGCGTAAGAAGCATCAATGTAATCCGATGGACTCATATCCGTACTCGGTGTCGCCTCGGCCATAGCTCTATAACCCGGCTCGACCCGCTCCCAGCGATTGTCTCTATCCATGGTATAAAAGCGTCCTGCGATAGAAGCGATTGTGATCTTATCACCGCAGATCGCTTCGACCTGTTCGATATAGCTCTTTGCCGAAGTCGGAGAGACATCACGTCCATCGGTAATCAGATGCAGATAGACATTCTTACCTTCCGCCTCTGCAATCTGAGCCACACCGATCAGATGGGAGATATGAGAATGCACCCCACCGTCACTCAACAATCCCATGATATGAACGTTATTGCTTGAAGCCAGAGTGCTTTTTAAGACCTCGTTGTCTTTAAGTGTATTCTCCTGCAAGGCTAAAGAGATCTTCACCAGATCCTGATATAAGACCCGTCCGCTTCCGATAGAAAGATGACCTACTTCAGAATTCCCCATCTGTCCTTCCGGCAGCCCCACACTGAGTCCATAGGTGTCGATAAGGGAGTGAGGTACTTCCTTGAAGAGTCTGTCATAGGTCGGTTTGTTCGCCTTGAAAAATGCATTGTGTTCTGTACGTTCACAATAACCGATACCGTCGGTGATTATCAATACCGCTTTTTTTGCCACGATTGTAACTCCGTTCGTAAAATTTATTCGATTCAAAAGAGCGCTTTAACGCATGTTTAAACACTCTTTATGTTTGTATTAGCGCGATTGTACTAAAATATCACTTTTATTTTTATTACAAACCCTTATTTATCTTGATATAACTAAAGCGGTTTTAGGAATTTTGATGCTCTACTGGTTCTATCGGCACCTTGATATTAATATTTTCCAATACATTACCGTACGCGCCGGTTTTGCGTTCTTCTTTGCCCTTTTAATCACCCTCTTTGCCATGCCGCGTTTTATCAGATGGGCACAGGACCGTTGTGAACAGCCTATTAATGACTATGCGCCGGATTCCCATCAGCATAAAGCCAAAACACCGACCATGGGTGGGGTCGTTTTCCTAAGTGCCACCCTTATAGCCACGGCGCTTACTGCCAAGCTCAACTCCTATTTTGTCGTAGGAGGGCTTTTGACCCTGACCCTCTTTGGACTTATCGGATTAAAGGACGACCTTGCAAAAGTCCTCACCAATGAGAACTTGGCAGGATTGACGCCCCGGGCAAAACTAATCTCTCAGATTCTTGCCGCAAGCATCGTCGGGTTTTACCTCTGTTATTACGCCGGTTTTAACACGGATCTATACATCCCCTTTTTGAAAACTCCGCTCTTTGACATGGGCGGTTTTGCCATCATCTTTTGGGTGCTTGTGATGATTGCCACCTCCAATGCGGTCAACCTGACAGACGGGCTTGACGGACTCGCCTCGGTGCCTTCCATCTTCTCCCTGATCTCGCTCTCCGTCATTGTTTATATCACCGGGCATGCGATCTTCTCAGAGTATCTTTTGCTGCCAAATTTCCCTGTGGGAGAAGTGGTCATCATTGCTGCGGCACTCATCGGTGCCATCACCGGATTTTTATGGTTTAACTGTCATCCCGCCGAAGTCTTTATGGGGGACAGCGGCTCCTTGACCATCGGTGCGTTTATCGCGTATATGGGAATTGTCGGTAAGTCCGAGGTGCTACTGGTCCTGATCGGACTGATCTTTGTGATCGAAACGGTCTCTGTTATCCTTCAGGTAGGCTCCTATAAACTGCGTCAGAAGCGGGTCTTTCTTATGGCACCCATCCATCATCATTTCGAGATGAAAGAGTGGGCAGAGAACAAGATCATCGTACGTTTTTGGATCATCTCCGTACTTTCCAACCTTATCGCATTGATCTCATTAAAGATACGTTGATATGAACAAGGATAAACACTCCACTTACGCTTTAGCGACGGGAACATCGGCGTTTAGCGCCAGAAAAATCTCCTTCTTCGGTTATGGCATTACCACCAAAGCCATCGCGAAAAAAGTGGGACCTTCACACTTTTATGATGATAATGTCACCAAACCTTTTCGTGATGAGGAGGGAAATTATCTGCACCCTATCTCGGAATTTGAAGCCAAATACTCCAGTTGCGAGATCCCTTCACCGGGGATGAAACCCAGCCATGAGCTGATCCAAAAAGCACAAAACCTTCTAAGCGAGTACGACTATTTTGCCGACATCATGCCCCCTTCAGTATGGATTTCAGGCACCAATGGAAAGACCACTACGACCCAGATGATTCAAACCTTGCTGGCATCTCACGGCTCCGTCGCCGGCGGTAATATTGGGACACCCTTAGCCGAACTGGACCCTGAAGCCAGTCTATGGATACTGGAGAGCTCCTCCTTTGCCCTGCACTATACCGATAAAGCAGCACCGCAAGTCTACGTACTCCTACCGATCACCCCCGATCATCTCTACTGGCACGGTTCTATGCAAGAGTATGAACTTGCCAAACTCAAACCCCTCTCACAGATGAAAGAGGGGGATGTGGCCATCATTCCTAACAGATATGCAGACTTCCCGACCAAGGCGATGAAGATCACCTATGAAAGCAATGAAGACCTGGCCGACTATTTTGATATTGACACTACCAGGTTACGTTATAAAGGGGCTTTCTTACAAGATGCCCTGCTAGCCCTTGGTGTGAGCAAGGTCCTGTTTGATGAGTGCGATTATGAGCTTATCAACAGTATGAAACTGGATGCCCATCGCCAGGAAGAGTTTCATGATCAACAGGGTCGATTATGGGTGAATGATTCCAAAGCCACCAACCTGGATGCGACTATTCAGGCCATCAACACCTATGCAGCACATCCTCTTGCGCTGATTCTCGGAGGTGATGATAAGGGGGTTGATCTAACGCCCCTCTTTGACGTGATGCACAAGCTGGATATCACCCTCTATACCATCGGTAGCAATGAAGCAAAACTGCTTGAACTCTCACAGCAGTTTAATATCCCCGCTCACGGTATGCAAACACTTCAAAAAGCCTGTGAAGCCATCAAGGCAACTCAAGAAAATAGTCGGGTTGTTTTACTCTCCCCTGCTGCGGCCAGCCTTGATCAATTCAGCTCATATGGGGAAAGAGGCGAGAAATTCAAAGAATTCGCCCAACTTTAAGTTTAGTGTAACACCTCTTAGGTTATTATTTCGGCCTCTTAAATATTTGATATGCCTCGTTAGCTCAGTCGGTAGAGCAAATGACTGAAAATCATTGTGTCCTTGGTTCGATTCCGAGACGAGGCACCATCTCATTTATTTAAGACTTTTTATCATTGATAACCCCTATGCCTCGTTAGCTCAGTCGGTAGAGCAAATGACTGAAAATCATTGTGTCCTTGGTTCGATTCCGAGACGAGGCACCACTTTATAGTATTCTTTTCCCCCTATTCATCGTTGTCATTCAACTCACATACAATAGTATGCTTCGTCAAATTCCGCCTTGACTATGTGAAAAACAACACCATAAAGCAAGCTTTTCTTTTGTTATAATCGCTCGTGCTTCGTACCTTGCTGTTTCCCTTTGTATAATACATCATGCAAAAAATTTCAGAACATCCTATCATTTTATTTGACGGGGTTTGTAACTTCTGTAATGGGAGTGTGAATTTTATTATTGACCATGACTCTGAAGCGATCTTTTTGTTTACTCCTTTGCAGGGAGAGAGGGCGCGGGAGTTGTTAGGAAAGTATGGCGTTCCTTGTAATATGGACAGTTTTATTCTTATCAAGAATGATCAACTATATGAAAAGTCTGATGCGGTCTTGGAAGTGATTAAAGACTTAGATGGGTACTGGTATCTTTTAGGGGTCTTTCGGATGTTTCCCAAGGGTTTTCGGGATGCTATGTATAACGCTTTTGCTTCCAAGCGCTATGTGCTATTTGGGAAAAAAGAGCAGTGTATGATGCCTACTCAAGAGCTTCGCAAGCGATTTTTAAAATGAGGCATTCTTGGATATACTCCTTATAGCTAATGATATTAAGGACAAAACATGAAGACAAAATACATCGCGATTGCATCCATCATTGCCGGAACGGCCCTGGGGTATTGGGGATATACCGTTTATGACTCGGCAGGTTCTCAGATCACCCGTGCCATTGATGGCAGTTTTCCCATCGAGGCGCTGATCGGCTTTGTCGGCGGAGCCCTCTTGATCGGCTTTGGGATCTATAAACTCAAATAGTCTATAACACCCCGTTCTCTTTCAATACCTCTGCAAAGGCTTTAGCCATGAGGGCGTAGCCTTTGGCATTGGGATGAACACGGTCACTTTTTAAACTTGCCGTGTTCTCAATCATTCTAAGCACCTCTCCTTCAAACAAGACACCTTCTTGCCAGGCCACCTCTTCATAAAGCGATTCGGTGGAAAAACGCACCAGTTTAAAATCCGGTACTCCCACCAACAACACCTGTGCTCCGGCCTCCTTACTAAGGCGTATCATTTGGATAATATTTGCTCTAAGCTTCTCTTTGGAAAGCTGACGAATCAGATCATTCCCGCCGTGGCAAAGAATAACAAACCTTGGCTTGTACTCATTCAAAAGACTCGGCAGTCGTTTCAGCCCCTGCGAGGAGTCCTCTCCCGATAAACCGCCATTGACGACTCTATGTCCCGTTATGCGCTCTAGTTGTACAGGATAGCTTTGAGCCGGGGCGCCCTTGCCATAAGTTAGACTGTCCCCAAAGGCAAGTATCACTGCTTCCTTACTTAATGCTTGAGCGGGAATATCTTCCTTTGAGCTTATAAACACAAGCCCTGCAATAATCCCTGAAAAAACTATAACAAAGACAAAACGTACTTTAAACATCCATCAAAACTTGTAGATGATGTCTTTATCTCCGGGCTGCTCGATCTGTATCCCCTTATTCATAGTAAAGACGACATCGCCGCTATCCTTTAACAAGAGTTTCAATATAGGCTGTTCTTTACCACTGTATTCCAGGACTTCGATCTTCGTCTTTTTATCAATAACCTGGCAGTCATGCTGCATCAGCCACAGCTCAACCTCTAAACCACCCTTGTCCAAGTTCGCTTTTTTAGCATACTCACTCAATTGCGCAGCTGTCTCTCTGTCTGAACAGACGGCTATGGTCTTTTTGACATAATCTGCACATAATTCAAAACTTACAATCAATAATAAGGCTATTAACTTCTTCACATCAACCCCTCTGTCTTATATATAGGTGTGATTATAGCATGTGAAGAACTCCGAGCGATAAAGATTACTGCTTGGAATGAAGATTAAGTACATACCCCCGTCCCGATATGTTTTGAATCAAGCGGGCCATCCCTTTTTTGCGCAGGTTTTTGATCAAAGTACGTAAAGAGGCACTGCTGACATCCGCCCCTGCCCAAATATGCTTTTTAATGTCCTCATAGGTAATGAGTACATTTTTATACTTTAGGAGATATTCTAATAGTCTGGCTTCTTTTTTATTCAGCGAAACCGGTTTCCCATCCAAGATCAGGGACTTGATACTCTCTTGATACATCAGTCCCTCACTGAGAATAATGGGTGCCTGGGTATCTGTTTGATGACACTTTTTCATGACCTTACATAGCGTCTGCTTTAGCTCCTCAGCAGAGCAGGGATGTAGCAAATATGCCGAGACGTCCCATTCGATCGCCTGCTGAAAACAGCTGACCTCTTCACAGGCACTGACGATCACGATAGGGGTCTCACTCTCCAATTCTCGCAGGCGTTGTAAAGCACTTACCCCTGCTGTATCTTGCATGCCCATATCCATCAAAATCATATCAGGACAGACTCTGGCTACTTGGCTGATGCCATCTTCGATATTGAAGCTGATATAAACCTTGTTACATAAGGCTTTAAGAATACGTGTATAGTACAGACGCCGTTCACTATCTCCTTCGATGTACAGCAGAGTCATGTCAATAGGTGCCTGATCATGAAGATAGGTGTTCATACGCCTCCTTTTTAGCTCTTTATCTGTGCTCATAAGGCTTGAGTATATTCTAAAAAAGTTTAAATAACTATAAAATCATAGTATATATTAAGCTCTAAATTATCCCTTATTTACCCAAGTTATGTTATTTTACGACACAACTATTTTTGGAGACTTTTTGAAAGAGACTTTTAGACGTTATAAGCCCTATTTTAAAGACTATTATTTTTACTATTTTCTTGTCATTATCGGAATCTTGTTAGCTGTCGGTGCCACCATGGCAACGGCAGAGATCATGAAATGGGTGATCGATAAGATGTTTATCGAAAAAAAACCCGGAATGCTGACCCTCATCCCGCTTGGTCTCATCACCATCTATGTGATCAAAGCGATCGGGACCTATATCCAGACCGTCTTTATGCAACGTATCGGTATTCATATCATCACCCGTATCCGAAATGAACTGCTTGAAAAGATCATCCGGATGGATATGCAGTTTTTATTCAAAAACCGCAGCGGTGAACTGATCTCACGTATTACCAATGATATCAATCGTATTCAATATTTCGTCTCAAACATGTTGCCGGACCTTGTACGCAACGGTCTGACCGTCATCGGACTCGTAGGTTATGCCATCTACCTTAATCCCCTGCTTGCCTTTTATTCTCTAGTCGTGATGCCCATTGTCATCTATCCCCTCATTCTGATCACCAAGCGTCTCAAGCGTCTCTCCCACCGTTCTCAGGAAAAAAATGCCGACGTAGTCACCCGTTTGACGGAAGTCTTTAATAATAATGAGGTCATCAAGGCGAATGCCACCGAGAACTATGAGATGCAGCGCTTTACTCGCGAGAACTGGCAATTTTATAAATACACGATGAAAAGTGTCTATACCAATGCCCTTATCTCTCCTATTATGGAGATCATCGGGGCAACCGGACTGGCTGCCGTGATCTTTATGGGCGGTAAAGAGGTCTATGACGGCAATATGAGTCAAGGAGAGTTTGTCGCTTTCCTCACTGCCATCGGACTTATTTTCGATCCTATCCGCCGGGTAAGCTCCATCTACGGAAAGATACAGGACTCCATTGCCGCTACGGAGCGTGTTTTTCATATTTTTGACTATGAGAACAAGGTTAATGACGGCTCAGAGGTGTTAAATGAAGACATATATTCCATCTCTTTCCAAAATGCGACCCTTAAATATGAAGATAAGACTGCTCTGCATCATATCAACCTGGATGTCCATAGCGGGCAAAATATCGCACTCGTAGGGGATAGCGGAGGTGGAAAATCCTCTCTTATCAACCTGCTCTTGCGATTTTATGATCTGCATGAAGGACGCCTGCTGATCAACGACAAAGACATACACGCTTACACGCAGACCTCCCTCCGTGAGCATATCTCCGTGGTCTCCCAGCGTGTCTATATCTTTCAAGACACCCTTGCCGCCAATGTAGCCTACGGACAGGAAGTTGACATTGATCGGGTCAATGAAGCCCTCAAGCTTGCCGATGCACAGAGCTTTGTATCCTCTCTGCCTGAAGGTATTTACACCCAGATGGATGAAGCAGGAAGCAACCTTTCCGGCGGACAACGTCAACGTATCGCTATTGCCCGTGCCATCTATAAACATGCCTCCTTGCTTATCTTTGACGAAGCGACTTCGGCTTTGGATAATGAGAGTGAAAAACGTATCCAGGAAGCGATTTCAAGCTACACCAAAGACAAGATCACCTTTACCATCGCTCACAGACTCAGCACCGTACAGGATGCGGATCTTATCCTGGTCTTTAAAGAGGGTGAGATCATTTCCAGAGGAACACATGCAGAGCTGCTTCAAGACTCACCGGAATATCAACGACTTTCCGGTGTATTGATATAGAATTTATAATAGTTTATATGAGAAATAATGCAACTACAAATCACTAGGTTTATCAATTTTATCAGAAAAGACAGGGAACGTCTGGCAAACCATACCCTCGTATTAATCGCCTTTTTTTTGCCTATTAGTGGAAAAGTTGTTGATTACTTGTATTATTTTCTTTTTATTTTATTTCTCGCTAAACAAAATAAACCTAATCTTATCCAGTTCATAAAAGAAAACCCCGTTATTCTCTCACTTG
>JBFEYO010000072.1:0-10177 GCA_041562075.1 Sulfurimonadaceae bacterium | reverse complement strand
TTCCACCGCCGTACCATCCAGAAACCATGATACGTTTCTGGTTTTGTACACCTTCACCTTTTTAGACATATAAACACCCACAAGCTACCTTAAGAATTCTCTCGTTATAATCTAATAACTTTGTAATAAAGTGAACCCCATCTCAAGACCCTGTCTTAGCCTTGAGTAAATCACACAATAAGGATCTTTATGAATATTAGTATGGTTGGGCGTCATGTAGAACTCACCGACGCGATTAAACAACAGATAGAGGCTTCAATAGATTCATTAAGCAAATTTAATTTAGACATCATCTCCGTGCGCGCCATTGCCTCGGGAGAAGAGAAAAAAGGGCATAAAGGAAAAGGGGTAAGCATAGAGTTTACCATCAACCTTCCCAATAAGAACACCATCGTTATCAAGCAGAGTGATGATGACCTGTATGCGGCTATTGACGTCGCTGCGTCACGGGCTCAAAAAGCCCTTCGTCGTCATCATGACCGTATCCGCGATCATAAAAAAGAGGGATACAATGAGGCCAAAGCAGCCTCGGTTGATATCAATATGAGTGAAGAGAGAGAGGCGCTGGAGGATGAGATCGTCCCCCACGAGCTTGAGCTCTACAAACCTTTAGAGGTGCAAGATGTCCTTGAAGACCTCAAAGCAACGGACAAGCAATTCGAGATCTTTAATGATATCGAAGGCAAAACCCGTGTACTTTACAAACGTAAAGATGGACGTTTCGGCCTATATTAATCCCTTCAACTGAGTGTGTGTACTACGATTTACAGTAGATGTAGTACGCTGCTCGACCCAATACCGCATAAAATCTATTCTACCTAGTTCACACTTTCTACTTCCGGCTCTTTGGTTTTCATATAAGACTGCACCTTGGCTATGATCTCTTCATCCTCCGCCATATTGACATACCTGAAGCTCTCACCGCTCTGTTCATTTCCACTGAGCAGATCTCCGCTCTTACGGTAAGCAAGGTCAAGTTTTGCGATATCAAAGCCACTTGGGGTAACGGAAAAGTCTTCCAGGCGTTTGGATTTATCTACATTGGTATATAAAAAGCAGTAGCCCTTCAAGCCCGTACGGCTCACCCGTCCACGCAACTGATGTAGGGTAGAAAGCCCTAAACGTTCCGCTCCGACAATGACCACTGTGCTCAAGCGCGGCAGGGAGATCCCGACTTCTACCACCGTCGTTGCCAGAAGAATGGTTCCCTTTTCTCTAAACGCATACAGAACCTCCTCTTTTTCCTTATCTTTTCCATGGGTGACATAAACATTCTCAAACTTCTTCTGCCAGAAGCTCTTGGCCTCATCAATACTCTGATAGGCAATAAACTCACTCTCCTCCACCAGAGGATAGATGATCAAGACCTGATGATCTGCTAAGAGTTCTTTTTTGATATGCTCCAGTAGATCAGAGAAATCTGTCTTATGGATCACTTTTGTATCGATATCTTTTTTGAATGGGGTCTGTGTGATCAGAGAAACGTCCAAAAGAGCCGAATTGATCATCGCCTGAGTCCTGGGTATAGGCGTGGCAGAAAACTGCAGGAAATGCGGCCTCGCCTTTTCTTTATCTGTGGCTTTGCCTGAAACATCGCTTTGCGACCGCCTTGGCTTGTTTTCCATCATTTTCGATAGTTTGTTGCGCTGAGCCGTTCCAAAACGATGCTGCTCATCGATCATCACTAGCCCCACTTCCCTAAGAGGCCTATATAAAAGAGCATGGGTACCGATGATAAAGTCATACTGACTTAAATCCTCTTTTTTACTGCGATTAGTCACCAGGGCGATCTTCATCTCTTTGGGTAGGAACTTTTGCGCCTCTTCGAAGAGTTGATTGGCCAATACTGTCGTCGGAGCCATCAGCAAGGCACCATGTTCTCTGGCCATATAGGCTGAAGCCAGAATCACCATGGTCTTCCCTGCCCCTACATCTCCGACAATCATACGCTTGGCTGCATTTTCTTGCGCCAAGTCTTGTTGTATCTTCTTAATAGCACGTAATTGATCCTGTGTCAGCTCAAAAGGCAGCGTTGCTATCCATGGTGCGACCTCTGCCTCTATACGTACAAGCGCTGGATACGTCTCTTTTTTCTTTGCCAAAAGGCTCAAATGATTAAAAAGCTCGGTAAACTTCAATGCATAAAGGTTTTGTGCATAGGCATCACTCCCCTGCTTTGGAGGCATATGGGAGGGAAAATGAAGAGCGCATATCTGCTCAGCATAGAGTCTTGGCAGTCCCTCCTTTACCAATGCATCTTCCTTAAGATATTTATGCATCAGTTTTACCGTCTGATCCGTTCTAAGGGCACTCTTATATCTTGGGATAATACCCCCTGACTCACTCACGATTCGTGGCTGTATGATTTGAAGATGTGAAAAGTTCACTTCCACTTTTCCAAATAGAAAAAGCCTCTGATTGGGTATAAATTGGCGTTTATGATAAGGTTTTGGCTGAAAGATGATCGCTTCCATCCGGGTATTGAAATTAAAACAGAAGAGTGTAAGTTTGATAAATTTAAGTGATTGGGAAAAGGAGCGTATCTCCACATCTATACACTGGGATTCACCCAGTCGAGGCTGAGTTTGGATACGTCGGTCCTCATAGGCGTGAGGCAGTAAAAGAGCAAGATCCAGACAGTTTCGAACACCCAGCTTGGCAAGCTTGGGAAGGTCCTGCTCTTCAGCCCCGCATTTCATTCTCTTTATTCAGTGACGATCGCGTAGGAGAGTTGTAAAATCTCGGTATGCTTCGCTATGAAAGCATTAAGATCATCAAGCTCCAGAGCCTGGATCTTTTCAAGCTCGAGCTGTGCATTATTCAAAGGAGCCCCTTTGTAGTAATCCATAAAGGTACGGCCTAGACGTTGAGAAAGCGTCTCTACACGCAGAGGTTCACTTCCCAGAAGAAACTTCTTCGCCTGATCCAGTTCCTCTTGGGTAACGCCCTTCTCTACAAAGGTCTTGATCACTTCATTGACCGACTTTTGCGCCTCATCCTGAGACTCCAGTTTCGTCTGTAGATATCCTGAGAAATAGGAGTTGGTCTTGTTTACATGCAAGCGACCGTAGGCAGAATATGCCAGACCTTTTTGTACCCGTATCTCTTCCATAAGACGTGAACCAAAACCGCTTGAACCCAGGATAAAGATCGCTACGCGGGATTTATAAAACTCTTCATCCCCCGTCTTCATATAAAAAGGAGAGCCGAAATAGACATACGCCTGTTCAGTCTTTTTACGTACGATCTCTTCTTGTGGCTTAGCGGCGACTTCAAAATACGGCAAAGCTTCATTTTCACCCTTTGGAAGTATTCCTATCAAACCCTGAACGGTTTGCGCTGCATTTTGTGCAGAAATGTCTCCCCCAACAACACAGATCGCGCGTTCACGGACAATATGCTCACCGATGAAAGATTGAATCTGTTGAAGCTCAAGCCCTTTGACACTCTCTTCTGTTCCCATATTCGGTAAGGACATCACCGTATGCTTAAAGAGCAGTTCCTTCAGGGTCTTGCTCGCTACATAATCAAAGTCTGTGTTTTTACGCTGGATCTCTCCCAGTGTCTGTGTCTTTACTTTTTCAAGAACATCAGCATCCAGGTTCGGGTCTTGCAACAATTCACCCAGAGCCTTGACACCCTCATCAAAATGTTCTTTGAGACAAGAGAGTTCAAACACAAAGGTCTCACCGCCGGCCGTGGCCGAAATATGAATGGCTTTCGCATCAAGTTTCTCTGAGAAGGCCTTGCTTCCCAGGGATTTAGTACCCTCACCGTACACTTTGGATACGGCGCGGGCCAGACCGGCCTGATTCCCGTTTGCGATTGAGCCAGCATTTTGGAACACCAGCTGCATGGAGACAATAGGCAATCTATCATCATGTTCAAAAACCACCGGTACCTGTGTACCATTAACCTCTACCTTTAAAATCTCACTTCCCATTATTACCTCACAAATTACTAGCAGTGCTAAAACGACTCGTCTCACCCAAACATCTCCAAGGTCTCATAAGCGGTATTTCGAATCGCCGGTGTTTCCCCGATATCTGCGATCAGACGCACCATCTCATCTTTCGCCATTCTAAAGCCTGCTCCGGCACTACGCACCACGTTTTCTTCCATCATGGTAGATCCCAGGTCATTGGCACCAAACTTCAGTGCCATCTGTCCGATATACGGTCCCTGGGTCACCCATGAACTTTGAATGTTCGGAACATTATCCAAAAACAGACGCGATACGGCCAAGAGACGGAGATAACGATTAGACGAAGGTTTTTCAATATCCGGGATCTCTTCGGCCAATTGCGTGTTTTGTCCCTGGAAAGACCACATGATAAAAGCTCTGAAACCACCGGTCTCATCCTGGAGTTTACGCACCATGTTCCAGTGTTCGACGATCTCTTCATCTGTCTCTACTGTACCAAACATCATCGTAGCCGTAGACTTTATCCCCAGTTTGTGTGCCTGTCGATGCACATCGATCCAGACCTCTGAGTCATGTTTTTTAGGTGCGATAATATCACGTACCCTGTCTGAAAGGATCTCTGCACCTGCGCCCGGAATGGATGAAAGGCCTTTTGCCTTGAGACGTGTGAGAACTTCCTGAATAGAGATCTTGGAAACCTTCGCTATAAAATCCAGCTCAATCGCCGAAAAGGCATGAATAGTGATCTGCGGGTACTTCTCATGGATATGACCCACAAGGTCCTCATAATAATCAATCTTGAGTTTTGGATGCACACCCCCTTGAAAAAGGATCTGTGTCCCGCCGATTGCCACCAATTCATCAATCTTCTGATCGATCTCCTCATGGGTAAGGATATAAGCATCATCATCCTTGGCATGACGATAAAAGGCGCAAAACTTACAATCTACCCAGCACACGTTCGTATAATTAATATTTCGATCCACGATAAAGGTCGTGATCCCCTTGGGGTGCAGCTCTTTTTTCTTGGCACTGGCCATCTTCCCCAGCTCTTTTAAATCTGCATTACGGATAAGATCCAGTGCTTCTTCAGGTGTCATTCGTGCCATTAGTTGACCTTTATACGTGCTTTATCTGTGATCTTGTTCATTCCTGCATCCACTTTCACTGTCAATGCATCCGAATCCAGATCATGTTCTTTCTTGATCCATGTACCGTTACGATAAGCGATTTTCACCTTCTCATCTTGATCGCGATACACCAGGACACGAAGGGGCAGATCCAAAGCGATCCGGATTTCATCCTGCATCAAACGCGTACCCACTTTTGGGTTTCCAAAGATAATCACCTGCGCCTGCGCAAGCTCCATCCCTACCTTGGAAGCATTCTGCTTGTGATCAATCACAGCAAAAACGCTAAACCCCTTTGATTCGACGATCTTTTTGATATTTGCAATCGTCTCATCGACACTATAATCACTGACCTTGACGATCATCTCATTCGCTAACAATACACCGGAAAACATTATTATGGCTAAAAATTTTCTCATTATTATTTTTCCTTTGTTTGTACTTCTACACTTTTACAGACATACCTGTCAATATCTTTTCAGGCTAGGACTCTTTGGATTTTGAGACAGCGTCAAGGACTCCGTTGATAAACTTGGGAGACTGTTCTGTGCCAAATGCCTTAGTGATCTCAATGGCCTCATTGATCACGACCGGTGCATCAAGGTCTCCATACAGGATCTCATAGGCTCCCAGTCTCAACGTCGCCCGCTCAATAGAACCCAGGCGGTCAAAATCCCAATCAGTCAGATTGGCAATTATCCGCTCATCAATCGTCTCCAGATTATCCATCACACCCTTAAAAAGGTCAAGGGCAAACTCGCGCTGTTTATTACGTATCTTTTTCTCTTCAAGGATCTCATCAGAAAAATCTGCGATACTCTGATTTCCAAGATCGTAAGCATATAAAAGGCTGACGACTGCCATACGTGCATGATGACGCGTCGCCATTATGCTTCGATCTCACGATACAGGTTTAACATCTCTACGACCGTAAGCATCGCCTCTGCACCCTTATTACCTGCTTTGGAACCGGCACGCTCGATCGCTTGCTCGATCGTATCCACCGTCAATACTCCAAAGGCTACCGGCTTGCCATATTTCAATGCTACCGATGCAACACCCTTGGTCGCTTCCGCAGAGATATAATCAAAATGAGGCGTAGCCCCACGGATCACCGCACCTAAACAACATACACCGTCATATTTTCCCGATGCAAGCGCTTTCTCCAGAGCCAATGGCACCTCAAAGGCACCCGGAACCAGAATAAGGTCCAGGTCATCAGCACTTCCGCCATGACGTACATAAGCGTCCTGTGCACCCTCTACCAAACGGTCAGTAATGATATGATTAAAACGGCTGTTAATAATAGCGATCTTTTTACCTTCTGGTACCTGGATATTACCTTCGACTATTTTCATTCTCTTGTCCTTTATATCTATTGTTGAATCATTCTTTTGAAATGTGAACTGCCCGGACTAGATGCTATGCCCGTGCAGCCCCGCTGTCAACGAAAGAAGATGTTCATCTCACCTTCGTTTAAATTTTTGTATTATATCGAAGATACCTCTTTAATCTTCTGAAGCTTATCCACCAGTTTTTCAAGGGCATCCAATTGGATCATATTCGGCCCGTCTGAGAGTGCGATACTCGGATCAAAGTGCGTCTCAAAGAAATAGCCATCCACACCTACTGCAGCAGCAGCTTTGGCCAGATATGGCACCATAGATGAATCACCACCCGTCTTTCCGCCGGCAGCACCCGGCATCTGTACCGAATGGGTCGCATCAAAGATCACCGGAGCGAACTCCCTCATGATCACCAGTGAACGCATATCCACTACCAGATTACCGTATCCAAAGGTCGTTCCACGCTCACATAAGAAAACCTTATGCTTCAAAGAGTTCTCATAGCTGGCTTGCGAACATCCACGGGTATTGAGGACCTTCAGTACCGGATACTGCATATCAGCAGGAGCCAGGAACTGGCCTTTTTTGATATTGATGATGCAATCGGTCTTTGCCGCGGCTACCAGTAGATCCGTCTGACGGCATAAGAATGCCGGGATCTGAAGTACATCCACCACCTTTGAAACATCCTCTACCTGATAACTTTCATGAATATCTGTCACGATCTTATATCCAAAGGTATCCTTGACCTTTTGAAGGATACGCATCCCCTCTTCCAGTCCCGGACCGCGAAAACTTTCCAAAGAGGTACGGTTAGCCTTGTCAAAACTCGCTTTGAAATAAAAATCGATATCAGGATTCTCATGATAAGGCTTCAGCGCCTCGGCAATCTTCATAATATTCTCTTCATTCTCAATCACACAGGGGCCTGCAAAAATAACCATATATACTTCCTTAATTTTATTCTACAAAATGAAGGGAATCCTCCATCAATAAAAACGATATCAGAGCCAAAACTCTGACATCTTCGCTAACACTAAGTTCACTTCAGCAGTGAGCTCGCACTGGCGTTTAAGCCAGTTTTTCTCTTTAACCAGGTAGAGGATATACACCTATATTATGGTGTGATTATAGCTTATTTTTTGACGACCAGAATACCCGCCAAGAAGATAGCCACGATTCCTAAGCTTGTCGTCAGATTTGGAAGGGAATCTCCCAAAAAGAGCCCGACGATAATCGCAAAAACGATATTAGAATAGGAGATGGCCCCCACAATACCTGCCTTGGTCTCCCCATAAGCCTTGGTCATATAGACCTGTGCCAAGGTCGCAAAAAATCCAAGGCCGGCAATATATCCCCACTCCTCAGTCGAAGGCATCACAAAATCGGCGAACATAAAGTCCAACTCACTCACCTGAACATAGGGTGCCAAAAACAGCAAAAGCAAAGGTCCAAGCGTACCGATCAGCATGAATGAAAGCACGATCGAGCGGGTATCATAATAGGATTTCAACTCCCGCACCGAGGTATAGGCCAAGGCTGCTCCTACGCCGGAAAAGATCCCCAGCAAGTCCGTCTTCTTAAATAAGAACCCTTCGGGCTGCATGATCAAAACAATCCCGACAAATCCGATAAAGAGTGCCATCCATCCATAAACACTCATCTTCTCTTTTAAAAAGATGTAAGCGAAAAAAGCCGTAAATATCGGCGCTGTTTTGGAGAAGGTCATGGCATCTGCCAAAGAGATATGGGCAATATTATAAAAAAATGCCAGAAGCGCCAAAAAACCCATCAGCCCTCTGAACACCAATAAAAAAGGACGTCCACCCTTCTGTACCAGAGGTGTCTTAAAAAGGGTAAATCCAATAATAAAGACCCCAAACACGTTTCTAAAAAAAACGACCTCCAAAGAGCTCATACCCTGGCTTAACTCCTTGGCAAAACCTCCCATAAAAGCGAACATCAAGGAGGCAAAGAGCATGTACACAACACCCTTGTCGATACTTAAAAGCTTATCTTTCACACATTTTTCCAACATTTAAAGTGCAGAATTCTATTATAATTCGCATTAGACAGAACTATCAAAAGGAAACTACATGTTCAACCTCATCATCCTGGGAATCTTACTCTTTGTCTTTTACAGGATTTTTAAATCCTATCAGCGTTTTCAGCGTATCTACTATTCCAAAGAGCAATTTCAAAACATGCAGATTTCCAAAGAGGCAATTTCGTCAAGCGAACTGGGGCTTTTTGTCGCCCTATGTGCCAAAGTCGCCAAGGCAGACGGTCGCATCGATGAACTTGAAGCGGAGTTGATCGGCAATATGTTTACCGATATCTCCCGGGTTTTTCCTGAACCTGAAAAAGTCAAAGGGTTTCTCAAGGAGATCTTTTCAGAAGAGAAACAAAAACCCTTTAATGTGGATGCCGTTGTATCCGAACTTTATATTTTGATCCGAAATAACCGCTCCAAACGACAGATGATGATGAGTTTTCTCATCAATATCGCCTTTATCGACGGCAAGGTCACTTCGGCAGAAGAGAATCTTTTAATGAAAATCGCTTCCTTCTTGCACTTTGCTCCCCGTGAATTTGAAAGCATGATGAACCAGTTCCGATCAAGTTATTCAGGAACACAGGTCCACTCTTCCCTGGAAGAGGCCTACACTATTCTCGGTGCATCCGCACAAGATGATCTCAAGACGATCAAGAAAAAATACCGTTCACTGGTCAAACAGTACCATCCGGATATCATCCAGGCCCAGGGAGCTTCAGAGCATTATGTAGAAGACGCCACCCGCAAAATACAGCAGATCAATGATGCCTATGAGGTGATCAAAAAAGCCCGTAGCTAAGGGGCGTGTCTTATCTTTGTCTGATAAGTAGAGATCGCCTGTTTCATACGATTAAAATGATCATATTCAAGATGAATGGCCGTTAATGCCATATACAGCAGAGCCATTAAGGTCCACACAATCGCAAATTGTCTAGACGTGGTCTTGACCAGATAAGAGATCAGCAAGTTTAACTGGACATAATTCCCTACCCCTGATACAGCGTACAAAAACAGATAGATCACCACCACGCTGACAGAGGGGTCCATCCATAAGATGAAGCGATCCAGTTCCTTCTCCAGTGCCGGCTTCAGATATCTGTAACTCAACAGACTGATTAGAATAAAGAGTAAGAACTTAAAACTTAGAAACAGTCCCTTAGTTCGGATCAATCCGCGAAGATTCATCTTCTCATGCAATCCAAAGAGCACATCAAAGATCAACAATGAGAAAAGCATCGTGATGATAAAGGACTCGATAAGATCCGATGTTACCGAGAAAAAGATCATAAAAAGCAGTAGATGATAGCCCAGCTTCTGATCCAGACGGTTTTTTTCATATAACCGGGCAATGGTATCACGGCTTTGCAAGAGTTTGCTTCCCAAAAAGGTCCAAAACACAAATAGTACGACAAAGGCACCCAGCCCCAGAATGATTAAGCGGGCATTCATGGAAAAAAGTACAGAAGCCTTGATGAACACCAAGAAGAATGCCCCTGCAAGAATTGGCGCACCGATGATAAACAGGGGCAATTTAATATAAAACATAATCAATCGGGAGGCATCGGGATCTTTGATCAAGGCACTATAGGTCATGGAAAGTTTCTTATTGGCAATAATCAGACGCAAGGGGTAATATAAGACCAGGGTCAAAGTCAAAAAAAGCGTGGTGGTCATCTGCCGAGTCGGCTCATAGATATTAAAGAGCGTGAGTGAAATAAAG
>JBFEYO010000071.1:0-10309 GCA_041562075.1 Sulfurimonadaceae bacterium | reverse complement strand
ATAAAGGAAGGAAAGCTTAGCCCCTCAGGGATTATCGTCGAGGAAAAACTCCATAAACAGAGTCCCGATCAACTGCGTCATCGTATCCCCCGCATAGATCCTTTGCGCTTGTCACAGATGCATGCACAAGCTTACAATAAACGTCCTGCGGCTCATACCGATCATGATCATAACAAGACCCGCTATAAACATAAGGTTCTTAAGACAAAATCAACACAATGGAAAGAGATTTTAAAGGAAGAAGATCCGCTCAAAGGAGCGGATTAAGGAGCTTACACGTCTGCGATTTCAAGATCTTTTAAAGACTCACTTCCGTGAGAGATCACTCTATCGTGCAAGCGGCGTAATGCTTTTGTCGCGCGTTCAATCGCAAGATCGATCGCTGTATCCAGGTCTTTGTCTCCCTGGTTGATAACCACCGGGCTTGCATGTGCGATATGCATATCAAACTCTACATTTACACCATTTTTAATTTCTGATACCACGACATTAACCGTAGTAATATCTAATTGATATTTTGAAAAACTTTCTAAAGCCGCCTCGATATGTTGACGGTTATGATCATTGATTGTGATGTGTCGTCCTGTAATATTGACATTCATCTCATACTCCTTCTTTGGATATACTTTAGTGTAACTCTCATTAGCTTATTAGTTTCTTATATTCCTAAAAATAGTATGACAATCGAAGCCCCATATTATCATTCCCTTGATTTCGCACATTCCCGATTCCCAAATTTGAATAATGATCATATAAAAAATTCAGGCTCCATTGATCATTTAAATACCATCCTACATCCATAGCAACTCTAAATAATACCCGTGATCCCAATAGACGACGGTCATTCCGATCTCCATCCAGTTTTCCATCATGAATCCCAAAGCCCCCAAAAGCACCTAAATGAAGTTTCTTGAAATATTTTTTCTCCCAGCTCAGTCCCGTGTATATAAAACTTGTTTCTCCCTTCAAGCTCAGATCTGCTCCCGCAACATAATATCCTCCGGCCAATGTTTCATTCCACAACACCTCAGCATGAAGATCTACTCCCTCTTCCTGACCATTAGATACAGGACCGGTGCTGTGTGCTAGTATACCTCCACGTATGGCATGCAATCCCTCTTCTGCTCTTAGGCTAATTAACAATAACACCCCTATCCATATCATTTTAAGCATAGTGTATAATATCAAACATAGACGTGTGTTTCAATACACCTTTAAAATCATTTATGGATATATCATGGATACGACCCTTAGCTCACTTGATGAACTTCACACCAAACTTAAAGAGGAGCTGGCCCTTGTGCTCTATTTCAGCTCTCCAACCTGCAATGTATGTCATGTCCTTCGTCCCAAACTCATGGAGGCGTTGGAAGAGGCTTATCCCTCCATTGGACGCTATCATGCCGATATCTCTCTTACCCCGGAGATTGCAGCAGAGTTTCAGGTCTTCTCCGCCCCGACGATCATCATCTTTTTTGAAGGCCGGGAGTTTATACGTAAAGGTCGTGCGCTTAGCGTTGACGGTCTCCTCCAAGAGATCAAGCGTCCTTATGAGTTAATGACCTCATGATCAAAATCGGTATCTTGCTTCTTTTTTCACTCTGCCTCTATGCCTCCGTCTCTGACGGTAAAGCCATCTTTGCCAAAGAGTGTGCAAGCTGTCACGTGGAAGGGAAATATTTTGCGGCACGAAAAAAAGCACGTGAATGGAAACAATTGCTTCAAGCCGATAAACTTGAACAACTGCACCGGGATAAAAAAGTCACCGTTCCCTATCTTAAGACTCCCAAATTTAAAGACGATACCAAAGACCTTAAAGCACTCCTTCAAAAGTATTCCAAGGACAGAGGAAGACACAACTCCTGCTATTAGATAAGTAATTTTAATATTATTAGTGTATACTCGTATACCTAAGGAAGTTATAGATGAGACTATTGATAGTATTACTTTTCCCTGTACAGCTTCTTTTTGCATTGACACTCACTGATAATCAAACCCGTTACAGCCATTTCAGCCTACCGCACCTATATGATAAAGACAGACAGTTCACAATTCAGGAAATTCCCGCACAGAAATTCCAAGAAGGAGCCAACCAGTTTACCTACGGCTATCAAGAGGGAGCTCAATGGTTTAGGCTTGATATGAATAATACCTCCGGCCAAGAAGAGTTTATCCTCACATTCTCCGATCCGCTATGGAAAAGTTTCGAACTCTATCATTACGATGGACAGACATGGAGATCTGATCAAGCCGGTCTTTTTACTCCCCTGATCGAAAGGGGCATACACAATATCACCCCGGCATTTAGACTCACGATTCCTAAAGGAGAATCTATCAGGGTCTACCTCAGAGGAGAATCCTCCTCCGGTCAGCTGGGTAAAGTCGAACTCTTCAGTGCAGAGGAATTTTACCGTCCGACCCGTCTTCATCTGCATGATCTCTACCTTTTTTTCATGCTTTTTTTAGCCATCGTACTCTTTTTCAACCTCTACCTCTACTGGAATCGGCCGGTCAAACTCTACCTGTTTTATGTACTCTACATAGGTGCACTTATCCTATGGATAGCAGTGAAAGGCGGTTTTTATCTCCGGCTCGACTTTCCCGGATGGGATGAAGGCCTGCATACAACGGGAGCCTTGTTGGTTGCCCTGCTGACGCTCTTCTCCAGAGAGTTTCTTCAACTTCAAGAACGCTTTATACGACTATATAAAGTTTTCAGCGGTTTTGTGTGGGTCTTCTTTGGCTTTACTGTCGCCATTGCCCTTGATATCCCTCATACTCCGCTACTGTTCAATATCACCTCTTCGCTCTTTTTCACCCTGCTGCTCTTTAGCTCTATCAAGGTCTGGAGAGACGGGCACCTGGAAATGCGCTACTATCTAATCGCACTGATGGTCTATATGCCAACCATGGGGATGCTGACCCTGACCTATAACGGATTCATTGATAATCATGACATCACACGTTATGCATTTTTATTTGGTTCCTTTGCCGAAGTCATCTTCTTTAACTCACTCATGATCAGCCATTACCATATTATCTTCAAAGACAAGATTCGTATGCAAAATGAACTGCTGACACTTAAAGAAGCCAATGAAAGCCATTTGGAAAAAGAGCTCAAACTTCGTGTGAATGAACTCGAAATCGCGAACAAAAAATTGACCGAACAGACAAAAGAGCTTGAAATCACACAAAAACAGCTGGAAATAGAAGCTACGACAGATGCTCTCTCCACGCTCTATAACCGACGCTATGTTTTAGATGTCTCCGGTCGACTCTTTGACTCGGCAAAACGTTATAATCAACCGCTTTCGGCAGTGATGATCGATATTGATGATTTCAAACGTATCAACGATACCTATGGGCATGCGATGGGAGATGAAGTGATTGTTCATTGTGCCAACATTCTCAAAAAGATTACCCGAAGCAGCGATGTTTTGGCACGTTACGGCGGTGAAGAGTTTCTTATCCTTCTGCCTAACACCCCAAATGACAAAGTCATGGAATTAAGCAGCAGGATCAATGAGGTCATCTCAACAGATCGCATCCCCTATGGAAGCCAAGAGCTCATCCAATATACCGTCAGTCTGGGAATCACACACCTCAAAGAAATCGATATGAGTATCGATCAGCTTATCCAGCGTGCGGACAAGGCGCTGTATCGCTCAAAAGCCAAAGGTAAAAACTGTATCGAGTTTCTATGATAAACAATGTAATTTCATCACTTTAGAACATATTGATTCTAAATTTTTTTCTATATTCTCCGGGATTTAAGGATGTCTCTCTTTTGAATAAACGTCGAAAACTGCTCTCGTTATGAAATCCGACATCATAGGTGATTTGCTCAAAACTTTTAGTTGAACTTATCAGCAGAGATTTTGCCTTCTCGATTCTAAGGTTTTGAAGATATTCATTTGGTGTCATCTCAACGCTAGCTTTAAATCGTCGTATAAAACTTCTTTCCTTCAGGCCCATTTTTGCAGCCATCATAGGAATGCTCAAATTATCCTCAAACCGCTTTTTGATCCACTCCAGGAGTGCCTTGATCTCTTCATCTTCCACACCGCCAGTATGACTGAGATCCTTATAACAACGCTGCGATATCCGTCCCCTCTCGACTAGCAGCAATGACGCACAGTGATTAGCCGTATCATTTGACAAATAGCGCTGGATGATGTGCAGACATAAATCAAAATAAGCCGTCACACCTCCCGCTGTAATAAGGTTTCCCTCATCAATCAAAATATGATCAATCATCAAATTTACAACCGGAAACTTTTGTTTGAACTCCGATTCAAACAACCAATGGGTAGTCGCTCGTTTATGATTTAACAAATCTGTCTGAGCCAAAACAAAACTGCCAACACAGGCCGCGCACAGCACACTGCCCTCATGATATCGACGGATCAACCATTGATTTAATATCCCGTCCATTCTCATGACTTTCGCTGTTTTAGCCGGTGGGACAACAATCAAATCATAAGTTTGCTCCCTCAATATCTTAGTGTGTACCTGAATAATCGAGGAATCTTTTAATGCTGTACTGGAGAGGTAATTAATCTCAAAAAAAGCTTCATTTGGTTTTCGGCAAAACCCATTTGATATGTCAAATATCTCCCCTATTCCAATAACAGCCGAAAGAAGTGAATCATCTGAAACAATGACTGCAACGGATATCTTATTCAAATTAGACCTTTTTAGCATGTTTTATGTCATATATGACTCTTACCATAGTGTATCATCTTTGCCATAATTATAAAAAAGGATTCAATATGACGGAAAAAATTGATGAGATACTGCACCCTTTCCTTCAAGATATAGGTAAAGACATTGGTTATGTCAACCATACAAAACGTATGTTGGCTTATGCCTTAGAATTAGAGAACCTGGACCAAGAACAGATCGAAAAGTTTATTATTGCCCTTGCTTTCCATGACCTGGGCATATGGACGGAGAAAAGTTTTGATTATTTACGACCTTCGATTTCTTTGGCGGAAACTTATCTTAACGAGCACAATCTAAACCCATATAAAGATGAGATCATTCAAATGATTGACGAACACCATAAACTAAGCCCTATTACAAACAGTGACTTAGCGGAGCTCTTTCGAAAAGTCGATATGATCGATGTGTATTGGGGACTCATCACTTTTGGAATTTCAAAAGACAAAATAAGGGAGATTAAACAAAAGTACCCCAATAATGGTTTTCATTTAACCCTTTTAAAGTGGTTTTCAAAACGCCTGCTTTCAAAACCCTGGAGTCCAATGCCGATGTTAAAGTGGTGATCTTAAGTGTAATACGCCAAAAGTGCCGCTGTCACCGCTACGTTCAAAGACTCCACCCCGTTTTGCATTGGGATGGACAGGCTCTTATTACATAAAGCCGTGACCTCAGGCGAGACCCCCTCGGACTCATTCCCAAGGACAAAAACGGTTTTCTCTTTCAAGCTCAGGTCCATCAGTGATGATGTCGCGTGAGAGGAAAGCGCATAAATATCCGCACCGTTCTTTTTAAAATCAGGCAGTATTTCCTCAAGGGTGTCACAATAAAGTATATTTGTCTTAAACAGCGTCCCCGCACTTGCCTTGATCACTAATGGAGAGATCTTGGCTGACCCCTTCTTCGGCAGAATAATGCCATCAACAAATCCCGCCGCTACCGAACGGATAATCATTCCAAGGTTTTGCGGATTATGAATAGAATCAAGGGCTATGTAACGATAACTTTTGACATCCGTCTGTAAAAAGCCCTCCGCCGACTGATAGCTACCGGCTTCAATATCTGCGGCCACCCCCTGGTCCTGCTTGGCATTCTTTGAGATACGTGAGAGCGCCTGCTTGGAATGGTAAGCAATCTCAATGCCCTTGGCCTCACACACTTTTTCTATCTTGTTAATAACCCCGTCTCGCCGATTCGAATCCGCCAGATGCACCTTGCGCACCCGAACATCCTCTTCATCTAAAATCTCAAGGACGACATTGCGGCCATAGACGGTGATTAATTTATCAAAGCTCTGCTTCTTTGCAGTATAGGTAGATGAGTTTTGCATATGACAGTATACTCTGCTAAGCTTTGGGAAGCGTCTTGGAAAGGATCAAATAACCAAAGAGACCCGAGATCAAAGAACCGATCAAAATTCCCATACGATAATCCACCAGATCATAACAGGCCCCCTCATGGCATTCAAAGGCCAATGAACCGATAAAAAGACTCATGGTGAACCCTATCCCGCTCAAGATAGCCAAGCCATACACCGATCCCCAAGTCACACGATCAGGCAGACTCCCCAGACCCAGTTTTTGTGCTATAAAAGTGAACAGTATAACCCCGATCTGCTTTCCGAAAAACAGTCCCAAAGCGATCCCCAAGGTCATATTATCCACAAAGTCTTTGGCATTAACAGAAGCGAATCCTATCCCCGCATTGGCAAAAGCAAACAGTGGCAAGATCACAAAATTCACCGGAGCATGCAGTGAGTGTTCAAGTTCATGAAAACTGTGCTTATTATCTTTAATCGGTATGATCAGACCCAGGATCACACCCGCCAAGGTCGCATGCACACCGGATTTAAGCACAGCGATCCACAATACCGTCCCTACAAGGATATAGGCCGTATTATTGGTAATACCATACCTGTTCATCAATAACAGAACCAGGATAAGTACTGCGGCCAACGCCAAAGACACAAGGGACATCTGAGCGGTATAAAACAGTGCGATTACGATAATCGCACCCAGGTCATCAATGATCGCCAAGGCCAGTAAAAAGACCTTCAGCTCCATGGGAACACGCTTACCTAAAAGAGACAGGATCCCCAGGGCAAAGGCGATATCCGTAGCCATCGGTATAGCCCACCCCTGCATAACCGCATCATTTCCCCAGTTAAAGAAAGAGTACACAGCCGCAGGGACCACCATACCGCCCAAGGCAGCAAAGGTAGGCAAGGCAAGTTTGCTTCGATCACTTAAGGAGCCTTCAACCACTTCACGCTTGATCTCCAATCCGACCATAAAAAAGAAAAGGGCCATCAAGCCGTCATTGATCCATAGAAGCAGAGGCTTAGCAATACTGAAATCCCCAAACATCACCACTACAGGTGTGTCCATCATGCTCTCATACGTATGTGTAAGCGGAGAGTTCGCCATGACCATTGCAAGGATCGTTGCCAAGATCAGCAAAACCCCTACGGCAGATTCCATCTTAAAAAAACTGATTAATGAGTACTTCAGTGCCGCTTTCATAATTATCCATTAGTTTATATCTAATAGGGATTATAACATCTTAAAAAGCATATTCAAATGCAAGTGGGCAGGATTTATTCTCCCCAAAAGGGAGAAGAGGGTTAGAGGATTTTTGAAGCGACTGCTTCTGCAGAAAAACCAAACTTTTCGAAAAGTTGGGCAGCAGGGGCCGAAGCACCAAAACTATCCATATTGATGATTTCATCGGCAAATCTATACCACTCAAGACCGCGGGCTGCTTCAATGGCAACAACTTTATCTGTTTTGATGATGCTATCAATATAAGCTTTTTCCTGCTCGATCAAGAGATCAAAACATGGTACAGAGACAACATTGGCATTCACACCTTTGGACGCAAGCAGTTCTTTTGTCTGAAGGGCTACCTCCACCTCAGAACCTGAAGCCATCAATGTGATCGTAGCCCCTTCCGACTCGGCCAGGAGATATCCACCCTGTTTTGCATCCCCTAAGACTGCTTCAGGAAGCAGTGGGAGATTCTGACGGGAACAGACAAAGGCAGAAGGGGATTTTGTCATCTCAAGGGCTGTTTGCCACGCCGCTACATTCTCATTACCATCTGCCGGACGCCATACATAAAAGTTTGGAAGCGCGCGGAATTGAGAAAGATGTTCAATCGGCTGGTGTGTCGGTCCATCTTCACCCACACCGATACTGTCATGGGTCCAGATAAAGAAGTGCTGGATACCTGAAAGCGCTGCAATACGCGCCGAAGGTTTAAGATAGTCCGAGAACACAAAGAAGGTCGCAGAGAATGGCATCAATGGACCATACAGTGCCATCGCATTGACAATAGACGCCATGGCGTGTTCACGAATACCGAAGTAGATGTTTTTACCCTTGGGGAAAACACCCATGTCTTTCATATCCGTCTTGTTTGAAGGGCTTAAGTCAGCTGAACCGCCAAGGAATCCCGGGATCGCTTTGGCTACAGCGTTAAGTACTTTTCCATTCGTACTGCGGGTTGCATCGGCTTTGTCAAACGTCGGCCACTGAATACGTGAGAAATCAGGATTCAAAAGGGCATCAAGCGCCTCATTTTGCTCCATCAATGGAAGCTCTTTGAGACGATGGTTCCATTCACGCTCAGCAAGATCACCTGCTTCAATCGCACATCTGAAACGTACCATCACGTCCTCGTCCACAAAGAATTTCTTCTCGGGATCAAACCCTGCAGCTTCCTTGGCCTTGGCAATGACATCCTCTCCCAATGGTGCACCGTGAGAGTGGTGTGAACCTTCCAGTTCACCGGCACCTTTGGCAATCTTCGTATTGGCGATGATCAAAGAAGGCTTGTCCGAAGACTTGGCACGGACAATCGCCGCATCAATCTCATCAAAGTTATGACCGTCAATCTCTTGAACATCCCAACCCTGGGAATCAAAACGCTTATGAATGTTTTCCGAGATACTGAGATCTGTCGACCCTTCAATCGTAATATTGTTCGAGTCATAGATCAGGATAAGGTTATCAAGCTTGTTATGTCCGGCAATAGAACAAGCCTCATACGAAATCCCCTCTTCCAGGTCACCATCTCCACACAGACAATAAACATTATGATCGATCACCTTGGCCGTCTCGGAATTCGTTTGTGCACCTACATATTTTGAAGCCATCGCAAAACCAACTGCATTGGCGATTCCCTGTCCTAACGGCCCCGTCGTGATCTCAACACCTTCTGTATGACCGTATTCCGGATGGCCCGGTGTTTTAGAGTCCAGCTGACGGAAATTTTTAAGATCCTCTAATTCAAGACCGTATCCCCATAGATAATAGAGTGAATAAATCAATCCTGTCCCATGTCCTCCGGAGAAGACCAAACGGTCACGGTTTAACCATGAAGGGTTTTTAGGATTGTGAGATAGATGCTCGCTCAAAACCACCGCGATATCTGCGAGACCCATCGGTGCTCCCGGGTGTCCTGAATTGGCTGCTTGAACCATGTCTGCTGCTAAAAATCGAATCGTGTCGGCCATTTTTTGACGCATCATATATATCCTTAATTTTATTTCATAAAATGAAGAGAACCTTCATCATAATATTACAATACCTGAGCCAAAGCCCAGGTATCTACGCTAACACTAGGTTTCCTTCGGCAGGAAGCCCAAATCATTGCTGATTTTGTGTGCACCTATTTTCTATAAATAGATCAAAATCCACCTAAATGGACTTCAATTTACTTATGCCGTATTAAATACTTTGAAAGTATAGGGGAAAGTTCCTGATAAAGCCTTTCATCAAAGCCCTTAAGCTGTTCTTGTAAATCTGCTGCCAGCTCATCCGCTTCCTTCATTGCTCCATCCAGTCCAAGAAGGGTCACAAAAGAGTTCTTATCTCCATCATTTTGAGTTGTTTTACCCGCCTCTTCACTACTCTGAGTCACATCCAAGATATCATCCTGAACCTGAAAAAGCAACCCAAGTTTGATACCAAAATCATACAATCTCTTTGCCAGCTCTTTCTCACCGGAGATGATCGCGCCCATCTCCAAAGAGGCTGCTATAAGCTTGGCTGTCTTGTTGATATGAAGTTCTTTGATCTGCTCAAGTGCCAAATTCTGATTCTCAAAATGACAATCGATTGCCTGTCCCAGGACCATCCCGCCAAGTCCACCGTTCTTTGCCAGTGAACGAATCAGTCTTACCCGTACCTCATCTGAAAATGAAGACTCTGAAAGCACCTCAAAAGCATAGGTGTTCAATGCATCTCCCGCTAAAATAGCAGTCACTTCATCATAAGTGATATGCAGGGTCTCATGCCCGCGGCGAAGATCAGCGTCATCCATAGCGGGCAGATCATCATGAATAAGCGAATAGGTGTGTAAAAGCTCAATAGCATATGCCGCACTATAAGCGGACTCCAGAAGCAGTGAATTATGTGCACGTACCACCGCTAGAAGAAGCATCGGACGAAAGCGTTTGCCACCTGCGAGAAGCATCTTATGCAGCGCTTTTTCGTAATGGGGATGAAAACTTGGTGCTTTGGGAAGGTGGGAGGATAAATATGCTTCGAAGGCTTCACCCTCTTTAATCAAATCTGTCAATAGT
>JBFEYO010000070.1:0-10348 GCA_041562075.1 Sulfurimonadaceae bacterium | reverse complement strand
CAGGCGAGAGAGCAGGGTGCCAAACTGCTTGATCTTGCCGATGGAAATGCAAAGAGCCTTTTTAAGCTGATAGAGCAGAAATATAGTGAGCTGTCCTTGTTGTACCCCCATGCCAAAGTGATTGCAAAGGAGATGGATATTTCTCATTTGGATATTGATGAAAAGGTCGTTTATGAGACAAAATGCTCAAAGGTAAATAAGATAGAATTACCTAAAGGTGCTATCTGTATTTTCACTTCTCCTTCTGCCATCGAATGCTTTCAACAACAGTATGACTTTTTACCCACTTATCAGATCGTTTGTATAGGAGAGACGACTAAAGATGCTCTTCCGGAAGGGGTAAGCTGTGTGGTCAGTGAAAAGCCCTCTGTTCAAAGCACTCTTGAGTCCGCTACCTCTTTGTTATAATAACTCTTTTTTAATCTTTGATTTGTTATAATCTTCAATAGCCTGGGTGGTGCGATCACTCGCATATCAGGGGGTTCTACATATTCATCTAGTGGATGGAGTAAGAGTGTTTGTGTGAAGCATTTTTGTTTGAGGCCAGAGGCTTAGAATCTGCTACCTAAGAACGCTTTCAATCTGCTTTTTTTCGGCTTTGAGAACCAAAGCATTTCGCGGAACGCCCACCTGGACCCCTTAGATTGTTTATTAAAGCTTTTGTGTCTCTTGCAGGTTTTGATAAACAATCAACAAAATTATTAAGAAGTAAGATAAGTAGTCTGCCTCTATGGATACTATTGTGCCGAGTCCGGTTTGATGGTTTCAAGATCTATATAAGAGCTTATACTGGCTATTTTACGTAAGGAAACAATGTGAATGTAATGATACTTGGTAGCGGCGGACGCGAATATTCTATTGGTCGTGCAATGAAAGATGATAACAATGTTGATAAGCTCTATTTTTGTCCTGGAAATGGTGCAACGGAAGCTTTGGGTGAGAATGTCAATATTAAAGATTATCATGAGTTGGCACAATATGCCAAGGCAAACAATATCGAGTTTACTATTGTCGGTCCGGAAGCCCCGTTAGTAGACGGTGTAGTAGACATCTTCAAAGCCGAGGGACTGACAATCTTTGGTCCGTCCAAGGAGGCGGCACAACTGGAAGGCTCCAAGGTCTATATGAAGAACTTCCTGGCCAAGTACGAGATCCCGACCGCGCGTTATATCGAGACGGATCATATCGATACGGCCTTTAAGTTCATCGATTCACTGAGTGCACCGATCGTTGTCAAGGCTGATGGTCTGTGTGCGGGTAAAGGGGTGATCATCGCTCAAAGTCATGATGAGGCGAAAAAAGCCGCTTCGGAGATGCTCAGTGGGAAATCTTTTGGGGATGCGGGCTTAAAGGTGATCATCGAAGAGTATCTGGACGGGTATGAGCTATCCATGTTCGCCATTTGTGACGGGGATGATTTTGTCTTACTTCAAGCAGCCCAGGATCATAAGCGTTTGTTGGATGGGGATCAGGGACCAAATACCGGTGGAATGGGAGCCTATGCACCGACTCCATTGGTAGATGATGAACTGTATGAGAAGGTAAAAGATCGTATTATTCGTCCGACTCTAAAGGGGATGAAACAAGAGGGCGCTCCTTTTGAAGGCGTACTTTTTATCGGGATCATGGTTGTTAACGGTGAGCCGATGACGTTAGAGTTTAACGTACGTTTTGGTGATCCTGAGTGTGAGATCCTGATGCCGTTGATGAAGTCTTCTGTGTTTGACCTGTTTTACAAGGCGGCAACGGGAAAACTGGGTGAACTGAATGTGGAATTTCATGATAAATACGGAGTCGGTGTCGTAATGGCTTCCAAGGATTATCCATACTCGTCATCTACTCCGGCAGAGATCGTCGTGGATGAGATCCATCATGAAGAGATTGCGGCCAATACCCATATCTCCTATGCCGGTGTCTCCATGATTGATGGGACACTCTGTGCAACAGGAGGACGTGTTCTGGTATGTGTAGGATTGGGTGACAGTATCCAAGAAGCCCGTGATCGTGCTTACGCCTTGTGCGGGCAGGTACATTTTGCCGGTAAAAAACTGCGTACGGACATCGCCTATCAGGCACTGCGTTAAGAGCCTATGAACGAAGAGATCTTTAGACTACTGGAGCGTGAACAGCTCATCCTCTCATCCAAAGCAAAGCGGGCCGCCGCTTATATGATCGATGAATTGATTCTTTCTGTGATCTGGCTGGGTGTGATCTGGGATAGTTTCTCCGGTTTGAGTAGCCTGGAAGAGCAGATCAATCTAATCAATGCTTACGTCCTCGAGTTTATGGCTCTTAAAGTCATCTATCATACTTTTTTTGTGATGCAGTATGCAGCAAGTCCGGGGAAGATGATCATGAAGATCTCAGTCATTGAACTCTCTACAATGGGTGCTCCGACTTTTGGATGTGCCTTAAATCGTGCTTTTGTACGTGTGATCAGTGAGATGCTTTTTTATATCGGTTTTCTGTGGGGATTGATGGATCCGGCCCGACAGACCTGGCATGACAAAAGTGCCAAGACAGTGATTGTCGATGTTTAGAACACTCCTGCTGTTGTGTGCACTCCTCAGCGCACTACAGGCTCAAAAAGTAGAGCTTTTTTCAGCTAATGTGGATACCAACGGCTCCCTTGTCAAGGCGCAGAATGATGTGGTCGTGCTTTATGACGGGATGTATTTAAGTGCTGAAACTGCCAGTTTTGATCGTAATAGCGGTATTATTGAGCTATATGGAAATGTCAATGCCTTAAGAGGAGCCGAGTATTATGCGATGGGGGACTACCTTATGCTTAATACCAAAGAGAATATCCGTCAGTTCCGCCCCTTTTTCTTTCAAGAACATAGTGATGAGCTCTGGATCAGTGCCCGATCAGCGAAAACGGATGAGGAAGAGTATGAGCTGCATACGGGAGTAGTATCTTCTTGTAACCCGCAGGATCCGGACTGGACCCTGCAGTTTTCCAGTGGGTATTATGACGGGGATAATCAATGGATGCAGTTGTACAATGCCCGTTTATATGCAGGAAGCATTCCTGTCTTTTATCTCCCATATATCGCTTATCCTACTGATACAACCCGTCGAACAGGGCTTTTAAGACCAACCTTTGGACTTTCAGGTGATGAAGGTTTTATGTATCAACAACCGATTTATATCGCAGAATCTCCTCGATGGGATCTGGAACTTTTGCCGCAGATTCGTACGGATCGGGGAGAAGGTCTGTACTCGACGTTCCGTTTTGTGGATTCACCCCGTTCAAGCGGTCACATTACCGTGGGTGGTTTTAAAGAGAAGCGTAGCTATCAAGAAGAGTTCAACCTGCGAAATGATCAGCACTACGGAGCTGAGTTTTATTATCAGCATCGCGGCTTTTTAAGAACCTGGTTTGATTGGGATGTACAGGGAAGCTCGGGGATCTATTCGGATATCACCTATTTGAATGATGTTGAGTATTTGAACCTAAAGAAGAATGACTCCCTTGATTACGCGACAACTTCTCAGGTGACTTCACGTTTGAATTTCTTTTTAAATCAAAGCGAAGACTATTACGGGATGTATGGGAAGTATTTTATTGATTTGAACAAAGATTCCAATGCGGATACCATCCAAAACCTGCCTATTCTGCATTACCATCATTATCTCAATACTTTTTTAGATGATCACTTTTTATATTCCTTGAATTATCGAGGTAATAATTATTACAGAGAAGAGGGAAAGAACGCCATTCAAAATGAGTTGACTACACCATTAAGTTTTCAATTTCCCCTACTGGATGAGTATCTGACCTTTACACTTTCGGAAAATATCTATGCTTCTCATATCGGATTTCATGGACCGGAGGATGTTTCTGTCCCGCCTAACGATTATTCTTCGGGGCTTTTTATACGGGATTATCAGCGTATGGAGCTTAACACCAACCTCGTCAAGCCCTTTGACGGCTTTCAACATGCTATCTCTTTGACGGCGGCTTATGAACACCCCGGACAGGAGTACAGAGACGGGTTTTATGAAGATTATGAGGATATTTTCAGAAATAATAAGGAGAATAATGTCCCCTGTGTTTCCGGGCCTTGTGAATATGATAATATTGCCGATAATCTGAAACAGGCTTCTTTGGAGTTTACCCAATACATTTTTTCTGATCAGGATGGAGAAAAGCTGTACCACCGTATCAAACAGCCCATTGTATATGAGCAGGGATATGACCGCTATGGTGATCTGGAAAATGAGCTGCGTTATTACTTTACCAAAACGCTTAATTATTATAATAACACCTTTTATAATTATGATCGTAATGTTTTTTCAAAGACCCAGAACAGCTTAGGGTATAATGATGGTACCTTTGTGTTTAATCTCTCTCATCTGTTTGAGGATAAACTTTTTGTGAACAGTACGACAAATGCCGAGACGCGTGTGAAGACCAGTTATCTGACATCCAATGCGCGGTATAACTACTCTTCAAGATGGCAGTTCTTTGCAGGATATGCTTACGACTTGGAGTTAAGTGAGACCAAGAATCGTCATATCGGGTTTCTTTTCTCCAAGCGCTGTTGGAACCTTCAGCTGGAATATGTGGAGAATATCCGCCCGACCCTGGGGACAACAGGACAGGCGACGGGTATTCAGGACAAGGTCTTGTACTTGACACTCAACCTTAAACCATTGGGTGGGTTTAATGTACATTATAAAAAATCCGAGATAGAATAATCTTTCTTGGATCAACTAAAAAAGGGTTAGCATGAGCTTGGAAGCGAAGGTCGGTGCATTTGTCGCAGCTGCTTTGATGCTACTCTTTTCACTCTCTACCCAGGTCAACGATCTTGGCGGTTTTAATGAAGCGGGGATCAGACTAAATGCCTATGTCCAGGATGCTTCAGGTCTGGAGCATAAGAGCAAGGTCAAGATGAATGGGGTCGAGGTCGGCTATATTGATGAGATTTTGCTTGAGGATACTCGGGTCAAGCTTGTCTTGTTTGTACGTGAAGGCGTTCAAATACCGGCGGATTCACGAGTACTCATCACTCAGGATAATGTTTTGGGTGGAAAACTGATCAATATTCGATCGGGCAGTGCCTCCCGTTATCTTAAAGCAAATGAAGGGTTTGAGCAGAAGAGTATGCGTCTGGCCTCTTTTGATGAGACCAGTGAAAGCGTCTCTGCCGCAGCAGAAGAGATAAGGTTGTTTGTACAGGAGCTTCGCGGCACCCTTGACGCACAAAGCCGAAAGGATCTGCAAGATGCTCTCAGGGAGTTTGCAAAGGTGGGGCGTGAGCTTAATGCGGCTATTGCAGAGAATCGAAGCAACATGCGTGAAAGTCTTGAGAACTTCAATCAGGTGACACAGCATCTAAACCGAAAACTACCGGGGATTTTGGAACAGATCGACTCTTTAAGCAGACGGTTTGACAGGGTCGGGGGGACACTGAATGATAAACTTCCCCAGGCCCTGGATAAGTTCGTGGCCTTGGAAGATAAACTAAACGGTGTTCTGGATGAGAGCGGCACACCTTTGTCGGATACGCTTAACTCGGCAGATAGCTTCTTTGTGAGGGGAGAGGAGACCTTTGAGAAGGTGGATAAACTGCTATCGACCTTTACCACCAGTGAACTGCAATTTGGGGTTAACGCCCAGTATATGCTGAGTGATGCCTATCTTCGCACAGCGGCAGATATCAACTATCTTCCTGATCCCTCGACTTATTATATGCTTAGTGTAATCGTAACAGAGGATTATACCAACACCGACGGCAGCGGAAACTATGTGGAGCCGCAAACCCATGATGAGAGTACCTTCTATTTTTCGGCCCAGTATGCCAAGCGATATGACGATCTTCTTTTCAGAGCGGGTCTGATCGAGAGTACGGCAGGGTTCGGGGTGGATTATTTCACGATGAAGGATGATCTGAAGTTCACTCTGGAAGCCTTTGATATGAATGCGCAGAATGACCTTCGTGATAACAATGCCCATCTGCGTTTTGGAATGCGTTATCGTTTCTTGAAGCATCTGGAACTTTATGCGGGATGGGATAACTTTATCAACTCCAAGGCGGATAACATCTATCTTGGGTTTGGCGCTTCCTTCACGGAAGAGAGTATGAAATATCTATTAGGCTCGGCCGCAGGCTCAGCACTTTGACAGAGGGACAGAATGAATCGGTTTTACACAGATAGAGAGGATGCGGCGAAGGCATTGATGGAGATCCTGCCACTGGAGCAGATGCGCTCAGAACACTGGCGTATCATAGCCGTCTCAAGAGGCGGTTTAAAGATCGCGGCATATATAGCAGCACGTACCGGAAATCACTTGGATATCCTTTTTTCCGAAGCGATTTATGCTCCTGCAAACGGTGATTGTGAGTTGGGGCGTGTGAGTGAGACGGAAGAGATCGTCATGAATGAAGAACTTGTGGATGCCTTTGAGATACAGTATGATTACATCTATGGAGAAGCTCATCGTAAACATGAGGAGAAAATTCTCTCCTCTGTCTACAAGTTTAGAAAGGGTGTACAGTTCCCTAATCTGAAGGATGAACATGTACTCTTGATAGATGAGGGGTGTGAATCGGGCTTAAAGTTTATGACCGGGATCAAGACGGCGATGAATATGGATGCCAAAGCGGTGTTTGTGGCCATACCGGTCGCGCCCAAGTCCGTAGCAGAGGCGGTCAATCAAATCGTGGACGAGTCTTATATCGTGCATGAGGTGAATGATTATGTTAAGACCTATTGTTATTATAAAGATTTTCAAGCAGTCAGCGAGAGTGAAATCGAAACTATTTTAGAAGAACGAGGATAAAGTTTTATGAAGTGTATATTTGAAGTAAATAATCATATTGAAGAGTATGAGTTTGATAAGGTTGCCCGTCAATCCAACGGAGCTGCGTGGTTAAAGGTCGGTGATACGGTGATGCTCGCTACGGTCACGGTAGACAGAGATGAAGTGATCGAAGGGGACTTCCTTCCTCTGACAGTACAGTATATTGAGAAGACTTATGCGGCGGGTAAGATCCCGGGCGGATTTTTCAAACGTGAGACCAAACCGAGTGATTTTGAGACCTTGACCTCACGGGTCGTTGACCGTTCACTGCGTCCTGCCTTTCCAAAAGGGTTCGCCCATCCGGTACAGATCACGATTATGGTACTGAGTGTTGATAAAGAGGCTGATCTTCAGCGTCTCGCCTTAAATGCGGCATCAGCTGCCATGCTGCACTCGGACCTTCCGTTTAAAAACTCTATCACCGGGGTGCGTTTAGGAAAGATTGACGGAAAGATAGAGATCAATCCGACCAATACCCAGATGGCAGAGTCTACGCTGGATCTTTTTGTCGCCGGAAGTAAAGAAGACCTGTTGATGATCGAAATGCGCAGTATCGGTTCGGTGGAGACAGAGGTGATCCCTGCACCGATGGTGGATCCGATGATCGATCCTTCTTTGGCCTCAGAGACGATCAATACGGTTCTTTCCAACGCCATGAGTGAAGACGAACTGGTTGAGGTTTTGGGTATCGCTCAGGATGCGCTGGAAGTGGCAAACAGCAAGTTCGAAGAGGCGATCCTGCCGATTGCCCGTGAAAGCGAAGAGGTGACCTTTATCGAAGAGATCTCTAACGAAGCCATCTATACACATGTAGAGAGTGAGTATAAAGAGCAGATCCTTGAGGCGATCAACCAGATGGCAAAAAGTGAGCGTAATACCTCATTAAAGCTTATTGCCAAAAAGATCGAAGCTTCTTCTATTGCACTTGAGAACAGCTGGCCCTATGAGGAGATCAAACATGCCGTGGTGACCTTCAAACGCAAATGCGTTCGTGAACAGATCCTGAATGAGGGAGTACGTGCCGACGGACGCGCCTTGAATGAGGTGCGCCCGATTAGTATCGAGACCAATATTCTTCCAAATGCCCACTCATCTTGTCTGTTTACCCGCGGTCAGACTCAGGCCCTGGTCGTCTTGACGGTGGGCGGAAGCAAAGATGCACAGATGTTTGATACCCTTACGGATGAGGGAACCCAAAATGAAGCCTTTATGCTGCACTATAACTTCCCGGGCTTTTCCGTGGGTGAAGCATCCCCTATCGGCGCACCTAGACGTAGAGAGTTGGGACATGGAAATCTCGGTAAACGCGCCCTCGAAGCGGCGGTGGATACTCAGGGAAGAACCCTTCGTCTCGTATCGGAGATCCTGGAGTCAAACGGTTCATCTTCCATGGCAACGGTCTGTGGAGGCTATCTTGCCCTTAGAGCTGCAGAGGTGAATATGAGTGATCCGATCGCGGGGATCGCTATGGGCTTGGTCAGTGAGAATGGCAAAGAAGCTATTTTGACAGATATTATGGGCCTTGAGGATCATGACGGGGATATGGACTTTAAAGTCGCCGGTTCTTATGACGGGATCACGGCGATGCAGATGGACATTAAACTGGGCGGTATATCAAAGGAGCTGCTACGTAAGGCGCTGGCTCAGGCCAAAGAGGGACGCTCTCATATCCTTGATATCATGAAAGAGGCGGAAGAGAATATCCAGATCAATGAAGACAAGCTTCCAAGTACCGATGTCTTCTCCATCGATCCTTCCCGCGTAGGGGATGTGATCGGTCAGGCCGGAAAGGTCATTCGCGAGATCATCGAAAAATTTGAAGTCGCGATCGATATCGATAAGAAAGAGGGGAATGTACGTGTCTCCGGCGGAAGTAAAAAAGGGGTACAAGGCGCAAGAGAACATATCGAATCCCTGCTCTCGACGCCAAAAGAAAAAGCCCCGGAGTATCAAGTCGGTGATCTATGCATGGGTACGGTCAAACGTATCGTCGATTTTGGAGCCTTCGTGGAACTTCCTGGAGGCATCGACGGACTTCTGCATATCTCCAAGATCTCTAAAGAGCGTGTGAACAATGTTGCCGATGTATTAAGCATCGGTCAGGAAATTGAAGTAGAGATCCTTGAATTCAAAGGAAATAAGATCAGCCTGGGAAGACCTCAGGTATAAACCCTCTTTTTGTAAGAGATACTTCCTCTTACTTCCATAGTTTTAAACAAACTTTTAGTCCCCAAGAAGTACAATTCCGCATACAAAGTGTTAAGTAGGGACATGGCACGCATTTATGCGGTCATGGCTCACCGATTCTACTGATGTAGTTCTTGGTGGGTTACGCTAGCCGAACGGACTTTGATTTTTTCTAAGGATTTATACAATGAAAAAAATTGTTTTCATGATGATCGCTCTTGCAGCGGCTGCATTTGGTGCTGAAGAAGCAGTAGTTAACGAAACTCTTAAAGCGTACTCTCTAATCGCTGCTGGTGTTGGTCTTGGTCTTGCTGCTCTTGGTGGTGCTATCGGTATGGGTCACACTGCTGCTGCGACTATCGCTGGTACTGCACGTAACCCAGGTCTTGGTGGTAAACTAATGACTACTATGTTCATCGCTCTTGCAATGATCGAAGCACAGGTTATCTATACACTAGTAATCGCGCTTATCGCTCTTTACGCTAACCCATTCCTAGGGTAATCTTGCGTTAAGAAAACGTGAACTGCTTCACGTTTTTAGCAAATTACGAGTCTCCGATGTTTTCGTAAGAAAACCGGATACTCCGGATGATCCATTCTATTCAGTTAAAGCCCTCAAAAATACTTTTTCTGATCTAATCAACTTTCTTCACGATGCGAACGTGGTGGAACGGTAGACACGCTACCTTGAGGGGGTAGTGCCTTCTGGGTGTGAGGGTTCAAATCCCTCCGTTCGCACCATCTTTATATTTTCACAGCAATCATCCATTACTTTTTGAATTAACGACGATAGTATTTAAGAGATTGTCGAACCCCTTGACATTATTACTAATTAGTAATATAATGTGTTGTAGGAGAGTTGATATGAAGTTACATAGTGATAAAAGTTATGGCAAGCATGCTGACAAGGTGATGTCAACATGGATGCAGCTTTTTCGTGCTTTTAATAAGATAAGAGCAAAAGAGTCACAGTATATTCAGTCATTTGATTTGACAATGAACCAGTTTCAGGTCTTGGAAGTATTATATCATCGTGGTGATCTGAGCATTGGGGCCATTACCAAACTGACGATGGGCACCCATGGCAACACGACGGTGGTAGTAAGAAACCTGAAGCGTGACGGTTTTGTTAATTCTGTTCCTGATGAGAGAGATAAGCGTTCTTCCATACTTTCCATTACGGCAAAGGGGGAAGAGGTGATTGAAGCGTTGTTTCCAAACCATGCCGAGAACTTCAAAGGATATTTTGAGGCATTGGATGATGAGGAAATCGATACCTTGTTTAATTTATTACGAAAGCTACAGAAGTCACAGTAGCTTTTTTTTAATAAATTATTACTAACTAGT
>JBFEYO010000069.1:0-10625 GCA_041562075.1 Sulfurimonadaceae bacterium | reverse complement strand
TAAATCCCTTGAAGCGGTGACACTCCATAAGAACTATGGCCTGATTACAGCTCCTGAAGCACCTCTTAAGCATGAAAATCAGGCCTTTCATACCCTTTATAGTCCCTCAAGACGTTGGAAATTTCCTTTACATGGGAATATTACATCACTGGAGGTGCTGGATGATCAGAACATCCTGGTGCTTGAGCGGGAATTTTCCATCTTGCATGGACAAAAAATCACCTTGAGCAAGCTGTATATCGACAGCTGCCGTGGTCTGCAGTGTCCTGTAGAGGTCTTGGCCTCATGGGAAAGTCGTGAAGGGTGGAATATCGACAACTTTGAAGGGTTGACCCGGATCGATGAGCATCAGTTTTTGATGATCAGTGATGATAATGCCAATCCTTTCCAGCGTACACTTCTGGTACTATTTGAACTGAGTGATTAAGAGTACCTATATCGTTGATTATTTGGAAATAAAGCGGCTGCGCTTTTCCCAGTGTTTGCCATGATATCGGGTGGTATGCAAGGGTCCGACGTTTTGCCAGAAGAAATCCCGATTGAACATATGGCTCGGATAGTAATCATTAAATTGTTTGCTCAGAGGAAGCTGGTTCCATTTGTACTTGGAAGTTGCTTCAAGCAGGTACTCCTGGCCTTCATCAAAGAGTACGACCCAGGCATGTCCTACTTTCTTGAGGCCCTGACGCACGACACCGATGACAACCCTTGCATCATATCCCTGCCCGATAAGCCAGTCAGCGAGTAAAAGTGCGTGATCCTCGCAGTCACCCCTGAGGGAATGATAGGCTTCATAGGAGGTCTGCCATACCTCTTCACGGCCGTTAAACTGTTTTTCGTCCAATTGATAGCTTATCCTTTGGCGCAGATAACCTAGGGCTTCCCAGACATTATGCTCCTTGCTGGGAACAAAATTGACCAAATAGGCATTGGCCGCATGGGTGACATTCTTTGTTGAAGGGGCACAAAAATAGGCATGCTCATAACGATCACTCCCCGGCTGTAAAACAGAAGGGGGCATAAAGTAGATGGCACCTTGCCTGCTTAAGCTGTTGATATCAAAGGTTCGCATTCGAAGACGGGCATCACGGGAGCTTAAGATCTGCATACTGCCGACTCTGGGAGCATATCTATCCCGGGGAAGCGGTTTTGGGATCGGTTTTGTGACGATAGGCGGAGGTAAAGGGGCTTCCTGCTCTTTAGCCTTTGGTGTTTTACCTACTTTGTTATAGATACTGAACAACAGCAGCAAGAGTAGGAATAAAGCGGTGGAAAGATCACGCAATTAATGGATTCCCATTCCCACAATAATCGCAATAAAGAGCATAATGCTCGAAGCAAAAATAGAGGCGGCGACATTGCCTTTTTTGATCTCTTCTTGAAGATCGATGTTTTTTAAGAGGATCTTGTCGATCAGTAGCAAGAGCATCACGCTGACAATCAGGGTGACAAGGGTGAATAAAAGGTTTAATCCCGCCGTAAAATAGGTGGTGCTGATAAAATCGGCTGCCATAAGCTTCCTTCATGTTTTTAGAAGAATTGTAGCGTGTTTTGGATGAGGATTATGATTGTGTTGTTTTTGCTAGAGTAACGTTCAAGGCTAAACAGTTTATTGAAACTTAATATTTGGTCGAAAAAGTAAATGGTGGGAAAGTTGGTGACCCCACGGAGACTCGAACTCCGGTAACATGGATGAAAACCATGGATCCTAACCGCTAGACGATGGGGCCAACAATAAAAAAATGGTGTCCTGTCCAGGATTCGAACCTGGGGCCACCTCATTAAAAGTGAGATGCTCTACCAGCTGAGCTAACAAGACCTGCTCTGTAAAACCCATGTAGTGCGTTTTACGGACGGGAATTATAGGAGAAAATGTTTCTATTGTCAAGAGTTTTTTGCATAATTGGCAAGAAAGTTTTTAAATTACGTTTTTAACACAATATTTTTGTTACAATCGACCAATGATTTTGTTTGAGATGTACTATATTCTATTTTTATTGTTGCCGATTCTTTACTGTCTGTATAGATGTCGGGAAGAGATCGTGAAGCGTTCCTTCGTACATCTACATCTGTTCGTGCTTAAGCGGCCGCGCATCTGGATCCAGGATCTGACGAAATTACTGATTTCTGCTCTCTTGCTCATAGCCCTTGCCTCTCCTATCTTTATTGACAAGCGTAATCCTTTGAACCGAAACGGAATCGATATTGTTTTATCCATCGATGCCAGCGGTTCCATGCGTTCTTCGGGGTTAAGTGAAAAGATGGAGACGCGATTTGAGACGGTACAGAGGGTGGTAAGAGACTTCATTTCCAAACGTCTGAATGATAATGTCGGTATCGTGCTTTTTGGGGATTTTGCCTTTATCGCTTCACCGGTGACCTATGAAAAGGAGATCGTCTCGGAGATGGTCTCTTATCTTCAAACGGGAATGGCGGGGGATAATACGGCCATTGGTGAGGGAATAGAGCAGGCCATCCGTGCCCTCTCTTTTTCCAAGGCGAAAAATAAAGTGATTATCCTTCTTTCAGACGGGGAGCATAACAGCGGACGTATTGCGCCAAAGGAGGCCGTTAAACTGGCTCAGGAGCGTGAGATCAAGATCTATACGATTGCGGTGGGGGATGATTTCGACCCGGCGATGCTGCATGAGATAGCGGAGCAGACCGGAGGTAAATCCTATGCCGCGGTCAATGAAGAGGAACTCAGCGAGGTCTACGGGCTGATCGATCAGTTGGAGAGCTCTCAGATCAAATCCCAGCAGTTTTTGAAAAAAGAGTACTATTACCAGTATCTTCTACTGGCTGCCTTTGCCTTGCTAAGCCTGTATATCCTCCGTCGTTTCAGGGGGGTCGCATGAGTTTTCTATCTCCGGGGTTTTTATGGCTGTTCTTGGCCATCTTGGGACTGATCTGGTTTAAGCAGGAGAAAAAGGAACATACTATCGCTCCCTCCACGAAGCAGAAGTTGGTCTTGCTCTATATCTCTCTGGCCTTTATGGTGCTTGCTCTGGCGCGACCGGTGTTTGAAGAAGCCCCTATCAAGCAGGAGTTTGAGGGTTCTGAAGTGGTGATCGCTCTTGATCTTTCCTACTCTATGCAGGCGCAGGATCTCAAACCCAACCGTCTGGAAGCTTCCAAGGCTTTTATCAAAGAACTCATTCATAAGCGGGTTCATGAGCGTTTTGCGCTGTTAGGCTTTACGAGTAATGCCATTATTCTCTCTCCGCTGAGTTCCGATGAGGAACTGCTCTCACATCAGCTTGATCTTATCGAGAGTGAGCTGGTGATCACCAAGGGGACCAATATGAGCTCTGTGCTGGAGTTGAGTACACGGCTTTCCCAGGTCAAGCAGAAGAATCTGATCATCGTCGGTGATGGGGGAGAGGCCAGGGAGTTTGATAAAGAGATTAGCTTTGCCAAAGAGCACGGGCTTAGCATCTCAATGGTCATGATGGCCAGTACGTCGGGTGCAAAACTGCTTACCAAGCGGGGAGAGTGGCTAAAAGACAGTGACGATCATCTGGTGATCAGCTCTTCCAATCCCAGGGTCAGGCAGCTTACCGAGGCCACCGGCGGTGTATATGTAGATGATCCCCAGGCAGCAGTCGATGCGCTTTCTGAGTGGCTTGACACACGGGAGAAAAAGCTCTCGAGTGCAGATCTGATCATGTATAAGGAGCTTTTTTATTATCCGCTCTTTCTGGCACTGTTGAGCTTTTTATTGGGTGCGACTACCTTGCACCGGTATCTTTTTAAGGGAATGTTTGTTGTATTGGCCCTGGTGGGGATTAATACCCAGGCGGATATGCGGGAGTTTTCTACCCAGAGTACGGACAGGGTTCAGGTGGAGCAGAAGTACCTTGATCAGCTGGAGCAATTGAAAAAACGGGCCTTTTTATCCCCTGAAGATCATTATAACCTGGGAAATGCCTATTATCAGGCCGGAGAGTATGAACAGGCTCTGGATACCTATAAGGTAATACGCTCCGGTAATCCCCAGCTCAAGGCTATGATCTATCATAATATGGGTAACGCTTATGTCCGTCTGGAGATGTATGCCCAGGCGAGGGAGGCCTATAAAAAGAGTCTGATTATCGCTTATGACAAAGAGACCGATGAAAACCTGCTGCATATTTCCGGAGCAACAAAGCATGAGGGGATGCAGACAGGCCAGCAAAAGGGAAAAAAGAAGAATGAAAGCAAGATGATGGACCCCAGCTCAACGAAAGACGGCCAGAAGAAAAAGGGCGCGGGATCGTCCAATATGAAAGTCTCTGCCCAGGCCGGTGCAGGAGCCAAGAATAAGGGTAAGAAAGTCAATAGTGAAGGGCAGGTGCAATTTAATGCCAAGCAATCGGCTCTCTCATACCGTCAGTACGAGCTTATCAATGAAAGGAAAATAAATGAAGAAACTCCTTGGTAGTCTCTTATTATTAAGTCTCTCTCTCTTTGCCAGGAGCGGTTATGAGTGGCAGGTGAGTCTGAGTGAGCAAGAACTCTATCTGCACCAGTCGACCCTGCTGCGTATGAAATGTACCTTTGCCAAAGAGGGAAAAAATGATGATGTGGAGTTCAGACCCCCTGCTCATAGCGGTTTTGAGTTCATACTTTTGGGTGAAAACCGTCATTTTGACGGGGATATTCAGACCCTTAGTTATGAGTACCTGCTCTTTGCCAAAGAGGAGGGGCAGCATGAGCTTCAGCTTAAACCCCAGATGCTTTTTACTACTCAAAGTGCCATTGATAATGTCATCATCGGCCGGGATAATGTGAATGACCTGGAGGTGGAAAAAGAGACGGCGAAGATCCCCGTACTGCAGATCAATGTCAAAGCAACCGATTCAGAGTTGACCGGGCGTTTTAGTATGACGGCCGATCTGGACACTCAGAGTGTATCTGCCTATGAACCGGTTCACCTGGCCATTAAGATCGAGGGGGTGGGAAACCTGCAGGTAATGCATGATCTTAACCTCTCTATAGAGGGGGTGGATGTTTTTGCTGATGCGGCTGAGCAGAAGTATGAGCTGAGTGAAGAGGGGTATAAGGGCAGTTGGTCTCAGCGTTTCGCTTTTGTAGGCAAGGAGAGTTTCACCATCCCCTCCATCAGCATTGCCTATTTTGATCTCAATACCCGTAGCCAAAAGCTGCTGCAGACCAAGGCTTTTGTAATCGACATCAAGGAGGATGGTATCAAGCGCGAAGAGCTGATAGATGAGGTGAATGCTCCATCGCAAGCCTTTGATATCGGGGAATATTTAGGCTATCTCTATTACCTGCTTAGTTTTATCGCCGGTTTTATCGTGGCCAAGCTCTTTAAACTGCCTGCAGGCACTCCAAAAAAGGAGAAAGGAAGCCGGATCAAACAGGCTAAAACGCCTAAGGAGCTTTTGGAGACTTTGGTGATGTGTGACAGCGCAAGGTTTGAAGAGGAGATCGATAAACTTGAAGGGGCTGTGTATAAAGGTAATAATGTGGAGTTAAGTCTGCTTAAAACTGAGGCTCTGAAGAAGTTATAGATGATGGCACACTTTTTTTACACATCAAGACAATAGTGTTTTGAAAAATTCTTAGGGGCAAGCAAAATATGATCTTGTCTCGCTATAATAAATGCAATAATTAAGCTAGGATTGACAGGTATGAATGAAAAAATCAATAAGATTAAACAAGAGGTTGCCAAGGTAGTCATTGGTCAGGAGAAGATGATCGATGGCTTACTGATCGGCTTGTTGTGCGAAGGGCATATTCTTATCGAAGGTATTCCGGGACTGGCCAAGACGACGACGGTCAATGCCCTTTCTCAGGCATTGGGTCTTGGGTTCAAACGGGTGCAGTTTACACCGGACCTCCTTCCTTCTGATATCCTGGGAGCGGAGATTTATGATCCTCAAAAGAATGAGTTCAAGATCAAGCAGGGACCGGTCTTTACCAATCTTCTATTAGCCGATGAGATCAACCGTGCTCCGGCGAAGGTACAGTCTGCCCTGCTTGAGGTGATGCAGGAGAAGCAGGTGACCATTGGTGAAGAGTCTTTTAAACTGACTCCTCCGTTTTTTGTTATGGCGACACAAAATCCCGTAGAACAAGAAGGTGTCTATCAGTTGCCCGAGGCCCAGCTGGACCGTTTTATGATGAAGCTGGTAGTAGGGTATAACACCAAAGAAGAAGAACTTCAAATCGCCAAACGTGTTGCCAACAAGAGCAATGCCCAGATAGAAGCGGTGATCACCCTTGATGAACTGGAAGAGCTTAAACAGGCGGTGTCTCAGGTACACATGGATGAAGAAGTTGAAAAGTATATGATCGAACTGGTCTCTGCTACCCGTAATCCTTCGGAATATGGCCTGGATGAGATCATTGACTATCTGCAGTTTGGTGCGAGCCCTCGTGTGAGTATCGATATCTTTAAAGCCGTCAAGGCCATGGCCTTTATCCGTGGAAAAGATTATGTCTCTCCGGTGGATATCGCCTATATCATCAAAGAGATTATGCGTCACCGTATTATCTTGAGTTACGAGGCAGAGGCCGAAGGTGTGACTGCCGACGAGGTGATCGACAAGATCATGCAGACTGTAGCGATTCCATAGGGATAGTTTAAAGATGGCAACACAGATAGAGGCATCCAAGGATCAAGCCCTGAAGCTTAAGAAGATCCTTGTACGTGCACGACGTCAGGTCTTTTCCGAGCTGATCGGTAATAATCCCTCGATCTTTCACGGAGAGGGATATGATTTTATCGAATTACGCGAGTATATGCCCGGAGACGATATCCGTCATATTGACTGGAATATCACCGCTAAAAAGCAACAGCCCTATATCAAGGTCTTTAAAGAAGAGCGTGAGCTCAATGTCGTGCTTGCTTCCATGCTCAATGGTTCCGTGCATTTTGGCTCGAAGCGCTTTAAACAGGAAGTGATCGCTGAGATCAAGGCAATGCTCTCTTTTTCGGCCATACGCAATGGAGACCTCTTGAGTTCGTTTATCTTTGCGGATAAGCTCTATAAAGAGAACCGCCCTAGTAAAAAGGTGCATGCGGTGCAGTCCTTGGTCTCAGATGTCCTGGAGTTTGATGCCCTGCATAAGCAGGCAGATTATGCCTTTATGAGCCAATATTTGATGCAACGGCTGAAGCGACGCTCTTTAGTGATCGTATTGGCAGACTATTTTGATCTGCCGGATTTTAAGGTACTTGCACGTAAGCATGAGGTGATCGCGATTATCATCCGTGATCGTATGGAGGAGCATCCTCCGGCCTTTGGTTTTTCCACCCTGCAAGATCCCGAATCGGGAGCCGAACTGGAAGGGGACTTCAATAAGGCCACGATGAAGGCTTATGAGGCCAAGGTGGCTGCACATGATCATAAACTGTATGAACGGCTGCGTAAGGATCAGGTACGTTTTGTGAAGATCTATACTGATGAGCCGGCGGTGGTGAAACTGCGGCGCCTGTTTGAGGGGAACATCTGATGAAAGATATTCCTTTACACGATATTAAACCCCTGGTAGAAGTCCCGGACAACTCTATGATCTATGTATTGATCATAGCCGGCATTATGGGGGTGATACTACTGTTGATAGGGGTATGGCTATGGAAGCATTTTCGCCAGCCCAAGCAGAAGGATATGCGCAAGTTCTATATGCAAAAGATCCATGAGGTTGATCTTTCCAATGCCAAGCAGGCGGCCTATGAGATCAGCGAGTATGGACGTCATCTGGCAACAAGTGAACGTGCCATGGAAATGCTTGCCAATCTGGATGCCAGACTAGAGCAGTATAAATATAAAAAAGAGGTATCCTCTATAGACGATGAGACAAGAGGGTATTACCAGCTTTTCTTAGAGGTTTTGGATGCATCTTGAGTTTCCTTATCTCTTAGGATTGATTCTTCTTTTTATTCTTTGTCATTATAAGTGCAGGCAACGTCAGGAGAGTCTGATATTTCCCCATATGCTGCTTTTTGGCTCTTCTGCAATGGCTTCTTCCTTGCTATTGAATTTTCTTAAATGGTTTGGAATTGTTGCCCTTGTCATCGCGCTGGCCTCTCCCTACAGTGAGCGGAAGATCGAACTGGATCCGAGAGAGGGATATGATATCGTCTTGCTTCTGGATGCCAGTGGGTCCATGCGTTTTCAGGGCTTTGATCCAAATAACCAATCCCTGAACCGTTTTGAGGTGGTACAGAATATTGTGGATGATTTTATCCAAAAGCGCAGCAGTGATAATCTGGGGATGATCGTTTTTGGGGCTTATGCTTTTGTGGCCTCACCCATTACCTATGACAAGCATATCCTCTCCAAGCTTCTGGCGCAGCTGCATATCGGTGTCGCCGGAAAGGAGACGGCGATCTATGATGCCATTGCCCAGGCGGTCGGCCTGATTCAGGAGAATGAAGCCAAGTCAAAGATCGCTATCTTGCTGACGGACGGTAGAAACACCGCGGGACGTATGCCCTATGATGCGGCGATTGCTCTGGCTCAGCGTGAGGGCTTAAAGATCTATACCATCGGGATCGGGCGGCCGGGTGAGTTTGAAGAGGGTGTATTGGAACGTATCTCCAGGGATACGGGAGGTCGATTCTTTGCGGCTTATTCGGCGGATCAACTCAAGAGTGTGTATGAAGAGATCAATAGTCTTGAGAAAACAGAGTTGAAAGGCGAAGCTTATCTTCACAAGAAACATTACTATATCTATTTTCTATTTGGCGGATTTATCGCTCTTTTGCTGTATCTGGTACTCCGTTCCAAGAAGGGGTGGGCATGAGTTTTTTATATCCGATATTTATCTATCTACTGACTCCTCTGATTCTGATCCTTTTTTACTTTTTGATGACAGGCCGCAGGGAAGAGTTTGTGATGTTTGAGAAGAGGGTACTGGATCAACTGCGCATGCAGAGCAAGAGTCTGAGCCGAAATGCCCGTTATATGCTCTATCTGATGAGTTTTGTTTTTATGATCCTGGCCCTGGCTCAGCCGGTGATTAAAGAGGGAGAGATCACCGTAGAGGCCAAAAGTGCGGATATTCTTATCGGCATTGATATCTCCGATTCGATGAAGGCAGAAGATAGGTATCCAAATCGCCTGGAGTTTGCCAAGACCAAGGCGATCAGCCTAATCAAGCAGGCCCCTCCCAACCGCATCGGGGTACTGGCCTTTGCCAAGCATGATTACATCGTCTCTCCTTTGAGCTTCGATCATGCTTCGGTGGCTTTTTTACTCTCCAAGGTCAATACAGGAAATATCACTGAGAAAGGGACCCGTCTGGACTCAATGCTGCATTCGGCTGTCTCCATGCTTGAACATGCCAATCAGAAGAACCTTTTGCTTTTTACGGATGGGGGTGATAGGGAGGATTTTAGCGAGCAAATTGCTCTGGCCAAGGAGCATAACCTGCGTCTGTTTATCATCGGAGTAGGTACCTCCAAGGGAAGTCCCGTGCGTACACAGGAGGGAGACTTTGTCAAGCACAAAGGGAATATCCTGATCTCTAGGCTTAATAGCGAGATAAAGCACTTGGCGACTGAAAGCGGAGGGGTCTATATCCAGTCGGTGTTGGGAGATGAGGATATCAAAGCCATGCTTCAAGAGATCGAGTCTATGAGTGAAAAGTCGACCCTGAAGGAAGAGAAAATCCCTCAGTATACCCAGCTTTTTTATTATCCTCTGGCCTTGGCGATTGTTTTCCTGCTTTTGGCATTTTCCTCTTTTCCCAAGAGTATGCTAAAGCACTTTATCGTGCTTTTTGTTTTAGCCGCGGGTATGGATGAGGCGAAGGCGGGATTGCTGGACTTTCAAAAACTTCAAGAGGCCAGAGAGGCTTATGATTCAGGTGATTATAATACCAGTAAGTCACTTTATAGCGAGTTTAGCAGAGATTCGGATGAAGCAGTTTATAACCTTGGGAACGTCCTCTACAAAGAGGGGGCTTATGAGCAGGCGCTAAAAGTGTATGAACGTATTTCAATGGATAAACCTGATCTTAAGGCTCAGGCTCTGTATAATAGCGCAAATGCCCGGGTGAAGATGAAGCAGTATGAACAGGCTTTGGCATCCTACGAGGAAGCTTTGGATATCAAAGAGGATACGCAGACCAGAGAAAATTATGAAGCCCTGAAGAAGTTTTTACAAGAGCAGAAGCAGAACAAGCAGGAAAATAAGAGCTCACAGAAGGATCAAGAGGGGCAAGAGAATCAGCAGAAACAAGATCAACAGTCCAATGACGAAGGAAATGAGCAAGCAAACAAAGACAATAGTGACAATGGCAAGGGTGACTCCGATGAGAAGGGACAAGGAAGCGGGAAAACTTCTGAGCAAAAAAGCAATGCTGCTGAGGATAAGGAGATGGATACTAGTAAGCAGAAGCGAAACGAAGCAGATAAAGAGGCTCAAAAGTCCCGGCAAGACGAAGCTAACGAGCAAATAGACCGGCAGAAATCATCTGAAGCACAAGAGGGGGACAATGCTGGGCAGGAAGCCTCTGAAAAACGGGCCGTGCAGATGAAGCAGATGAGTGATCTGGAAGCACAAAAGTGGATGAAGCTGATGCAGCAGTCCCAACAGGGGCATCTGTATCAGATGCAAACAGCAGAACACAAGGAGGACGAAAATGAAAAACCTTGGTAAGATAATTTT
>JBFEYO010000068.1:0-10666 GCA_041562075.1 Sulfurimonadaceae bacterium | reverse complement strand
GTAAGTACATGCCACATCTTGTAACTGGAGTGAAGCTCCTCCGCCTTCTTTGGCTCTGTTAATACAACCATAAGAGGAACAAAATTGGAAATGAACAGCGGTGGACTAAAATAATAATAGAGTCGTCTATGCTCTTCATCTTCTATATACAGGAGTTCTGAGGGTTCCACGATCAATCCGCTTATCGTTCTATAGGGATATACATCTGGTACATCTGCCACCACTGTTCGAGATCACGGGCCAGTTCATTTTCCCGGTCACTGATGAGCTTCTCAAACGTCTCCTCATCCAGCCCTTTGATCGTCTCGACCAGTTCGTTCATACACTCCACGGGGTAATCATAGGATATCGTACATTCTAAGATGGCGTCAGGGACTTCCTCACCGATGGAGGATAATACATAGGCATAGAGCTGACAGGTCTTTCGCAGCTGTATCTCTCGGTTTGTAGGACTCATACGAGGATATCCTTTATTGCAAAATCAAAAAGGAAGTGTAACGCGTATTATTATGAATCAACTTAAAGAAAAAAGCAGTTTTTTCATGTCAGTTTATCCACATATGCCTTGGGGTAGACTTCCGTCCACAAGGAGTCACTATGCATATGGATGCCTATACAGAGACCATCAACCTGGTCAAGTCCCTCTCCGGGAAATACAAAGAATCGGACAAACAGATGGTCATAGATGAAGTCGAAAAATATAAACAAAAACATAATTGCAGTTATAAGTATGCCTTTGAGATGATGGTGGATGGCAACCCCTCTTATTCCGCTTACTGTGTATGGAAACGCCAACTCGATAAAAAAAGTTAACGCTGGAAGATTATTTTTCATTCAGCCTCAGCAGTTTTTCCATTGCGTCTTCGATCTTCTTGCGGGTCTCGATCTCCGCTTGCAGCTCTTGCGTGCGTTGATCCACCATCTTCTCCAGATTCTCTTTATACTCACGTAATTTGCGCAGGGCTTTCTGCTCTTTTTTCAACAGATATTTGGCGATAAAGGCCATGACGATAAACAGTATGACCACCAGGACCCGCATCCACAGCTCGACAGGCTCGGCAAAAACTATGTTTTCCATGACCGACTCGTGCTCTTTAAAAAGATAGGTATCGATCATCGCATCGATTATCCAGAAGATCGTCGCAAAGACAATGGCAAGAAAAGGAAGAATATTTGGCTTCAAAGCACTCCTTCTGAATTTGATAGATATAATCAATCATTATAACATAACATTTTTTTATGCTTTTATGACATATTCCATTCCTGAAAGATCCCTAAAATGGCCCACAATATGTTCCTTGCCGATTATCTAGCGAATAAGATGGATTAAGACTAAAACTCCATATAGATACTATTGATCACCACCTTATAGGGTGCTTCATGCTTCTCGGACTCTCCCGTAACGGTGAGGGTCTCATTCTCTTCATCATAACTGAACCTATGCTCGCTGGCTTTGAAAACCGTCTCAAAATCGATATAGTTGATCTCATGCATATGCGCATTCACATCGCTGCCCTCAGTAATATCAAAACCGATACGGGTCGATTCCGCAAAAATACGCTTGTCTCCCACATAATAGAAGGTATCAAACTTCTTCTCATAACTCATCGGACTCTTGGTATCCATGAGGTTATTCGTTAAAAACTCATGAATAGCCGCCAGATTCATCTGTTCCTGGATCTTGGACATCATCTCTCCTGTCGTCTAATAGCGCCATTGTAACTTAATTACCTCATATCAAAACTAAGCTATACTGCGAGCCGAAAAACACAAGCTCTTTACAAGAAAAGAAAGGATCAGGCCATGTCATCTACAGATTATACCTCCTTGGTAGGGCGTATTAAAGCAAGCTTTACAGACTTTATCACAGAGCCGCTTGCTATGCACTACCAGGCCTTCTCCGACGCTATAGGTGAGTTGGGTGAAATCGACACTCCAGAGACCAACCAGGTCAAAGAGAACATCGATAAAGCTCTGATCGCCACCTTCACCCGGGATATCCATGAACGTGCATCCAAGCTTGCAGACCATAAAGAAACAATCTTCAAGGATTTAGACACCCTCTAATCTGCTCTTGGATATACTTCCACATTCAATTACGCGAGACACACTATGAAACATTTTGATACTATTATTTCCAATCTTATACAGGCCCATAAAGACCCTTCCACCCAATACTCTCCTGAAGGGATGTTTCCCTCAGCCAATGACCTAAGCTTCGCAATATCACGCTTGATGGACGCTCAGAACATCCTCAATAGCGATGCCTTTGACAATAGGGAGCTTCCAGCCGAACTCTTCACTGTCTGGGAAAAGCTACGTGCTACCATGCCTCAGGAAACCGCCAGTAATCTTGCTCTATGCATTATCAAAAATACTCCCCTTAGCAGCAGTGAAGAGGAGATCAAACAGGTAGAAGAGATGTTTTTCCATACCATTGAGACCTTTACGAAAAACGAAGAGATTGCTCAGATCTATACGGATGTATTCTTCGGTGAACCCGAAGTCACATTACCCAAAATGAAGGATAGAGATTAAGATATTTCTCTCCTTTTAGTTTTAGAAAGTTCCGTTAGAATTCGCCCATGAATAAAAAACGATTTGCAATTTTAAGCTCTGGAGATATCTCCAACAAAGATGAAGGCATTGCTTTATATGCCGGTAAATACATCGAATCCAACTACAGTTTTTCCCCGGACGTGGATATCATCCATGGGGATTCCCTTGAGATCAGTATATTGAACATCCTCAAACAGTATGAAGAGGTCCTTGTCCTTGATGTCATAGGTATCGAAGACACCCCTGGCTCACTCTATCACTTTCCTATGGATAAGTTCCGTGGCTTGGGTACCAATGAGAGTGCTGAAGACATGGGTGTCTTAGAGTCTTTGAACATGCTCGAAAGACGGGGAGAAGAACTGCCGGAAGTAAGCCTCTTGGCCATCGTTCCTGACAGCCTTGATAAAGAGATAGGCCTTAGCCCTATCTTGAAGCACTCTTTTGAAGCCTTTCAGCTTCTTATCGTCAAGACCCTTGAAAACAAAGGTATTGCACATACGGAAAAAGAAGAGAAGCAAACCATCGAGAGTGTCATAGAGCACTATCAATAGCCATACCATACTTTGAAAATGTGTACGCTCAGGCCGTGCACAATTCAAAGCTTCATAAAATAGCTCCCCTATTCTACAAAAAACTATAACTACACTCCCACAAACTTAGACAATAGCCTTTTTTGTCACTGTACTGACCCTAAAAAAATACAATAAGATTTATTCTATATTGGGTTTTACAGGCGATATCACACATTATGTTTGATATTAAGTAGTTATATCTTGAAAAGAAAAAAGAAAAAGAGAAAGTCAAGGAGCGAAGCTCCTTGAAAAGAGGGGCTTAGTATCCGCTGTTGTAGACCATACGAGCGATAAATTCCATCAATGGACTTACTGCAACCACAGATGCGATCGTAAAGACAGCCGCTGTACCGATAACAGTTTTAAGAACATTAGATGAGTTCACCATGTAGTCTGTCTGACCTACCGGCTCTTTCATGAACATATAAACGATGATCTTCACATAATAGTATGCTGCAACCGCCGAGTTAAGTGCCATGATCAGTGCCAACACAAGGTATCCACCTGTAACTGCAGCTGAAAGTAAGTATAGTTTACCCCAGAACATAGCAAACGGCGGGATACCTGCAAGAGAGAACATAAACAGAGCGATCATCACCGCTGTAAATGGTGACGTCTTGATAAGACCTGAATATTTCTCAAAAGCGTCATCGGATTCACGGTCATGATTTTTCTCATGGGAGATCCAAAGCATCGCAAAGGCACCAAGATTGGCAAATGCAAACAGTGCCCAGTAAACGAATAGCGCTGTGTTCGCATGGGTCGTACCGATAAGTACGGCTGCCATTACAAAACCACCGTGCGAGATAGACGAATACCCAAGCATACGTTTCGCATCTTTTTGTACCAAAGCCCAGATATTAGCCATTGTCATCGTCAAGACAACGATGGTATACAAGATGATCTCGATCCAGAGTACGCCTGTGCTCACCAAGAACTCAAACATACGTATAGCAACAACGAATGCTGCCAGTTTTGGAACGATCGACATGAATCCAGCAAGAGCTGACGTCGATCCCTGGTATACATCCGGTGTCCACGTATGGAACGGAACCAGTCCCAGTTTGAACGCAAATGCAGACAGCAGGAATACAGTCGCGACAATAATAAATACCATCGTACCTGTATCCATGCCACCTTCAGCGATATGCGTAGAGATCTGCGCGATCTCTACTGAACCTGTAAGTGCGTACAGGATCATCGCACCGAAAGCATAAAGACCTGCGGCAAGTGCACCCATAGTGAAGTACTTCGCCGCTGCTTCAAAAGAGTGACGTTTACCGTGCATCGCGATCAATGGATACAGAGCAAGAGAAGAGGTCTCAAGACCTACAAATACCAGGATAAGGTTATCTGTTGCCACCATGAACTGAAGACCCGCGATCATAAACAGGAACAGTGCGAAGTATTCCGCATAGCGATACTCTTGAAAACGCTGCTTCGTCATCGCCAGTAGAATGAATAGCATTGAAGCAACAATCATAATGATCTGCGCAAGAATAGCCAGACCATCCATCAACATCACATCAAAGAACCCGCGGATAGCACCGGTCGTCTCAAACACACCGACAAAATCAAGAACTGCACCCAGATCCAATGCCAGGAAAAGCAGTGTGATCATCACGTATAGTGTCTTGTTAAGACCCGATTTGAACAGGTCGATGGTAATAATAAAAAGTGCTCCCACGATAGCAATAAGCATCGGGTAAAGCGTTGGCATATTTAACGAGGCAAAGCTTACATTGACTGCTTCTAACATTAGTGGTGCCCTCCTTCTGAGTGATGCGCCGCCGGCTTAGGTGCCGGAGCTGCCGCAACGATTTTTTCTTTTACAGCATATGGGTCAGAGATCAGCGCGCGTGCTTCCTCTGTTCCCATCTCTGTATTGACTTTTTGATACATGATGTTTAGTACATTCTCACGTACCGAGTTATCGATTGGATCAAGTATCGGTTTAGGATATACCCCTAACCACACCGCGATGATCGTCAGTGGGATAAGTGCATACAGTTCTGTCTTGTTCACATCCGGAAGATCCTCATTCTCTTTCTTCGTCACATTCCCGAAGAACACTTTTTTATAGGCAGAAAGCATATAAATAGCACCGACGATGATCGCCGATCCCGCTACCAATGCATACATTGAAGAGACTTTGAACAGCCCAAGAAGTGACAGGAACTCACCGACGAAGTTGATCGTCAACGGAAGACCTACGGAAGCCATCATCATGATCCCGAAGATCGTCGCATAGCGTGGCATAACCGAAGCAAGACCGCCAAACTCGGTCATGATCTTCGTATGACGTCTGTCATAGATAACCCCTACAAGCAAGAACAGCGCACCTGATACAACCCCGTGACCGATCATCAAAAAGATTGAACCGGAAATACCTTCGATATTCATCGCAAAGGTACCAAGAACGATAACCCCCATGTGCGATACCGAAGAGTAAGCAACGACCTGCTTCACATCTTCTTGTGCATAAGCCACCATTGCCGTATAGATGATCATGATCAGTGACAGTGCAACCACTACCGGGATAAAGAATACAGAGGCATCCGGGAACATCGGAAGTGAGAAACGAACAAAACCGTAAGTACCCATCTTAAGAAGTACCGCAGCAAGGATAACCGAACCGATAGTCGGTGCCTGACCGTGCGCATACGGCAACCAGGTATGGAATGGGAACATCGGAACCTTGATCGCAAAACCAAGGAAGAATGCTGCGAATAACCACATCTGGAAGTTCATCGGAAGAACGACTCTGTACCATTCAGTAATAGAGAATGACCATTGACCTGTCGCCTGCTGATACAGGTAAGCCATGAAGATCATACCGATCAACATTACCAGTGAACCTGTAAAGGTATACAGGAAGAACTTGACTGAAGCATAGATACGCTTCGGTCCACCCCATGCACCGATAATATAAAGCATCGGGACAAGTGAAAGTTCCCAGAACAGGTAGAAAACGATCGCATCAAGTGTAACGAATACACCGATCATCGTCATTTCTAGCATCAAAAGCGTAATGATCATGTTCTTCACATTACGTGTCTCTGTCAATGAAGCGATACCGATAAAGGTAACCAACGTTGAAAGGATCACGATAAAGAGTGACACCCCGTCAACACCCAATTGGTAGTTGATACCAAAGGCAGGGATCAGTGCAAACAATTCCGTGAACTGGAATCCGCCGTTTGTGCCGTCATAGGCATACCATAACCATAGGGAAAGCGCGAACTCGATCCCTGAAACCGCAATACCGTAGGCACGGATAGAGTCTTTGTTTACCATGAAACCAAGGACCCCCGCTACCAACGGAAAAAAGATTAATATTGATAAAATGTGATCTATCATCTCTAGTGTCCTAACATTTTCATAACAAAGTCAGTATTCGTAACGATACCGATAAATACAGCCGCTGATACCAGCAGAGCAACTAAACCGACAACCATCCATTTAAGCATAGACGACAGATTTCCGTCTTGCATTGTATGTGTAGCTTTGGATGTACCATAGAAGATATTTGCGATACCGTCAACCGTCGCATCAACAATAGTATTGTCAAGTTTCCACATCATCTTGGAAAGTTCTGCATATGGCTTAGAAAAGACTTCGTCATAGATCTTAGGAATATAGTACTGATTGAACAGAAGTTGATAGAAGAATCCTTCTTCCACCTTCTTGTCGATCTTCGCATCCTGATATTTCTTATACGCATATACGATTGCAGCAATAACAAATAGCTGTGTACCGATCGTCATGATCCAATAAGTCAGTGCAGAATGCACGTGATATTCACCTGCCGGCAACATGTTAATCACCATCTCATAATAGGTCCCTTTAAACAGGAAACCTGCGATGATAGCAAGTACAAGCAGTGGGCTCATCGCCACTAACATATACTTGTAAGCTTCATGAGGATGGAAACCAAATAGCTTATAGCGCTCCTCACCCAGGAAGATCAAAAATGCCAGTCTAAATGAATAGAAGGCAGTCAGACCCGCAGTGATCAGAAGTACTGCATACAGGATGAAATGATGCTCTACAAAAGCGACCTCAAGGATAAGGTCTTTCGAGAAGAAACCGGCAAACGGGAAAAGACCGGCAAGTGCGATCGATGCCAATGTCATCATCCAGAACGTTGCCGGCATAACCTTCTTAAGTCCACCCATCTTGAACGGATCAAGTTCATCACTCATAGCGTGCATAACATTACCCGCACCCAGGAATAGAAGTGCTTTGAAGAATGCGTGAGCCATAAGGTGGAACAGTGCCACCCAGTATGCACCAAGACCCGCAGCCACAAACATATACCCAAGCTGAGACAGCGTAGAGTAGGCGATGATACGTTTCATATCACGGTTGACCAATGCCATTGATGCTGCGAACATTGCTACAAATGCACCAAGTGATGCGATAACGATACCTACTTCAGGCACAAGGTCATACATCGGGTTCATTCTAACGACAAGATAAACACCCGCGGTTACCATCGTCGCTGCGTGGATCAGTGCTGAAACCGGAGTAGGACCTTCCATCGCGTCTGCAAGCCATGTATGTAACGGGAACTGCGCTGATTTACCCATCGCACCCACAAACAAGAAGGCTGCTGCCGTCACCGTAATAGAGTGATCCAGCGTCGCAACCGTCGCGAAGATACCGTCGTATTGAAGCGTACCAAGGTTCCAGTACAGGATAAAGATACCAACAAGCATCGCAAGGTCAGCGATACGGTTCATGATAAATGCTTCGTTTGCTGCCCATGTAGCAGACTCTTTGTGATACCAGAAACCGATCAGTAACCAAGAACACACACCAACACCTTCCCAACCGATGAAAAGACCAAGAAGGTTGTCTGACATTACCAGTACCATCATAGAGAACACGAAAGCACTTAGGTAAGCAAAGAAACGGTTGAATGCCTTGTCATGATCCATGTAACCGATTGAGTATACATGAACAACCGTAGAAACCGTTGTAACAACCATCATCATCGTTACCGTCACCTGGTTGACAACAAACCCGAATGGCACAAACAAATCACCGGTTGCGATCCATGTCATCATCTCGACATGATAGGTATTTCCCTGAAGTACATCGATCAGAAGAAGCAGCGACGACATAAACGACGCGAATAACATTCCCGATGCGAACAGACCCGTAAACATGGTCTTTTTAGACGCACCGAAGAGTCCAGAGGTAAGCGAACCTACTAATGGAGCAAAAAGTGCGATATAGAGATACATTTCCATTTATATTAACCTTTCATCGATGTCATGTTATCAAGATCGATCGTATTGAAACGTTTAAACCACAATACAAGCAGACCAAGTCCAACAGCTACTTCAGACGCTGCAATCGCGATAATAAAGAATGCGAACATCTGACCGGTGAAGTCACCGTAATAGTGTGAGATTGCTACCAAAGCAACATTAACCGAATTTAAAAGAATCTCTGTTGCGAAGAACAGCATCAAAAGGTTCTTACGGCGAATCACACCGATCAGACCGATTGAAAACAGAATCGTCGCAAGTACAAGATAGTGTGTTAACGTGATTTCCATTATGCAACACCCTCCCCATTTTTAGTATCGATAGCCTCTTCGCTTAGCTCTGAAAAAGACTCATCCATCTTCTTGCCTGCCATCACGATACCCGCGATCATAGCAACAAGAAGCATTACTGCCGCTACTTCAAAAGGCACAAGATATTTTGTGAATAGAACCATACCGACCTGTTGTGAATTTCCTACACCCTCAAGGATAGGATAATTCGCTTCGATGTTTCCGCCAATGATCGGTGCAGCCACCATGATCACGACCAGTAAAGCAGCAAGACCTGAAAGCCCGAATACGACTTTAGCACTGCTCGCCTTCTCATGAAGTTCACGAGTCGTATCAAAGAACATCATCCCGAATGAATACAGGGCCATAACCGCACCTGCATATACGATGATCTGAACAACACCCATGAAGTCCGCTCCAAGGATAAAGAAAAAGGCAGAGATAAAGATCATTCCCGCTGCCAACGCTGTTAGTGCATATAACGAATGTTTTGTCGTCACCGTGATCCAGAACATCGCAGCCGTTAAAAATGCAAACAGATAAAAAGCAATTGCTTCAAACATACCTATACTCCTTAGTACGCAAGCGGCGTTTTCTTAACGCGCTCGTCTTCATGTGGTGTAACCGCACCAAAACCTGGATACTCAGGTACCTTACCTTGGATCGCCATATCAAGCGGTGTCAACATATCTTCAAAACCGATATAGTGTGCACGCTGCTCAGACACGTTCTCATAACGAGGACCGTGTACGATCGCCAACTCAGGACATACTTCTGCACAATATCCACAGAAGATACAACGTCCCAGGTTGATCGTATACTCAGAGACCTCTTTACGTGAGTTCTCATCGATCTTAGTGTCCATACGGATACAATCAGAGATACAGATCTTTTCACACAGACCACAACCGATACAGCGCTCTGTACCAGACTCCCACAGACGCTGCATCTGGTGTACCGCACGGTAACGTGGACCGATAGGCAATTTTTCCGCCGGATATTGAACCGTGTGGATATCAAACTTGAACATCTCGCGAAGCACGACCCACAGACCTACAAACAATTCCAGTTTGAAAGTACGGTCAATAACACGCTTGAACTTACCCCACCCCGTAGTCGGATAGTCTTCGATGTCCACCATATAGTATGATGAACCTTCTGTCACATTTCTATCTTTAAAATTCTCTAAACTTGGTAATTTTCCCATCATAAACCCTTAAAACATCATCACAAAGCCAGTGATTACAACATTAATCACTGCCAGTGGCATTAGAATCTTCCAACATAGCGCCATCAATTGATCCGGTCTTACATCCGGCCATGCAGCACGTGTCCACAGGAAGAAGAAGAAAAAGAACGCAACTTTTCCAAGAAGTGCGAATGCTCCGCCGATTGAACCGTCACCAAATCCGCCAAAGAAAATGATAGAGATCAAGAAAGCATAGAAGAACATATTGGCATACTCACCGATAAAGAACAGACCCCAACGCATACCGGAGTACTCCGTACCGAAACCGTCAATGATCTCGTGATCATTCGCTACCAGGTGAAACGGTGTACGACCTGTCTCCGCAAAACCGGCAATCAGGAATAGCACCATCGCAACCGGCTGATATACCACCATCCAGTAACCTTCTGTCTGGAAGTTATTCAGATCGATAAGAGAGAAAGAACCGACCAGCATCAATGGCGCAAGAAGCGAAAGCCCTGTAATTACCTCATAGGAGATAAATACCGCTGCACCACGGGCTGCTGAAAGAAGCGAATACTTATTTGCTGATGCCATACCACCAAGAAGCGGGCCATATAGACCAACTGCCATCACAGCAAGTACATATAAAACACCCACGTTGATATCTGCAACGATTGGATTAACCGTATAATCACCGATTGTAAATGAAGGCATAAATGGGATAGCTGCTGCGGCCATAAAAGCAGTCGCTGCTGTAATAACCGGTGCAACCTT
>JBFEYO010000067.1:0-10797 GCA_041562075.1 Sulfurimonadaceae bacterium | reverse complement strand
GATGTTGTTACCCGGGTGGATCTTCGTACCACGTTGACGGATAATGATATTACCCGCACGTACAGTCTCACCGCCATATTTTTTAACGCCTAAACGACGTCCAGCAGAATCTCTATTATTCTGTGTACTACCCTGACCTTTTTTGTGTGCCATTTTAGTGTCCTTTTAGTTTAGTTAAAACTGCTTGAATTAAGCAGCGATTTTCGTGATACGAACACGAGTAAAGCTACGACGGAAACCGCGCTTAACCTTAGAGTCTTTACGACGACGTTTTTTGAAAGAAACAACTTTCTTCTCACGACCTTCGTTGATTACCTCAGCAGTAACAACAGCACCGTCAACGAATGGAGCACCGAATTTAAGCTCACCAGCGTTAACAGCAAGAACTTCTTTGATTTCGATAGCGGCTTTTGGCTCAAGTGACATTTTGTCTAGAAGAAGAATATCACCCTCTTGAACCTTGTACTGTTTACCACCATTTTTGATAATTGCGTACATTAAATTTCCTTATTTTTATTAAAAGTTCGTTAAAACGCCCAGTGTCTGCACTTAACCAAATTATCAGCCGAGTCACCAAGACCCTTCGATACAACCCTATAATATCCCAAGGAAATTACAAAAGTTCAACAGTAGTGATAATCAAGCCTGCGCAAGTAAAGAGAAGGAGTTTCACCCTCTCCGACACCAAGAGTCACAACGTACTCTTTTAGTCTTCTGACAAGACACTCGTGATGCCCTGCGTTAAAGTGGGCGAATTATACATGGTTTTAGTTTAAGGTTTGTTTAACTATTTGTTTTTGTACTGATATTTTCATATATCAGCTATTTAAGCTTCCTGACACACCGTACATGGCTCGGATCGGTTTTGTGATAATAGGTTACATCCTCATAGATAAACAGGACGATCCATGCAAACTGTGAAGAATGTTCGGTTGATGACCAGTAGTAATCCGAATAGACATTTTCAAATGCCTTATCGATACATTTAGGGTAGTTTTCAGCCTTGACAATGCTTTTGAGTTCATTCACGCTTGGAAGATACCAGTCACTATGGCCCGCGAGATGGAGGTTTTCACAATAAGCTTTTGCTTCTTCAAAAGGTTTATCTACACTGGCAGAGGCCAGGTCATCCTGCCACATCAAATGGCGAAGGGTGTCAATGACGACCTCTTTCTCATCATCCCTCTGAAACTCATTTGCTTCAAGGGAAACAACACAAAGAAAAAGAAGAAGAAAACCCTTGAGCCGTCTCATACTAGAATGAGTAACAGTCCGGACAAAGAGCGATGACTTCGATCTCTACGAGGGCATTCTTAGGAAGTGTTTTGGCTGCAACAAGAGAACGTGCAGGTTTATGGTTTCCAAAGGCTTCAGCGTAGATCTCATTAACCGTTGCAAAATCATCAATATCCGCGACGAAAGCCATGACCTTGACGACATTATCCAATGAGGTTCCCGCTTCATCCAGCACGGCACGAAGGTTTGTGAAAACCTGCTTGGTCTGAAGAACGATATCATCTTCTACCATCGTACCGTCAGGGCGCAGTGCGATCTGACCGGATGTATACACCATGCCATTTACTTTCACTGCTTGAGAATATGGGCCAATTGCCGCCGGCGCCTCCGTTGTTGCTACGAATTCAATCTTTGTACTCATTCTAAAATATCCTTTTTGTACCACGCTTTAAAACAGGGTTTTCTTTAATGGATCCCATTCCAAAGGTGTATTTTATGATGTATTTTACTCTAAATTTTTACGATTATAAACTTAATAGGTTTTCCTACCCAACTTGTAATCCACGTCATCCAGATAAGAGAGGTAATCCTCCACATTCCAATACCCCATCACACGTTTGATAATCGGCTGGCCAGCACGGTTTAAAAAGTAGGTAGTCGGAACGCCTTTAGCATTTAAATAACGGGGGTATTCATCCTGATCCCGTGTTAGATGAACACAGATATAATCCCTGTTCAAACGATCAATCACTTCGGGATTGGTCAAGGTCTGAGATTCCAGTTTACGGCACCATCGGCAGGTCTTGGTCGTAATCAGTACCATCATATTTTTATCCTCTGCCTGTGCCTGTAACAAAGCTTCTTTAAAAGAACCAGCCCACTGGATCTCTTTAGCCTGAAGCGGCAGCAGACACAAGGATAAGAACAAAAAAAGTTTGAGCATAATCTATCCCGCCATTAATTTTTCGTATTTTAACACATGGAGTTTAGAGTAAGCCAAAGAAGATGAGTTAGATATGCTATACTAAGAGTATCGAGGTGTCCCATGCAAGATAGTATTGAGATCAAGATAAGTAATCGTGCCTATACCCCTTTCATCCTTGCAGCCTTTCAACAGATTCATGCCCGTCTTTTTCAAAGTAATCTTTCCCCCGTCAAAGAAGCCCTGGAAATACTCCTGGAGAATGTCACTACCCATGCCTTTGAACAGGCCTATGATATCGATCTACGGGTACACTTCATCATCCAAAGCTGTGAACTGCGCATTGACGTGATCGATACGGGGCTTCCCTTTGACTTCACTCCCTATCTATCTCAAAAGTTGGATCAGCGTTATACAGAGCACAAAGGCCTATACCGGGTATATGAACTGGTCGATCGCTTAGAATACAAAGACTTGGGCAAAGAAGGGAAATGTCTCAGCATCATCCAATCCTTCAATCTGTGTTATGACCTGAAAAACAATAGTTATGAGCTCCAACACGTTGATAAAGAAGCGGTATTAAGATCTCTCATTATCCGTACCTTTAAAAAGGGAGACGGGGATGGTATTGCCAAGCTCATCTACCGAAATTACAACTATTCCTACTATAAAGACACTTTTTATATTCCTTATAAGGTACGAGAAGCCAATGACAATGACAGTGTGACCTCCATCATTGCCCAATACCAAGATGAGATAATCGGTCATTTTGCCCTCTTAAAATCCAAAGAATCCAATATCGCCGAGATCGGGGTTGCCTGTGTTGATCCCCGTTTTAAACGTATGGGCATTATGAATCTCATGTTTGACACGCTTATTCTTACCGCCAAAAAGGAAGGCCTCAAGGCCATCTATGGCGAAGCCCTGACCATGCACCCCTATTCTCAAAAAGCCAACCTTCGTCATAATATGATCGAGACGGCAATTGCTCTGGGGACGGTCCCCTCTTCCATGGAAATAGAGGAGAGCATCAAAAGTGCTCAAAAAAGCGGTGCAATGATCGCCTACTTGCTCTTTGAGCCAAGAAGCCGTTCTCTTTTTCTTCCTGCTGTGTACGAAGAGGAGATTCGAAAGGTGTATCATCGTGCCCAATTAGACATCCTGCCGGCACAGCCACACGAAACCTATAGACAAAACCTCCGTAGCCGTCAAAGCGATATCCTGAACTCTGCGACAATTATCATCGATCAGGCCTTTGAACCCAAGCAGTTTGAGATGATGTTTGAAGATTTTCGCCATGATAAGCGTGATATGATCTTTGCTGATATCAATCTTCACCATATCCAGAATATTGATGAAATTGTCCACTTTCTTAACTCACTGCATTTTTTTTACAGTGGCCTGCTCTTTGAGTATTACCATAATGAGGATTATCTGCGTATGCAGTATATCAATGCCCATGGCATTGATATAGACGGTGTGATCTGCTACTCGGACGATGCCAATGCCATGATGGACTTCATCCGTAAGGACGCCCTTCGCCTGCGTCCATAAATTGTGCTATGCTATGGTTATTATTTTATATTCAAGGAAGAAAATGAAAATGTTGAAAAACAGCCTTTTATTGCTCTTTAGCGCAAGTCTATTATCAGCCGATGGGTGTTGGGACGCGCACGAACTTGCCAAATATGGTCAAAAGACCCTGGATGAGATCGCCGTATTCTCTTTTCGTGATGCGATCACCTGTGAGCCTCTGCAAGGCGTTCATATAAACTTTTTGGGAAAAGAGTTTGTCACTAATGCCGAAGGAACGGTAGAGATGCCCCAACCGCCCGACGATATCGATGCCTTTGTCCCTATGAGTATGAAAAAGGACAAGTATATCCCCGTAGATCAAAAGCTGCATGTCAGTGTGGGAAACTACTGGCAGACGCTCTTTTTAATGACCAAAGAGATTCCCCTCAATTCTGCACGTTTTGTTCTCACATGGGGGAAGAAGCCTGCTGACTTGGACCTGCATCTCAAAAGCGAGGACTTTCACATCTCCTACCGTAAGACCCGTTCTATCCCGAATAAGGTCAAACTTGACAGGGATGCGCGTAGGGGACATGGACCGGAGACGATCACACTGGATAAACTGCGTACAGACAAGACCTATACCCTTTTAGTACATCAATACTCCTCGGATGGGAACATCGATAGCAAGGCCAGCGTCTCTGTCTACCTCAACAACAGTTTTGACAAGGCACTCAACCTTGAAAAAACTGATGCCAAGTGTATCCAGGTAGCGACCATACAAAACAAACAGATCACTTATGAGATCAAAGAGCGTGAAGAGAGCGCCTGTAAATAAGGGACCTGCTATTTCCTCCTGCTATCAAGCAGCATTCATAGCTGCTTGATCAACAGCTTTTTCTTTTCCTTATACTCATCCTTGCTGATCAGACCTTTATCATAAAGCTTTTTCAATGCTTCAAAACGCGTTATGATCTCCTCATCGCTTTGGGATTGAGTCCTATCTTGGGTGGCAACAGAGGCAGTGTTAAAGACTTCCGCCGTGTCGATCTTCTCCAACATCTTGATGAATGCTTCTTCTGAAGCTTTTTGCGCTGTCTTACCATATTGTCCGCCCATGGCCATAAACTCTACATGGGCTTGAGCACTCGCCTTATCACTCCAGACCTTCTTACCCCTTGTATCCAGGGCATAACATGATAATTCAAAGGTGAAATCCGTAGGTGGCCATGTAAATACACTGGTAGAGGAAGATTCTGTACGGATCGTCGGTACGAATACATACCGGATATCCTTCTTTTTCATATAGGCTTTATCATTCAGAGATGACATGTAGAATACGGCATTGAATTTTTTAGATAATACCGTTTCAAGGGCATATTGTGCATCTAAATATGGCGTATATTTTACAGAGTCACCTCCTCCCGCCGGTGTGATGACCTCTTTTTTCAGATCAGCATCAGAGATATAGTACCCCACATTGACACTGTTCTTTTGAACCTTACTCTTTTTGATCTGGTAAAGCTCCGGATTTGTCCGTATCTTATGGGCACACCCGCCAAAAGCGATGAGCACCATAAGCAAGCCAAAGGATTTCAATACCAAAAGTCTCATCTTTCTTCCTTTTTTAAAACGTATCGATCAGTTCTCTGAAGACTTCATACAGTTTTTGTACTTCCTCTTTTGAAGTACGTTCATTGGGAGCATGAATCGTATCATTCTTCACACCGAACTCGACCACATCCACCCCGCAAGGGGCAATAAAACGGGCATCTGATGTCCCACCTGCCGTAGAGTGCTTCGGTTTGATTCCCGTCACCTTTTCAATGGCCGCATCCAGGCTTCGGACGATATGGGTATTGGCATCCGTCACAAAGGGATACGCCGACTGGTCCAATGTGAGGGTATAGTTCATCTCACTGAAGTACTTATGAACAAACTCTTCAATGTCCTCTTTACTTGTCTTGGTCGAATTACGTACATTAAACATCAACTTAAGTTTACCAGGGGTCACGTTGGTTACTTCCATCCCCGCACGAATATCGGTTACGACAAACTGTGAAGGCGAGAAATATTCATCTCCTTCATCCAGGTTTACCCCCGCCATATGGTGTAATACCTTGGCCACCTTATGGATAGGATTGGTCGCTTTTTCCGGATAAGCGGCGTGGCCCTGTTTACCGATTTTTTCGATCACCCCATTGATGGAACCACGACGGCCCACCTTCATCGCATCTCCAAAGACCTGTTCACAAGTCGGTTCGGCGACGATACAGGCATCAGGCATCAGATTTTTTTCCTTAAGCACCTCAAGGACTTTCACCGTACCGTTTTTCGCCGGCCCCTCTTCATCGGAGGTTAACAGCATGGAGAGTGTCCCATTGAACGCTTTGGTATCATGTACCGCCTGTATAAATGCAGACAGGCCTGACTTCATATCCTGTGCTCCCCGACCGTAGATATATCCGTCTTTTTCTACCGCCGTGTAAGGGTCCGTATCCCAGCCTTCCCCGGCCGGAACCACATCCACATGTCCGGCAAAACAGAGGTGTTCTCCCTCTCCGAACTTTTTATAGATAAAAAGGTTCTTGACCTCTTCTCGATCGATGACAAGGGAGGTATACTCGGGCAGATATTCACTGATCCATGCCAGCGCCCCCGCGTCATCAGGTGTTTCGCTCTTGCGTTCGAGCATTGATTTAAACAGTTCGATAACGTCCAAGACTAACCTTTCGTATTTTCATAGAAAACATAAGAAGTCGAATAATCACTGATCTCGAAATAGACCTTTTTCTCACCCTTATCCACCTGTAGATTAAAATTCTCATCCATTACCCCGTATCCAAACCGGTAAGGTCTTGATTCATTAGTCTGTGTCGCAATTGCTGTACTCAACTTATCTACCTTGATAAAACGCTTGACCAGCTTTTCTCCCGCATACACATCCAAAACACCGTTCGTACCTGTCCAGTTTTGAATAGAACGACCAAACTTGTTTTGTGTCTCTTGTGTACATCCCGTGAATAGGCTTAGAGCGGTTATCGATAATAATAAAACTTTTTTCATATCTCTTCTTTCATTTTAGAATTATTGAACGAATTATATCCAGTCAAACTTGCAGCCAGCTAGTATAAAAACAGGAATCTTATCGCTTTGGATCAAGTTCCTTAAGAATCTTAAGTGTGAACTTTGCACCGGTATAGGCATGTTCTTTATAAGTATAACTTTCATTGCATACTTCCAAATTTCCACCCATATGGACTGCAGCAAAATGTCGTGACATATAGAGTCCGTAACCGCCGCCATCCTCTTTCGATTTTGTCGAAAAATGGGCATTAAAAATGGAATTCATCTCTTCAGGTGCTATTCCACCTGCGGAATCCTTCACACTAATAATGCAATAATCCCCTTCCTCCTCTACAGATACAAAAATATATTTGCCCTCAGAACCGTTTTTACTTAACGCATCACAGGCATTATTAATCAGATTTAAGAGCACGTGTAACAGTTTATTTCTGTATCCCCGTATACTACATGCCCCCTCAGGCAGGATCAATGTCACCTTTTCCTGATGAAGGCGGGCACCGGCCAGACTGTTGAGCTGAGTAAAGACAGAAGAGAGCTCAAATTCTTGAATCTCTTCGGATGGCTTAAGATAATCCCTGAAATGACTGATCGTATTACTAAGAAACATAATACGCTCCGCAGCCTGATCCATGAAGGTCAAGACATCATCTTCACTCAAGTCCTCAAGTTCATGCCGGATCTGTATATGGGTAATCTCTGACATCAGAGCACTAAGGGGCTGTCTCCATTCATGGGTAATCAGACCTATGACCTCTCCAACAGCCGCATATTTGCTCTGCTCCTCTATACTGTTTGAAAGAACCTGAAGCTCATGCTTTTCACGAAGTTTCTGCGCAATATCCATCAAAGGAATCAACAGATCGTCCCGGGATTGGATCGGTTTACTAATATATTGATCAATCCCTATTTTGATAGCCCGTTTAAGATCATCAATATTATTAAATGCAGTTAACAGCACCACGGGCTGATCTGGAGATTTTTTCTTGATCTGTTCACTCATTCCCAGACCATCAAGTTTGGGCATATAAATATCACTGATCACTATATCGGGCTGATGTTCATCATACATCCTTAACCCCTCTTCACCGTCATGCGCAATATACAAGGCAGAAACCTCATCTTCCAACAGTTCCTGCATCAATTGAGTGATCATCAACTCATCTTCAACATATAAGACCGATAACTTTTTTAAAAACATATTACTTTCCTTTTGGCAATACAACCGTGATCTGTGCTCCCGCCTCTGTATTCGATGCAGATATTCTTCCCAGCAGGGACTCTTCAATAATCATCTTACTCATATAAAGACCGATACCGGTTCCATTGTCTTTAAATTTAGTAGTAAAATAGGGCTCAAATATATGATTAATGACATTCTGCGCAAAACCGCCTCCGTTATCATTGAACTCAACAATCCATTGATCCCCCGACTCTTTTAAAACGATCTTGATATACCCCTGCGGGACATCATTTTCAATGATTGCATCAATACTGTTTTTAATCAAGTTCAAAAAGACCTGGCTTAACTCATTCTCATAACCAATGGTAGTCGCGTCCTCTACCAGGATCTGTGTTTCAATGACGATTTCATGTTTTTTAATCACACTATCTAGAAACTGTACACTTTTACCGATCGTCTCACTCAGGTCAAAGGTACTCATCTGCTTATTGGGTGCAAAATATTCCGAAAAATCCAGGATCGTCTGATTCATTTTACCTGTGATTTCGTTCGTCTTATCTACGTATTCCTGCATTGTCTCCTCATCCAACCCTCCCTTGAGAAACTTCTTTTGTAATACCAGAACACCCATTGACAACATCATTAAGGGCTGTTTCCATTGATGAGCGATATTTGCCATCATCTCACCCATAGCCGCAAACTTGGACTGCTGTACCATCAGCTTTGTCTGCTCCAGGCGTTTATTGGTCTCCTGATCGACCAATTCATACAGATTGTCTTCGATATTTTTTTGTTTGGTAATATCCATGCTTATCCCGACCATACGATAAGCCTGCCCATCACTGTTGAACTCATTTTTCCCAAGAACATGCATATAACGCTTCTCTCCTGTAGGAGTAATGATCCAGAAACTGGCGCTATATTCCCCGCCTTCAACAACTACCCTTAAAAGATCTTCTTTAACCTTTTCACGTTGATCCTCGATAATCATATTAATCCATGACATAAAGGTTCGCATCTGATTATGCGCGGGGACATCATAAAGCTCGTACATACGCTTATCCCAAAAGATACGGTCCCCCTTATATTCCCATTCCCATATCCCGATGTTGGACGCTTCAAGGGCCAAATCGGTGCGAAGGGAGAGTGCATTCAAATTTTTCTGTTCTTCTTCAAGCAGTTTTTGATTGGTAATATCTTCACGAACGGCCGAGTAACCTATCTTCTTTCCCTCATGATCATACAGAGGCTCGATCGACGCATGTACCCAGTAAAAGTTCCCATCCTTACATCTGTTTTTGATCTCGCCCACCCAGGTTTTATCTGCCTTGATCGTCGTCCAAAGGTCTTCATATAATCGCGAATCCATATCCGGATGACGGACAATACGGTGGGATGCTCCTATCAACTCCTCTTTACTATAGCCGCTGATATCACAAAAGGCTTGAGAGACATCGGTGATCCTACCCCTCAAATCAGTAGTAGAGGTGATGACATACTTATCCAATGCCTGGCTCATCGTAACAATCTTTTCACTTCTGCTCAATAACTCTTTATGAAGTTCATGCTTTGTACGGGCATCTTCCAGTTGTACCTTCAGACGGTACATCACCCCATAAACAATCAATCCCAAAAGTATGTTAACTACCGCTATGATCGAAGCGACTTTAATCACTTCATCCCTTTCCAAACGATGTTTAAATTCGACATACCCCTTGCTTGGTCTTACCTGTAACCACAAAGGGTTTAAAAAAGGGGTATCAAGGGGCAATAAAATACTTTTTTCAAGTAAAAGATTTTTGTCTGAAAGGTGCGGGATTAATTCCTCATCGATTTTAAACGGTGTCTGTGCATACCTGCTCCACTCTTCATCTTTATTCGAACTGGTAAGAATATACCCCTCGGCATCAAGGATCCTTACCTCATAATGTTCTGCTTCAAAGACCGCCTCCAATATCTGCTGGGCAAAATAGTTGACAACTAAAAGTCCCCGGAACTTCCCCTTATGCCAAACCGGAAGTATATTGCGATACGTGGGGTTGAAAGGTTCTTGTATACTCCCATGCTCAATATTCAGATCAAGCACTGAATAGGCTATTCTCTCCGGCTGATAAAGATTGGCTTTAACATAGTTTCGATGCGCCTTATCCTGAAGCTTTTCCCCGCTTACCTCAATAGGCTGTGAACCAAGCTCTTGGCGTTCAAAACGCAGCGCTTCCATCCCATCCGCATCAATAAAGCGAAGCTGCATCACATAAGACTCATATTCTATAAAGAATCTAAAAAAACTTTTGATACGCTCCGAGTCAGACCCCTCCAGATAGGCCTTAAAACTCTCATGCTTCCGCAAGGTGAGAAGTGCGTTTTCATTATGTTTGGTAAACTCACCTAAAAACGCGTTCTGATGATGCAAATAGGACTTAGAGGTATATAGAAGTTCTTGGGTCTCCAACTTTTGCACACCCTTTACCTCCAATAAGACAAAAAGTGCGATCATAATAAAACCGCCAAAAATAATAAGCGCAGGTACAAGCAGTCGGGTTTTGATCAATTTATTTAACAGCATATACGACCTCTTTTGTAGAGGCGATGTATCCTAAAAAACTCATAGGCCAAATCATATCCTTTATAATTCACAAGATACCGACAACTACTTCCAGTAATTATAAGCATTTCATTTCCCATTTCTCCTTTGATTCTTTGCGTCAATCATTTACTACTTCCTTGGATACATATAAAGATTATGCTTTTGTAATCTCAATCCTAAAACAGACTCCGGGCTCCTTGTTAAACACCTCCAACTTACCCTGATGATGCTCTTCAACGATAGTTTTGGACATATATAAGCCTAAACCTG
>JBFEYO010000066.1:0-10824 GCA_041562075.1 Sulfurimonadaceae bacterium | reverse complement strand
GTTATTGAGAAAAAGTTCAAAAAGAAAATGGACCTTATCCAGAAAAACCTTGATACTGCATCTGCAGCATTCGACCTTACTGCTGAATGGGCTGACAAAGTCGGTCTTGAGCAGATCCTCGAAGCCCCTAACAAATAAGGGCCCTTCTCTTAACACCCCTTGTAGGTGTTGAGTTTTAATATTAATAAACATAATTTATTGTAATAAAACAAACATGTTCTCTTCTCTCTTTAATCGATCGTTTTACCTGCACTTTTGTTTCTTTTTATTGAGCTTTGATTCGTAAATGTGATATACTCTGTGATATTTAACTCATAATATTTAGTCCAAGGGGGGTCTTGTGATACGATATATCATCCTGTTTTTTGTCAGTTCAATAGCTCTATTGGCAGAGTGTGAACCGCAAAGTGACTTTGATGCTACCAAAATGGAAGCACTCTCATTATATGACAGTGCGGAACGCCTGTATGATGAGCGCAATTTCGCCGAAGCCTATGATAATCTTAACCAGAGTTATTCCCTGTATAATGAAGAAGAGTCGATACTTTATATAGGATACAACTGTATAAAACTCGTACCCGGTCCTTATGCTCCCAAACGTACGCGCTATGCTACGCAAAAAGAGCATGATTTTGACCGTGCAGGATTGGGAAATAAGATTAAAGCCTATCTGGCTCCTAAACCTCTTGTCGTGATTCAATTTGTCGAAAACTCAAGCACGATTATTCCTGTGATTAAGCGAAAAGATAACTTCCAGGCCCGTGCGACAGTCATCAATGTACCCCGTACCAAAAGGGGTCAGATTGATAATCAGCTTACCCTGGAAAACTTCTCTTTGGACATCAATGGACAGAGTGTACAGTTCTCCTCGGATATCGCATCCGGTGAGCAGCAGAGTAAAGAGTTCAGGGGCGGTCTATCGTATAAAGATATAACGGTAGACTCTTCGGAGCGATACGGATATAAAACTTTTACAAAGGATTGGTAGATGAGAGTTCTCTTAGCGTGTGTTCTTCTTATATGGAGTGAGGTCTTTGCCCTTGGCTTGAGTGACAAGAGCGATTTGAAGTATTTGATCAATATCAATGACGAAAACCGCGGGGTTTTATATATGGACTTGTCAGAAGAGGGTACGGAGGTTAAATACCACGGTATCTCTAAAAATGACAAGATTCTTTTTTATGCCGATAACAAGCATTATAAGTTAAAAAAGGTGCTGGGACTTACAACCCTTGACGACCTGAAAGTAGACGGTTTTGATAACAGTTTTGTGTATGACCTGAATGAGGCGAGCGCCGATATGGTTGAAGAATCAGGCATTTCGGCCGTGGATCTTGAAAACAGTATCATCATCATGAATGATAAAGAGGGACTTCCTTCGTATACCCTGGAGAAGTATGCCGTTCATACGATGGATAGTCTGATTCAAACCCTGTTTATAGATACCTCTATCCTGCAAAAGACCTTTTATCTTTTCGAACCTCAGAGTAATGTACTGCTCAAGGTGGCCTTTGCCAAAGAAGCCAAGGAGAAGTTCACCCTTTTGGATCTTAAATGTGAAAGTGATGTATATGCACTCTCTTTGGTAGGGAAAAACAAGACGCTTGTACGCATCTACATGGGGAAAGTCCCTTACCGTATCGAAGCGAACAGTAAAAAGTGGCGTTTTGACCTGATCGGTGCCGGACAGCCGCGACAGATCGTCTTAAACAAGTCAGATCAGATCATCAAACTCTTAAAAGATGAAGTGCAAAAGGATTTCAAAGGGAAATATTCCCTGAAAAAACTGGATGTGGATTATGACCGTTCCCGTTTTTCCTATACTACCCATTATCAACTTTCCAGCGAGATGGATGAGGATAATGTCAAAAAACACCTTCCGACCTATATTAAAAACTATCGTGGAGATGCACCGAAGATTGGAGCAAAGGATAAGGTATTCGCCTACAAGGTGAAACTTAAAGATGCGATCAAGGCCTATGAGAAGAAGTATGATGTCGATATCGAAGATGGCAAGTTTTACTGGAAAAAAGGGACGATAAAACCATCCATTAAAAAGATCAAAGAGTTTGCGGCTAACAAGATGGGATGTTCGGCTGCGACCAAAGAGAATGATGAAGTCCTTTGTAAGGACAAAGAGGGCAAAAAAGAGGCAAAAGAGTTTGATGTAGAAGATATGATCGTTGAGTACATCAAGCAAAGACATCCGGAATATGACGCTAAAGAGATCGATTTGGATGATACGAAGAAGAAGGTTTATGTGGTCAAGGTACGTAAGAAGATGACACTAAAATCTTCGGATATCGATCGTGCGGCACGGGCAGTGTTTAAAGCTAAATATGACAAGGTCAACCTAAGCCGTTTTCCACTTAACCGTGATGAAGACAATAATTATGTCATCAAAATCTCGAAAGTGGATGTAGCGAACAAAGCGTGTCTGAGTCAGTTTAAACATAGACGCTTGAACGGTAAGAAGACAAGTCCTTCCTATCATCTGGATGACGAGAAGTGTTATTTGAAGGTCACAGACGGGATCTCAAGCGATAAGGCGGAGTCTATGTTTAAGACCCATGTAGAGAATAAATATCCTGATCTTAAATGGATCGATTCACATATGACAAGTGACGGTGCGGACAGGGTGAAGTTTTTCTATCTTGATTTAGAATCATACAAGGGACAGTTAAATGAGTGCCATGAATAGAAGCTTATTAATATTATTAGTCTGTATCTCTTCGCTCTTTGCCGATAGTATCGGGTATATCTCGGCGGAGTACCCCGAATATGGCAATAAGACCTATGTGAGTGAAGATACGGATATGTTTTTCGAAGAGATTGTAGAGATGTCTTATTATATCTGTGGGGATGCCGGGGTGACGATCGCTTCCAAGCTTCGTCTGACCCAGGGGAAGGTAAACTTTCAGGATACAAAGTACACGCTCAAGAACAAGGAGTATATCCTACGTCCTTCAGAACGCAATCTGTTTGCCATTGCAGATTTTTATACCCAGTTTGATTCCAAGGGAAGGGACTTTCTCAAGAGTGTGACGGACTATAATGGTCTGGATGCACTGTTTTATGCCCGTTTTAAGAAGTCGACGCTGAACAGCGTGTTGAAAAAGATGGAGAAAAATCCAAAGGCGAAGAACAGTACACTGGTCTTTTTGGCACAGTTGTATCTTCCTCAAAGTGGTGCTACTTCACTTAAACGTGTAAAGATCAAGGTAGAGGATCTGGCAACAGAACCGACCTATGATCTTGACCTTATGCAGGCATCTATTACGAAGAGCTATCTTGAGATGTTCGAGAAGGCCTTGAAACTTGTTCAGATGAGTGGAGGGATCCAGCGTGACCCGGTTGTGGAGACTCCGGCGGCTGCGGCTACGACTGAGACAGCTGCACCTGCTGCAAGCACTGCGGATACAACCCAACAGGCGGCAAGTCAAGAACCGCTTTATGATGATAACTGGTAGGATGAGATGTTGATTAGATTAGTATTAGGTTTATTGCTTATAGTTAATTTCTTGCACGCGCGCAGTATAGAAGTTGTCCCTGCCAAGATCGATTTTACCAATAATATGGAAGTAGATATTGTTGAAGAGATCTATATGATGCTTCATAACGGGATTACCGCGTATAACTCTTTGCAGAGTGATTCAAATAAGTTGATAAATGTCAAAGAGTCTTTTCTTCCGGTGCGAAAGTATAAGAAAAAGATCAACAACTATTATGCTAAAAACAAAAGTGCCCACAAGCAGAAGTACATGAAAGACAATCAACTTGATTATGTGGTGGAGTACCGTATTCGAAAAAAAGATGTCAAGGTACTTCCCAAATGTAAGAAGAAATGTAAGGTTGATGTCCAGATCTTTCTGTTTAAACGCAATGCGGCCTTTGTCAAAGAAAAGCTGACCCTTCAATTTGATAAATCTGTCTACTCTTTGACAGATGACTCTTATGAGAAGATCGATCAGTTTATGATCTCAAAACTCGATTAAGGGGTATGAATCAGGCATGAATGACCTTGGTATAACATTCAGATTTATTAGAAATATCTCTTTTAATCTAACACAACTGATATCGTGGATTCTTCTGGTTTCTGCCATGACGATGTTGCTGGCTTTTTCGGAGATGATCAGTTCCTATGAGAATTTTTTCATTGCCAAGCTAAAAAGTGTGTATCCCAATGTCTTCTTGTATACCGCGCAAAAAAAAGTCGATCCCCTGAGTTCTGAGGTGAGCCATGAGAAGGAGATCTTTGAGATTATCTGGAAAGAGTTCGATTTCTCCTATGACGGCTTGAAGAGTCAGACAACGGCAAATATCAGTCTTCGAAGTTTCTCCAAAGAGCATATCCCCCCTGTCCTTAATGCCTATAAGCAGCAGATCATGGATGATGAACCGGTGATCTATATGAATGCCAAGTTTTATGAGAAGCTTAGAAATAATACGGATTATAGGGAGGGACTTTATCTGCGCTCCTACGTGGATGACGAGTACCATTTTTTCCGTATTTCTGCCTTTGAGATGTATGATGAGACGGAATGGATACTGATCCCCAATGCTATAGCCCATACGCTTTTTCATGAGACGATGTTCGAGCATACGGTAATCTACTCTGAGAGTTTGGGGGAAGAGGAGTTGTTCAATCTTTATTCAAAGGTCTACCCGCATCTGTTTTTATGGAGTGATAAGGTACCTCTGTTCTCCCGATCTTCTCTGGCCATCCTCAAAAGTGCCTTTGGGGTGATTATCCTGACAACCCTGGTATTAACCGTTGCGACGATCTTTATCGTGCTTAAAAGTATTATCGATGAGTATGTGTTGTATACCAAACAGGTACTTCGATTCGGGATGAACCCCTATAGACTTTATGCTGTGCTGCTATCGCTTTTCTTTGGGTATATCAGTTCTATTATACTACTGGGATATCTTTTCGTATCTGAAGTAAAAGCCTGGCTTGCACCTATACTTATAACTGAACTTTCGACTTCGATGATCACTTCCTTGAGCCTTCTGATGAGCCTGAGTTTTGTTATCAGCGTGGTGACGGTTCTGGGGCTTTTCCAGTTTGTCTATGCTGCTATGGGGCGAAGGGAGCTTGTGTAGATGAACTTGCGTATACTTCTGTCATTCTTATGGCAATACAGAATCAATTTTTCCCTTCTCGTATTGACAATCTCCGTCGGGTTCTTTTTGATGGTGTTCTTGCTTAATATTTCCCAATATAAGGATTATTATTTCGAGTATAAATATGGAAGTGTACCTGAATGGATAGTCCTGGACACGAAGCATTCGGAGCATGACTTCAAGGAAAAGCTAGCGTTGAGTGTCGACAACAAAGCTCTAATCACCGGACATTATATGAAGTTACCGGAATTAGCATTTACAGTAGAGGGGCATGAACTCTCATACATTGCCAAAGATGTTTATCTGTTCGGATTTGATATTTCCAATGGGCTGAAAGTAGATGTTTTGTGCGGAGAAGCGAGAACCTCTGTTTCGGTAGACAAGATCTATTCAACTCATGCGACACGCTGGAAGATCAAAACCGGTGGCTTGGAAAGTATGAGCTGTGATGAAGAGGTGATGCAGTTAGTGTTTAAGCAGCATAAGGTGGATGTGGATGTGAAGCGTAAGCGAGAGCATTCGACGGTATTTGAATTTGATCCGAAAAAGCATGATAGTGAAGCCTTTTACGGTTTTCTGATCTCGATCACCAAGTATTATATGAAGGCCTTTAGACCGGGCCGTAAAAACAGTGTCAATTCCGGTGAACAGGGAGAGATTGATCTATATTCCTCCCGTTACAAAGAGCCTTTGGAAAACTTCTTTTCGATTATCTTCTCGAAGGGGCTTTCCAAGTCATTGAGCAGTGAGTACCTTTCTAACCAGATCAGTAATTATGATCACGTTTCCCAGCGATACAGTATTGATTCGGGGGAAGAGTCTTCGGAGTTGGTCATTCGGGATGTGATCAATTTTCCTATTGAACAGAGTCCCGAGGGAATGGATATCTCTAATGCACTTTTCATGAAAAATTCTGTTTTGCCATCGTTTAGCAATGTGGAGCAGGAAGGGAGTTTTGCTTTTATCTATGATGAGAGCTTTGTGCCTCCGGAAGATGGTCTCATCTATCTTTCCAAGGAGCGTTTTCTCCCTCAATATAAAGAGCAAAAAGCTTTTGTGCGTTCCATGGTGTATGTGGGTATAGGGATGGTGAGTTTTTATATCTTCATCATTCTATCCATCGCCCTTAGCCGTTTTTACAGCGTGTATGGAAAGGATATCTTTTTACTCAAGATCTACTCTTCTTCCTTGATGCTTTTTATACAGATCATTCTGATTTCATTGGTACTCTCCAGTGTGATGGCATATGTAGGCTTGATCTACAGCTTTGAGTTTATCAACAGGGTCCTGATGCAGTATTACCAGCCGATCATGCATTTTGATATGGGTTATCTCTGGCAGACATTGATCTATTCATCGGTGGCATTGGTACTTTTAGCGGGTATAGAATATTTAATTTGGAGGCGTTTATGGATCTCAATCAAATAAGAAGGAGTCGCAATGGCACAAATTAGACTCAATGGATTTAACCTCAATGCGACAAAAAACGATACGCTCTTTAACTCTGATGTCTCATTGACGATCAACGAGGGAGACAACTTTCTGATCTATGGTCCTTCAGGATCGGGAAAGACGACGATCTATGAGGCCCTGTCTTATCTGACACCGCCTCAAAAGGGAGAAGTGTTTTGGGGAGATAAGAAGATCGATTCCATCTCCATGGCGAACAAGATGCGCAATGATTTTATCTCATTGATCTTCTCCAATTTCAATTTTATCTCACACCTCAGTGTGGAGGATAACATCCTGTTGCCCGCAGCAGTCTCCAAACAAAAAGGGATCTATGACAGGCTTGAGCGCTTGATGGAGGTCTTTTCCTTTGATGATGAATTGAATGAACAGGAAAACCGTCTCTCCCTTCGAGACCTGGTATATGACGGCAAGAGTGGACGTAAACGTATGGTGCAGGAGCTGTCCAATGGTCAAAAAGAGATTATCTCTATGGCCAGGGCACTGATTCTCGACACACCCTTTATCCTCGCCGATGAGATGCTACGCTCTTTCCCTGACCACACGAAAAAGGTCTTGTGGGAGCGTTTTTACGACTTTACCTCCAGTGGAGGCAAACCAAAGGGCCTGATGCTGATCACTCACTGGGATCCGATGCTGACCCTTATCCCTGATCCGCATATTCTGCGGATCAATAATCAATCCTTGACCTATGAAGGAGGTGCAGAGTGAAATATCTATTTTTCTTAGCCTTGATGACATCCTGGCTCTATGGGGCGAGTATCTCGGTAGTGATGCTTCCGGATCGAAAACAGGTGCTCTCAAGCAGTGTAATGCTTCCGCTGCAAAACGGTTTGCAGGAGGAGTTATCGAACTTTTCCGAGGAGTTTGATATCAAGGTCGTGCCCAATGTCAGTGAGGACTTCAAGTTCAAATATGCTGCTGAAGGATTTGTATATCTTCAAAGCTTTGCCCAGAGCCAGCAGAGTAACATTGTGGTCGTCCTGGAGTATAAACAGGGTGCTCAGGCTATCTTAGTACAGCTTTTTGTGGCTGACGGCAGTAATGTATCCAAGAACGGAAGCATCCGATACAAGGGGGACCTGCGCCAATACCTCTCCAAGATCATCAGTAACAAGGTCTTAAGACTTCTAATCGAAACAGGACAGATCAATGAAAACAACCGTTATCTATAATCTTATTTTTGCCTTTTTGGCACTGCTGATCACCGGGTGTGCTGTCTCGCAATCCGAGATCAATCCTGAGACGGGTAAAGCCTATTCTGAGCAGGAGTATAAGATCATCCTGGATAGAAAAAACTTTGAGGAATCTATCGGGGCTATTGCCAAGGTCAAGGTGGATCAAAATGCCAAAGTGGTTACAACGATGTTACTTGAACCGGGGAATCCGATTTTATATGTGATAAAGATGAAGGGTATTGCGAATGTACACAGTATCGATCTACTTGAGAAAGATCGTCTGAATATAGATCGTGTGATGATTGATCATACGGATTATTTTTGGGATTCCGTCAGTCGGGAACTGCTGCTCGTCTTTAATGTCCCCCATGCTTATCTCTTGAACAATGAGGTGCGTTTCAAACTCAATATCGTGATAGAAGATGATACCCAGTATGTGGGCGAGATGCAGCGTTATTATCTCTTCTGGCATAAGCCGATGAAAGAGAACGGCGAGGACTATATGAGTTATGAGTATGTTAAAGATTATAACAATCTGGATGAGGTGGACAATTTTATGCGCACATCCTTACAGAATGAAGTGGGTCGTATGGATAAAAAACGTCTCAATCCGGATTATGAGAATGAAGTGAGCAAGGTACAATGAAGTCTATAATCTTTATCTGTCTGGCAAGTATCAGTCTATGGGCGCTTGAAGTGGAGCTGGGAACGGAAAACACCCAGGAGGTCTATAATAAACTGGCGGCGCCGAGTGTGGCCAAAAAACTGTTTAAAAACAAACTAACGGCAGTCGAGGTGGAGAAACGTTATAAGGTTGAGACAGACAAGTCACTGGCTTCGTCCAAAAGCTCCCGTAAACAGCGTGAGGATAAACTGCAACAGGCTCAGGGAGATCTGGACAGTCTGAAGCGTCTGCTCTCTATTCTGGACGCGCAGAGCTTTACGGCGGACAAGTCAGAGTTGACTTCCCGTCTGCAACAGTCGCTTTTTTCGCAATACAGTAACTTTACCATCCCTGTAGAGTTTGCTTACGCAGTAGACTTTTCAGGGGATGAGTATGAGGCGCTGGATGAGATGTTGGCGCAGATCACCGGTGAGATTCTCCGTTCTTACGGGATGTCCCAGACTTCCCACAGTCAGACCCTTAAAAACATGAAGTTGAAAAATGAGTTGACGACGGTAGATATGTATGGTACGGTTGAGAAGAATCAGGCCTCGAGTTTTACCAATAAACGCCAATACACCAAAAATACGACCCTGATCTCGGGCGTCTCTTCATTAAACTTTTATCCTTTCCAGCTGCATAAGCAACATTACTCCCAAGCGAAAAAATCAAGCAGTGTGGCAAAGAAAAGCAACACGAAACTTGTGCTGGCGGATATTACCCAGGGTAAAAGTATTGAGAAGGTGATTGCAGGTCTTTCAGAAACGTCTGTACAGAAGATCAGTGAGCAGGCAAAGCAGAGTGCTTCTAAACAGAAAGTAGCCCAGGACTCCTATACTAATATCCGAAACCAACTTTTAAAAGACAGCCAAAAGTACGGCGGAATGATCGAGGAGTTCTTTTCAAAATATCCAAGTTGTCAAAACCTGGAATGTGTGGAAAAAGAGATTCGCGGAAATATGAGCGGTCTAAAGGAGATCAATCACGGAAAATCAGTGATCTATATCCGCGCACTCCCCGATATCAAATACGAATATGCGGTGGATGTCGTCATCAAAGAGATCGTCAAAGAGCTTGAGCGTAGTTCCAAGATTCACTCTTTACAATCCAAGGAAGAACTCTCAGCGACTCAATATCAGCAGACACAGGTCAATATCGCGACAAAGGCGGTATATGAAAAAGCAGAACTGGAACTCTATTATGACCGGGATGAGCTGGGTCTGCTCGTAAAGTTCCATATCTCCTATGATGCCAACCTTTTTTGCAGTAATTTTGTGGATGAGGTCAATTATGACCATTTGCTGGACATGAAGTTTATGGAAGTAAAGGTAGACGGTAGTAAGAAGTCTGTGTATGTCGCTGAAAAAGAGATTGCTCAAAAAGTCTATTTCAAGTTTATGCCTAAAGACTCTCTGGTGGCGAATTGCCCAATTGAGCCTAATGGAGAGTATCCTATCGCCTGTATCACTGTGGATGCGGCGAAGCAGTTTATCAAGAAGTTGAACAAGAAGAGCAAAAATTTTCGATACCGTTTGCCTGAATGTGAAGAGTGGATGCAGATCGCGACCTGTAATAACAAACAGAAGTATTGCTGGGGGAATTCGGATGATTATGGGGAGTATGAGAATATTTCCGAGAGTAAGTATAAGTTTGATATTGCTGCAGTGGCTTCGTTGAAACCTAATGCTATCGGGCTGTATGATATGTGTGGAAATGCCAGTGAGTATTGTTCCTACGGACGACGCACACGAAGTATAGGTAGCAACCACTACTCCCTTGAACCGATCATTACCAAATACCGTATTGGTCCGATGACAGGATTACGTTTAGTGAAGGAACGCAAATGATACGTATGGGAAGTATACTTTTACTGCTATCAGTTTTGGCATTGGCCGAGCCTTTTTGGATCAAAGACCCGACAGATGGCGGTAAGTTAACGGCCGTTGTCGGCATCGCTGAAGCACACTTCCCTGAACATGTTCAGGAATCGGTTGCCCTGATGCGGGCGAAGGCCGAGATAACAGATATGATCAATATGAAGGTCATCTCCGAGTTTACCGATACCAAAAAACGCACGGGGGATCAGGTTGAGAATAATGTCAGCTCTTCCTCGTACTTACAGAGTAGCAGTGCTATAAAAATTGAGAAGAAAGAGCACTATAAAGATGCAGATGGTATCTATTATTTATGGGTTGTAGCGAACTGAAGCCGGTGTCTTTTACATTTTTTCTATAAGCAGGGATTATTGCATCAAAGTATCACACTTCAGTTTCGTGTAAAGAAAAATCCATTAGAATTGGTGTGATTTTATTTTAACGTATACAGGGAGTATTACATGAAAAAGGGAATAATTTTAGCCGCTGGGCTATGTACTGCATTGATGGC
>JBFEYO010000065.1:0-10842 GCA_041562075.1 Sulfurimonadaceae bacterium | reverse complement strand
TCTTTCGCTGCATCAAACAGCTCTGAAGCCCCGACATTACCGGAGGCCCCTTTTAGGGTGTGAGCTTCTCTCACCAAGGTTTCCTGGTCTTCAGATTCCAAGAGCCTTTTGAACTGTTCGACAAAGCCTCTGTACTGATCTAAAAATTTATTTAATAACCTGGCATACAGTCCCCGGTCTTCCTGTACGATTTTTAAGCCGGCCTCTACATCCAGGCCCTTTATCTCGTAAAGTGCATCAATATTAACCTTCGTATCTGAAGTATGTGTCATTTCTACCGCCTTATTTTTATGTCCATGGGAAGATCTCGGAACCCATTGTTCAAGTTTCTTATATAATTGCTGTGCATCAATAGGTTTATTGATCTGATCATTCATGCCCGATCTCAACGCACGCTTATAATCAGCTTCCATTACGCTTGCTGTCAGTGCAATAATAGGGATCTGTTGATAACCTTCTCGTTGCCGTATGTTCTGCGTTGCTTCATATCCATCCATGACCGGCATATGACAATCCATCAAGATTGCATCAAACTGCTGATCCTTGCCTATAATATTTATTGCTTCCTTACCATTGTTAACGATCGTAACATTAACCCCTACATTGCTTAACAATGTCGTAGCAAGTTCCTGATTGAGATCATTGTCTTCCACCAATAAAATATTCAAACCTTCAAGTTTATCATAAAAGCTGTCTACGTGGAGTTTGCTTTTATAGCTTTTGTGCTGTTCTATCACTTTGCCGCTCATTATCTCACTGATCATGACGTGTAAATGGCGGGTTGTATAAGGCTTCATCAAAAGATTGTACAGGCCCAGACCATGCAAATATTTTTCTTCATGCTCTTTGGCCAGGGTAATCGTTTTTACTCCCTCCAGGAGAAGCTTATGATTCTGAACAAAATAATCTAAATCTTCTAATTTATAGGTATCTATGATTAATACCTTATAGTCATTATTATCAAGCTCCCGTCCCGCTTCTTCAAGGGATGATACGAGTTTGAAAGGATATCCCATTGTTTTGAAGCTTTCGCTCATCATTTGTACACTTTGCTCGTGTTTTTCAACGATTAATAGAGGCGTCTTCCGCGTCTCATCTTTTGGAAACTGATATTTTTCCTTGCTATTATCCTGCAGCAGTTGAACCGTTACGGTAAATCTGGAACCTTTGCCGATTTCACTTTCTACTTTGATATCACCTTCCATAAACTGAGCAAGTCGCTTGGTGATAACCAGCCCAAGACCCGTACCCCCAAAACTTCGTGTTGTGGATGTATCCGCCTGTACAAAAGCGCTAAAAAGCTTATCAAGCTGTATCTGATCCATACCTATGCCATTATCTTCTACGGAAAAACTAAACCGGATCTTATTTTCAAAATAATGATCTACCTTGACGCGCAGAAGAATGTTTCCGTCTGCATTAGGAGTAAACTTGATCGCATTGCTTAAGAGGTTCAATAATATTTGACGCAGTCTTAATGGATCACCGATCAAATGTTCCGGCATCATTTCATCCAGCCAAAAAACCACATTGGTGTCTTTTTTATCGACTAAAAAACCAACGGTTTCACTAATCTCTTTAATAACATCATGTAGATTAAAAGGGACCACTTCCATCTTTAGCTTGCCGGCATCAATCTTGGACATATCCAGGATATCATTGATAATATTAAGCAGATGTTCCGATGAACGATTGATTTTGTCCAGATAGTTACGCTGTTTGGGATCAAGATTCTCATTAAGAGCCAATTCACTCATACCGATGATAACATTCATCGGTGTTCGGATCTCATGACTCATGTTTGCCAAAAATTCACTTTTGATACGTGCTGCTGATTCCGCCTGTTCTTTAGCATCACGTAAAAGACTCTCATACTGAATACTGGAGGTGATATCTCCCAAAATTCCGTCAATCGTCACGCATTTTCCATTTCCATCACGAACGGCGTAACTCGTTGTCTCCACATAACGATGTTTTCCATCATCTGCGGTAAATCCCATTCGCAGTTTAATCATCTCTTTATTGCCCATAATGATTTCACGAATATTTTCCATGGCAACGGAAAGACTGACGCTATCCCAATTGATGATTTTCTCCCAGGACTTTCCAATTATATCTTCTGCCTGTAGGTTAAAGAGCTTTTTGGAAGCTTCACTGACATAGTTTAAGACACCGCTGTTAGGTTCATAAGAGTAGATAACATAATCCTGACCAAAGGTCTGAACAAATCGTTTATATTTTTCAATAGTCTCATGATAGTTCGTGACATCTTCTATAAGCCCCTCAAGGCGTATACATTTACCCTGGGCATCATATATCCCGTAAGTCGTATCTTGTAAGGTCTTATATTGACCGTCGGGATTAATACAAAAGAGCTGTTTATGAAAGAACCCGATATCTTTGTTGTTGATCTTTTCAAGACTCTCATTCAAAAGTTTTTGACTTGTTTCCGTCCAGTTAATTGCTTCAAACCATGATTTTCCGAGCAAGGTATCCGGTTCATATCCAAAGATTTTTTCAGATGCCCTGCTCATAAAAACGACCTGATAACTCTCCGGATCGATAGAATAGAGTACAAACTCCCTACCAATATTATCAATATAACGCTGATAAGTATCCTGTAAAGATGAAAGCTCCTGGGTTCGTTCTTCTACCTTGTCTGTCAATATCGTATTATTTTGTTGTAGTTGTTGTTCATACTCTTTTTGCTTGGTGATGTCTTTGGCATTCAATAAGATCTTTTTCTTATCAGGCATCATAACCATACTCAGGTTTAAAATAATCGTTCTACCGGATTTGGTCTTACACCTCTTTTCGAGATTATTATAATGTCCCTTGGTAAAGAGCTCTTTCATAGCCTCTTTTACCTTCGGGATATCCTCTTTTGGTGTAAGCTTCAGACAACTGGTTTGTTTAAGCTCATCAATATCAAAACCGACCATATCCAGAAGGGATTGGTTTGCATGCAAAAAATTGGTATGAATATCGATCATCCCTATCCCGTCACGAGATAGTTTGAAGATCAGTTCAAACTCTTCTTTGGCACTCTGCAGCGCTTTTTGCATCTGATATTTTTCGGTAATCTCATTAAAGATGCCGACAACACCTACAACCTCATGATGTTCATTTCTTAAAGGCACTTTGGATGTCTCAATGACTTCTGTAATATCATCTGCATCCGTAATTTCTTCGACAATACCTTTTTTGCCATACTCTGAAGACATGATCTCAAGATCATCCTCACGATAATGTTTAGCATACTCTTTCCAGGGCATTTCAAAATCTGTCTTGCCTATGATCTCCTTTTGATCTTCTATTTTTACCATCTCTAAAAATGAGCGATTTACCCCTAAAAACTTTCCTTCTTTATCCTTCCAAAAGAGCTGCAGGGGAATGGAATTGATAATTGTGTCCAGAAGAATACGTTCTCGCTTAAGATCTTCTTCTTGTTTTTTTCGTTCAGTGATATTACGAATGATCGCAAAAAACTGGCCTTCATCTATATCTGTGTAACTGATAGATACGTCGACGTCAATGATTTTTCCGGATTTTGTTTTATGTTGACTTTCAAAAAAAGCACCCCCTTCTTCTATAATCTTTTTTACCCGGTTTCTAACGGCTTCATCATCATCAATATGTTCAAAAAAACTGACGGGTCTACCAATAATCTCATCTATGGAATAACCGCTCATATTTGCATAGGCGGTATTTACATCCAGGATTATTCCCTTGTTGTCAGTCAACCAAAACCCGTCCAGTGTACTGTTTAAGAGTGATCTAAACCTTTTTTTCTCATTTATGAGTTCTTGTTCTAATTTAACCGGACTCATTACTTTATTTCCTCATATTCTGAAAAACTTAAATGATCAGGAAATTTTTCTTTGACTATACAGATTTTATTCAATACTTTTATAAAATGTTCGACGACATTAGGATCAAAATCTTTTCCGCTTTTTCCTTCGATATATGCGACTGAATCTTCAACGCTCCAGGCTTTTTTATAGGGACGTTCAGATGTTAAAGCATCAAAAACATCGGCAACCGATACGATTCGGCCGCTTATTGCGATTTCTTCACCTTTTAGGCCTCTGGGATAACCTGTACCGTCAAATTTTTCATGATGGTTCAATGCTATCTCTTTTGTTAATTGCAATAGAGGTGAATCGACGTCTCCTATGATGTTTGCTCCTATCTCACAATGCGTTTGCATAATCTTATACTCTTCGCTGTCAAGTTTACCGGGCTTTGTCAAAATATTGTCGGGAATGCCTATTTTTCCTATATCATGCAAAGGTGCGGCTTGAAACATCAAATCTGTCCATGGCGTATCTTTTCCTACCATTGATTCTGCAATCAATTTTGTATAATGACCTACTCGTATGACATGCATTCCTGTTTCGTTGTCTTTATATTCTGCTGCTCTACCCAATTGTCGTATAAGTGCGATTTGCGTTGCTTCGAGCTCTTGTGTACGCTGTTTGACTTTTGTATCCAACAGTCTATTTAGTTCATAATTTTTTAGATGGGTTTGTATACGTGCAAGGGTGATAGAGGGATTGATAGGTTTGATAATATAATCTACCGCGCCTATAGCCAGACCTTTTTTTTCGTCGACATAATCACTCATTGCTGTAATGAATATGATAGGAATATGTTCAGTCGCCGGATTTTTTTTGATACGCTCGCACACTTCATATCCGTCAATTCCGGGCATCATGATATCCAATAAAATCATGTCAATCTTATTGTTTTTTTCTATAATTTTAAGCGCTTGCTCCCCATTAACAGCTGCTTTTATATTGTAATCTTCTTCTAAAATATTTTTAAGAAGATCAATATTTTCAATAGTATCATCAACGATTAATATCGTAGCTTTATTATCCTGCATATACTGTCTTTACAAATGTTCAAGATAGTGGGTAAATTTTTTATCCACTTCTGTTGTGTGATGGACAAACCAATTGACTAGAAAGTTTGTTATATCCATCATCCCCTTTTCAAAGTCTTTGTCAATGTTGTTGATCTGGATATTAAGTGTTTGTATAAGATCCATATGCTGCATTTTATGCTCTTGATAACCCGGGTACTCATTTTCAATCATCAAGCGTTCCTCGCTGCTAAAATGAAAACGTGCATATGCAGTCAACTCATGTACCATCGCTTCAATAACAACCTTTTTTTTATTTTGCTGCATGGCTTTAATAAAATGATTAATAAGATTTAAGAAATATTGATGTTGAAGGTCCATGTCATGTTGACCTGTTTCAAACTTTGATTCCCATTGAATAGTTTGCATTATAAGAATCCTCTTCTTTGGGGTAGGGTTTGATTAATTATATCACTATTTAAGTTTATATACTTTAATTTTCATGATGCATGAGATAAAAAGGAGAGTTTGTACAGAAGAATATCTAAGTAAAAATACTTAGATAACGATAGGCATGATGATTGTTTTGAAGTCTTCAGAAGAGACTACAAAGGGTAGGTTTGATTCATTTAAACCGATAGTAAACTCTGTAGTATTGATCTGTGAAAGAAAATCAAGGATATATTTACTATTGATAGCCAATATGAACTTATCATTAAATGGTGTTGTATAGGCAATTTGCGTTTTTGCCTCAATATTGTCTTCACTAAGACTTTCAAAGGTGATATGATCATTTTCAAAAGTGATTTTAAGATCATTAGAGATGGTCGTAATTTGTTTGATAGCATCAATCATCATCGGTTTGGGAAGAGTAAGGTTATAAGCTGTCTCTTTTGGAATGATACGGGTAAAATCAGGGAACTTACCGTTGATCAGCTTGGTAAAGAAAGTATACTGATCAGATTTAATCATTAGATGCGTATTATCATAATAGATCTCTATTTCATTAAAAAAGAGTTTTTGAATCTCAATGATGGCTTTTTTAGGAATGATCAATGATAACTCTTCATTCGAGCTGTTTTCTATTTCTACAAGTGCAAGACGTCTGGTATCAGTCGATACGATAGAGATCGTATTGGATGCAATATCGATAAGAGCTCCGTTAAGTTCAAACTTTGGATTATTATTATCAATAGCGGGAATGATCTTTTTTAATGATGAGATCAGTTTTGTGGAATCAAGGTTTATTTTTGGTTTAGCGTCTTCTGTTGGGAACTCAGGGAACTCATTTGCATTAAAAGTAGGAAGTTTGAAGTTTGACTGTCCTTGTTGAATATGAAGCATCTCTCCTATATTTTCTAATACAATGAGATCATCTTTAAGAATACGTACGATATCTAAGAGTTTTTTACCGTTAGCAGTGATAGTACCGGGAGAAAGTGTTTCAACCTGGTCAGTTTCTACTTTTAAACCGATTTCATAATCTGTAGCTTTAACTAATAGTTTACCTGCATGGGTCTCTAAAAATATATGAGAGGTGATTTGTGAGGTATCTTTCTTTTCTAAAAAAGCCTGAGAATGAATCAGAATATTTTCAAGAATAGTTTTAGCTATTGAAATCTTCATGTTGAAATCCCTATATTTATTAATAAAATTGTAATGTTAGTAGTAGGCGAGATGAATATGTGAAAAACAGCTCTAAAGCCTTTACTAGCGCATTTGTACAGATGTGAAATCTTTTAAAAAGTTATTCACATTTGTTCACCTAAGAAATTATATCTTTTTTTTGAGTATTTAAACAGTAAATTGTTTTAATCCCTTTTACTAAGCACCTTCACCGGCAGAAATTTTATTATTGAGCTCTTCGATTTTGACCCGGAAGTTTTCATCGCTTTTAATGAGTTCGTTAATTTTTTTCATGGTATGAGAGATAGTAGTATGGTCTTTCATGCCAAAATATTGTGCGAGTTGAGGCATGGTGTTCTGGGTAAGAGAGCGGGCCAGATAGATAGAGACACGGCGGGCATAGACAATGTTCTTGCTTCGACTTTTAGAGCGGATTTCACTGGGTTTAACGTTGAGCTCTTTGGAGACGAATTTAAGAATATAATCGATGGTGATATTCTCCCGTTTCTCTTTAAGTTGTTCCTTCAGTACATTTTTAGTAAACTCCAGGGTGATCTCCTGATTCATCAGTTTGGCATAGGCATGAAGCTTGGAGAGAATACCCTCTATTTCACGGGCATTATTGTCAATGATTGTGGCAATATAATCGATGATGTCTTTAGAAATATCGACTCTGTTGATCTCACACTTTTTATTGATAATAGCGATTTTTGTCTCCAGTTCCGGCGGTTGAATATCAGCGATCAGACCCCATTCAAAACGGCTTTTTAACCTGTCTTCCAAGCCGGCGATCTGTTTGGGATGCTTATCGGAGGTGAGAATAATCTGTTTATTTTCGCTGCGCAGGCTTTCAAAGGTATGGAAAAACTCTTCTTGGGTCTGGTTCTTGCCCGATAGAAACTGCACATCATCGATCATCAACACATCACAGTTTCGGTATTTGTCTTTGAACCTATCCATGGTCTGGTTTCGAAGATGTCTGGTGAAGTCATTGACAAACTGCTCGACGGAAGAGTATATGACAGATTTTCCCTGGGTCTGAAGACGGTTACCCACCGCTTGCATCAGGTGGGTCTTACCCAGACCGACTCCCCCGTAGATAAAGAGAGGATTATAGGCTTCTCCCGGTTTTTCACATACGGATTGAGCGGCTGAATAGGCGAACTGATTGGAGCTTCCGACAACATAATTATCGAAGGTATAAGCAGGGTTGAGAAGGCTTTGATGTGCAGAATGCTGGGGTGAGGATGGCGTGCTGCTTTCACTGCTTTTCGGGTTTTCTTTGCGTCTGTTTTTCAGTTCAAAGGCAATAGTGGGTTTGATACTGGTTTTGACTTCGAAGAGATGGGCGATTTTTTCACTGTAACGCGTCTTGACCCAGGATGCGATCAGCGGATTGGGCGCGAGAAAAACTGCATAATCGGTTTTGGAGCTTTCCGTACAGAAGCTGAGTTGTTTGATATATCGATTATATTCTAGTTCACTGATCTCCTGTTTGAGAAGGGAAAGGATGGAATCGCCAATGGTCATGGATAGGTGCCTTTTATTGTCTGTGTTTTTGATAGGGTTTATGCCCTGAATTTCATATGTGAATAACTTTTGTGAATAATAACGAAATAAATCGGATAATTAGCTAAAATAGCGAAGTTCTTCATGTGAATTAAAAGTTATTCACATCAGTGAATAATATCTAAAAATAGCTCTATAGACCCCTGCTACAGGTTAAAAGGAATGATGTGAATATCTTAGGGATAGATCCGGGTACGCGAAATCTTGGATACGCGATTATTTCATTGGAAGGAAGTAAGATGACGCTAGTCGAGGCAGGGCTTATCAAGATCAAACCGGAAGACCTGCAATTTCAAATTCCACAGATGGTAGAGGGTTTTGATCAGATATTCAAGAGTTTTGACATTGATGAGGTGGCTATGGAGGATATCTTTTATGCCCATAACCCGAAGACGACGATCAAACTGGCGCAATTCCGCGGGGCGATGATGCTCAAGATCTTGCAGGAGTTTGGGCAATTTAATGAGTACACGGCCTTGCAGGTAAAAAAAGCGCTCACAGGTAAGGGGAAGGCTCAAAAGGAGCAGGTAGCCTTTATGGTACAGCGTCTGTTAGGGATCAAAAAGCCGATCAAACCCCTGGACATCTCTGATGCCATGGCCGTAGCCATTACCCATGCTCAGCGGGTTAAACTGGACAAATCCAAATCCTGACGCCCTCCACATTTAATTAACATTTTTTTTTGAGACAATCATTAACTAATTTGAACTATACTGACAGCTTATAAGTCGAGGGAGCCAAGATGAGAGAAAAAATATTGTTAGCCTTGGACACGGCAGAAAAATCGTATATATATGCCAAAAACCTTATACCTGAAGGGGGAATCATACGGCAGCCCGAGCATATCATGGCCCTGAATGCCCTGTATGAGTCTTTTATCCACTATGGTTTTGCAGTCTCACAGATCCCAGAGGTCATGGGTGAGATGGATGAGGATATGGCGCTTTTTGAGACACTGATAGAGCCGCATTTGAGAGTGGTTGATGATGTGGAGATGATCGCAAGACAGTATGCAAAGATGTATGTGCAGTATATCGCCAATATCGCGGCAGGTGTCGAAGGAAAGGTAGCGGTAGAGAAACTCTTTGCCTAAGACTTCCGAATCTCAAAATCCACGAATTGATAGTCATAGGGATTCTTCTCATCCTTATGATGTTTTTCCCGTTTGACTTCTTTGATGTTTAAGTGTTCATATTCAGGAAAATGGGTATCCCCATCTACCTCCAGGTCAATAAAGGTAAGGTAGAGTCTGTCGGCTGATTCAAGGGCCTGAGCATATAGTTTTCCACCACCAATGATCATGATCTCCTCCTCATTTTGTACAAGAGCGGTAGCTTCTTGTAGGGAACGTACGACCTTACAGCCTTCAACCCTATATTCAGGGTTTCGACTAACAATGATGTTTTGACGTCCGGGGAGGGGTCTGCCGATGGATTCATAGGTTTTTCTACCCATTATGATGGGTTTCCCCAATGTAACGGATTTAAAGTGCTGCAGGTCCGCAGGAAGATGCCATGGCATATCATTATTCTTTCCTATAACACGGTTGTTAGCCATGGCTACGATAATGGATATCAAAGGTTTGGACATGACTTTTCCTAGACAGAGAATGGATAGGCGATGGGCTCGTGGCACTCATATCCGCTGATGGAGAAATCATCCATTGTTACCCAGGTCTCAAGATCTTCCAGGCTTTGGATCTTTTCATTGATATGCAGCTGTGGAGAGGGGAAGGGTTCGCGTTTGAGTTGTACATCCCTCATGAGTTCCAGCTGATCTTCATAGATATGGGCGTTGACGATCTTATGATAGGCCGTTCCCGGTTTTTTTCCTGTGATCCGTGCCATCAGGGCCAGGAAGGTAAAGACCTGTACCTGATTGAAGTTTAGCCCCAAGGGCACATCGCATGAACGCTGGTAGGAGGTCAGATGAAGGGTATCTCCCAGAAGGGAGAAGGTATGGGTATGCATGCACGGACGCAGACAGCCCATATGAAATTCTCCGGGATTGTAAAAGGTGATGATCTCTGCTCTATCGTCAATCCCCTTGCTAAGGTTATCGACGACCTTTTTAAGCTGATCGATGGTGTTACCCTCAGGGGTCTTCCATCCCCTTGCCTGCACCCCATACACCCGACCCATATCATCGTCACCTTTGCGGTAAGGGTTGTTGAGCCAGGCTTCGTTTAAATTGGCATTGGCATCCCAGGTTTTTGTACCCAGTGCACGAAAGTCTGCAGCATTGTCATATCCCCTAATATATCCCAAAAACTCTGCAATGGCAGCCTTGTAGTAGGATTTTCGGGTAGTAATCAGCGGGAACTCGTTTTTACCCACTTCATATTGCAGGTCGGCATTGATCACAGTAAGACAGCGTTTACCGGTGCGTTCGTTATTGATCCAGGTTCCCTCATCGATGATTCGCTTACAAAGTTGTAAATACTGCTTCATGCTCTGCCTTTTGTTGATAGTAAGGATTATACAATCTAAGCTATAATATGAATATTAATGCAGAAAGTAAGAAAATGAAAATTGTTTTATGGATACTAACAGTGATGTTAGCGGTAGGTTGTAGTTCTAATCGCGTAACGATAAATGGTCTGATATGTCCGGAGGGGTTCTCAACACATCAAGTGCAAAAGGACTTGACGGAGTGTCAATATTATGACGAGAAAAAAGCGGCTGAGGCTTCCCAGTCACCAATCAAACCTGAATGTAGACAGTGTCTGGAAGAGAAGGGTTACGAGATCAAGTAATGCGTCTGCTGGTATGGAGTTTTGT
>JBFEYO010000064.1:0-10887 GCA_041562075.1 Sulfurimonadaceae bacterium | reverse complement strand
TTTTTCCTCCAGTTTTAGAGAATAGGTCTGCATTACTTTGGTTAGTTCCCTATCGGTGAGCAGGCTGATCTCATCAAATATTTCATGGTCAAAGAATGTCTGTTCTATGAGGTACCCTATCAGACTTTTACGAAAGGCCAGGCAGATGGTCATAACGATATGGGGAGGGATGTGTTTACTATGACAGTTGTCGAGCCATTGGTTTATGACGGGACATTCATTGAGTCCGACACTTCCTTGAATGATCTGATAGTAGTAGTCAACAACAGACGCCGCATAGGTCTCTTTAAATGTTTGAAGGTCACTGAACTTTTCTATAGCCTGTTTGGCGGAACTATCAGACATCCAGGTCTCAATGATGAGTGAACGGCCTTTTTGGAGCGTCTCCAGATGGGCTTTTAGCGAGGGAAATGCATTGGTGTGATTGTCACTCTGATTCAAAACCGGCTCCTTTGTATAAGGGTAAAATGATCGTGAAACATGCCCCGTTTTCTCTGTTTTCAGCACGAATAGTGCCATGGATTTTTTCGATGATAGTACGTGTCATGTCCAGACCGATACCGCTTCCCTTATTTCCTTTGGTAGAGACATACTGATCAAATAGCTTGGTAATGATAGTTTCCGGGATCCCACCGGCATTATCACAAACGCTGGTGAGGATTGTATCCCCCTCCTGGGTAACATTGATGTTGATCTCAGGCTGTTCATGTTGATGTTCTTCGAAGGCATCCTGGGCATTGTTTAAAAGATTAATGATGACTTGATAAAACTCATTTGGATATCCTCTTGTGAAAAGGCTCTTGTCTCCATTAAGTGTGATATCCATATTGTCGTAGGTCTCTCCAAGTATTTTAAGCACACTCTCGAATGCGCCCAGTACGGAAAACTCCTTCTGCTCTTTGCCGGGTTTAAAAAAGTGCTTAAAGGAGTCCATGGTTTCAGAAAGAAAATGGACCTGCTCCTGAATCATGTTGATGGTCTCGATAATCTCTTCATCTGCCGTACCCATGTGTTTGATATAATCGGCAGCTAGACTGATCCCGTGAAGCGGTTGTTTCCATTGATGGGTCAGTGCACTGACCATATGGCCCATTTGGGCATGACGGTTTTCAAGTTCGAGAAGCTGATTTGTCTGATGTATCTGCGCTACTTTCTGTCTCACCTCCTCTTGTAGAAACTCATTGAGTTCGTTCAGCTTACGCTGTTTTTTATGCAGGGAGACACTGACTTCGACTTTTAAGAGCAGATTCTCTATGGAAAAGGGTTTTTGAAGAAAGTCGTTTGCCCCGCTTTTAAGAAGCTGGGCGACCAGGTCCTGATTGGTGGTGCCTGAGATGCCTATGATCGGAAGGTCCAGCAGTTGGTCATCCCCGCGTATCTGGCGGAGGAGTTCAATACCGCTCATCTCAGGCATCTCCAGGTCTGTGATCAACAAATTGAACGCTTTGTTTTTTAAGGTTTCATAGACCTCACTGCTGTGCTGTGTGACCTCCACGATATAGTTCCTGTTTTGCAGGATATTTTTGAGATGTTTCAAATAGGTACTTGAATCATCCACGATAAGAATCCGTACATCATGATGGGAGATGTGATGATTGATGCTTTTGATGATCTCATTGGCCAGGAAGTTTATGGGGTTGTCTTTGGAGAGGTAATCGATGATCCCCATCTCAAAAAGTTTGCTGCGACGCTCTTTTTGTACATTTCCCGTCAATATGATCGTCTTTATTTTCTCATCCAGTCCGTTGGTCTGCAAGTAGGTGATAAAGTCTTCTCCCGTTCCATCGGGGAGTTCGAGGTCCAGGATAATATAGTCGATATGCTGCTCATGTATGATGCTTTTCGCTGTTTCAAGTGTCAAGGCAGTGTGAACATCAAAGTTAGGCATAGAGGACTTTTGAAGTTGCGCACTCAGCGCAGTGTTTATCATCTTTGAGTCTTCTATCAGAAGAAGAGAAGGGTTGTTGCTTTTCATTTTTCCCACCATACCGTCATTATATAGACCCTTTGTGCAAGGGTTCTTCTGTCTCGGAAAATCTCTCTTTTACCTTGAGAATCTCCGGTAGAACCTTGTAAAAATGCTCTACGATATCCGGATCAAAATGTAAACCGGATTGCCCTTTGATAAAAGCGAGGATCTCCTCAAGCGGCCATGCTTTTTTGTAGGGACGCTCACTGGAGAGGGCGTCAAATACATCGGCAATGGCGACAATCCTTCCGCTGATCGGGATATCTTCGCCGGCTAGGCCATGAGGGTATCCTGAGCCATCAAATTTTTCGTGATGCGTCAGTGCGATCTCTTTGGCCAGCATCAATAGTTTGGACTCATGTTCGCCAATGATCTCCGCACCAAATTGGGGATGTTTTTGCATGAAGCTCCACTCCTCATCATCCAGTTTCCCCGGTTTAAGTATGATGCGGTCGGGGATGCCGATCTTTCCCACATCATGCATGGGTGCAGCCTGGAATAAAAGATGACTCCATTCATTGGCTTCTCCTGCCATGGATTCGGCTATCAGGCGGGTGTAATGACTCATGCGTATAACATGCAGACCCGTCTCATTGTCCTTGAACTCCGCGGCACGACCAAGTTGACGTATGATTGACAGACGTGATTCGTCGATCTCTTTTGTACGCTCCCGGACCTTCTTCTCAAGTTCACGGTTCTGATCATATAAGGAGAGGTGCGTTTTGATTCTTGCTTGGGTAATAGCCGGATTGATCGGTTTGGTAATATAATCGACAGCACCCAGGTTCAAACCTTTTTGTTCATCTGATTTGTCGCTAAGAGCACTAATGAAGATGACCGGTATAGGTGCTGTCAGGGGATTTTTTTTCATACGCCGGCATACTTCATATCCGTCCATCTCGGGCATCATGATATCAAGGAGAACCATATCGGGTTTAGGGTCTTTTTCAAGGATTTTAAGGGCCTGTTCGCCGCTTCGTGCAGCCTTGATGACATAGGAGTGATGCAGGATCTCCCGAAGAATTTCAATGTTTTCCGGTGTGTCATCTACGACCAATATGATCTCTTGTCTATCGGGCATCCATAACCTCTTTATCGTTTGACTTTGCTTCCATATATGATGTGATTCATCAAAAGCATCCTACGCCAAGTATTCCACTCGTGAACTATAGTATACCATGTCCTGTTCTTAAACGGGGCTCAAGCTTTTGTGTGTGATACGGATGTGCCTGATATGTGTTCTTTCAATCGCGTGTCGACTCATGCGCTTGAGTTTAAGATGACTTAACAAATATAAAAAAAACAGATATAATCGAATGTGCTAGAGATGATAAGAAGGTATCAAAGAAAACGGGAGCGGAATATGACGGATGCGAAGAACAGGTCTGTTGTAAAGATATTTGCAATATTTATATCTTTTTCTTTAATATTACTGTGCTCTATAGTCATCATAGAAGAGTTTTTCTTTGGACATAAACCTGAGCAGATTGTGCTGGATGGGGGAAAACTTGAAGCCATCGAGAAAGAGGCACTGTTAAGCTCTTTCCTAAAAGACAGCGCCAATGATATCAAGGCCTTGGCGGGGTCTTCCCTTTTTCAGGATTATTTACATAAGGGTCATAACAAAGGTTTGGTAGAAAACCTTTTTCTAACCTACGGCCGGTCCCATTCAGCTCTTATACAGGTGCGGTTTATCGATAAGGATGGTAAGGAGAGGATAAGGATTGCCAAAGCGGCACCCGGGGAATCTGCTTACGTGGTTACTGAAGACAAGTTGCCGGTCAATGTAAGTGAAGGGTATCTTCTTGACTCAACATCAAAGGAGTTGGACAAGGTCTGGTTCTCCAGACCGGAGCTTGAGCGGACGGAGGGTAAGGCCGAGACTCCCCATACACCTGTATTAAGTGCAGTCCTGCCCCTTGGGATAGATGACCAGTTTGGCGGGATAGTGATCATGCGTTATGCTATACAAGATCTCATAGAAGCACTTTTACAGTCGCCTTTTTACGATCTTATCCTCTCTGATGGGGACGGTTATACCATAGTGTATAGTGAAGATGATCATATCGACGAAGCAAGATCCTGGGGAAATGTTCTATCACACAAGTATCATATCTCCCGTGAGTTTTCCGTCTATGGAAATGATATTTTGTCATCGCCTTTTTTTCGAACAGATCATTTTGCGTCTAAAAAACTTGATGTCCCTATCGATGGGGGAATATACCTGATATTGAAGTTTAAACACGGCTTGCATATGACGCAGCATGAGATGTCGCGTATGCATTATATGGCACTCTTTGTTATTGTATTTGGATTGTCCATCATGCTGACTTATATAGCGATGCTGATCTTTCGTAAGACCTTACTGAACCTGGATGAGGTCGAACGGCTTAACAATACGCTTAATGAGACATCCAAAGTCGCACAGATCGGCTTTTGGGAGTATGACGCAAGGACAGAGAAGATCCACTGGACGGATGGTGTTTATGACATCTTTGAGATCACGGACAGGTCCTTTGAGGTAAGCTATGAGAAGTTCATGTCCTATGTGGCCCCGGAAGATCAGCAGAAGCTTGCAGAGGCCTTTGAACGTTCCATAGATGACAAAAGAAGCTATTTCATCGAACATAAGATCATTACTGAAAAAGGCAATGTCAGATATGTGGAAGAGAGGGGGAAACATCTCTTTGATAAGGATGGAAACGTGCTGCAGACCCTGGGCAGCGTTTATGACGTCACCACACAAAAAGAGTATGAAAAAGAGCTTGTCGAGAGTAAAAAAGTCTTACGTATAGCCAAAGATGAAGCGGAACAGGCCAGCAGAATTAAGTCAGAGTTTTTAGCCAATATGAGTCATGAGATCAGGACTCCGATGAACAGCATCATCGGTATGACATATCTTGCATTAAACGGGAATTTGGAGGGAAAAGAGAGAAATTATATTGAAAAAGCACATCAATCTTCAGAAAGTTTATTGGGTATTCTGAATGATATTCTGGACTTCTCTAAAATAGAAGCCGGAAAACTTGAGTTGGAGGAGACCGCCTTTCAGCTGCAGTACGTCATCAGTTCAATGCTTAACATACTGTCCACCAGAGCCAAAGAGAAAAACATAAAGACCAAGGTCAAGATAGATAAAGATGTTCCCTGGTATTTCATCGGTGATCAGCTAAGGCTTTCTCAGGTGTTGATAAACCTGGGCAGTAATGCGATCAAGTTTAGTCCCGAAGATGAAGATGTGCTTTTTTCTGTCTCCTTGTTAGCAGAGGATGAAGAGAGTGCCACACTGCAGTTTTGTGTTCAGGACAAGGGGATAGGGATCAGCGAGGAACAGCAGAAAAACCTGTTTCAATCCTTCAGTCAAGCGGACAGTTCGACGACACGAAAATATGGGGGCACGGGACTGGGGCTAGCGATATCAAAAAACATCACACAGCTTATGGGCGGTGATATATGGCTTGAAAGCGAAGAAGGCAAGGGAAGCAGTTTTATGTTTAGCGTTGTTTTGAAAAAACAGACGGCGTCACAGATAGAGCAGGGGGCGGAAGGAACAGAGAATCATGATGAGGGTGAGGTTGCAGACAAACTCAAAGGGGCAAAAATCCTTTTAGTCGAAGATAATGAACTCAATCAGGAACTGGCTCAGGATATTCTGAGCCATCATGGGATGGAGTTTGTAGCCGTCTGGAATGGAGAAGAGGCGATAGAGATGCTTAAGAAACATGAGTTTGACGGGGTGTTGATGGACTGTCAAATGCCTATCATGGACGGTTGCACAGCCACCAGGATTATTCGGGAAGACAAAAAGTATAAAGACCTGCCGATCATCGCGCTTACTGCCAATGTCTTTGTCGATGATATTGAAAAAATAAGGCAATCAGGTCTTAACGATCATATCTCTAAGCCGATCAAACCGGAAAAGATGTTGTCTACGATGTCCAAGTGGATAGATGTGAGTGCAAGAGAATCGGAAGAGAGCCGTTAACCACGAGTGGCTTGAGAGTAGGTAAAGAGGAGGAAACGGTTATACAAAAGCGTTATTTTTTACTTTTCCTTCTGTTAGTGCTTGATCTTTTTTCAGAAAACACTTCTGTATATTATGTGACAAAACAGCAGTACGCAGATGTTCAAAAGCAGTACGATATCTATGCAGGCAGACGGGTAGAAGCTTTGGTGCGTATGATGAACGAGTCTGTAAACCTGGGTGAAAAAGAGAAGCTGATACGTGTTAACAGCTTTTTCAATAAGACACCGTATGCTTCAGACAAAAGGGTGTGGCAGGTGTCAGATTATTGGGCTACACGGCTCGAATTCATCGGCAAAGACAGGGGTGATTGTGAAGATTACGTCATTGCGAAGTATTTTACGTTAAAGGAGCTGGGTATTGAAAGTTCCAAGATGTATATCACCTATGGAATGTCAAAACGTCATAATATCCCCCATCTTGTCCTAAGCTATTATGAGACACCGACGTCGATTCCTCTGATACTGGATAATTACAATCAAAAGATATTCCCGGCAACACATCGAAAAGATATCATCCCGATCTACAGTTTTAAAGGAGAGGATTTGTTAAATGCCAAACGAGCGAAATTAGGTCAAATACTACCGGCAGCTACCAACCAGAAGCATCAGTGGGATTCACCGAAAATCATGCGAAAAAAGGAGTCTATGTGAGATTATTTACACAGCTTGTTATTATATTGAGTGTCTTTATGAGTATTTTGGCGACATCTATTTTGGTGCAAAACTTTAATAACTCCATGACATACATTCAAAATCAGCTTTATACGAATTCGGTTAACACAGCCCATTGGCTGGGACTCTCTTTGTCAATAACGCCCAGTGAAGAGTTGGCGGTCAAACAGAGTCTGATAGACGCGGCCTTTGATAGCGGGTATTATGAGAGGATAACACTGCTGGATATCAATGAAGAGGTCTTGTATACTCGGGAAGATTACCAAAACGTGTACGAGGTTCCGGAGTGGTTTTTCGGTCTGATACAGATAGAGAACAAGGTGGCATCAAGTGATATTGTCATCAACTGGAGACGCTTTGGAAGGATTGAGGTTTCCAGCCGATCAGGATTTGCCTACTATCAGATGTATGATGCTTTTTTACATTTTATCAATATCTTTTTGATAACAATTGTAATGGGTTTCGTAGTACTGTATATTCTTCTGCGTATCGGCTTGCGACCGCTTGCAAAGATTGAAGAACAGGCAGAAAAAATCAAAGATAATATTTTTGTCATTGAAGACAAGATCCCTTTTACGACGGAGTTCAAGGCTGTTTCTGTAGCCATTAACGGGATGATTTCGAAGTTCAAGGATATTTTTGAACAAGAGAGCGAGACGATGCACCGGTATCAGGAACTGCTGTATAAAGACCCGGAAACCAATATTTATAATAGAAAATATCTGACGGTGAAGTTCTTGGATTATATGCAAGACAGTTCATCTTTAGGCAATGGCGTCTATATGATGTTTAGTACGGAGGGGATGAACCGTCTTAAAAGAGAGTATGGATACGAACATTATCTGAAGGTAGTCAAGCACTTTGTCGGTGATATTCAAAAAGTGTTTAAAGGGATGGAACGGTCACTTTTTATTCGTCTAAATGAAAATGATTTTATATTGATTGTGCCTTCTTCGTGCACGGAAGAGCTTGTACGACAGGGAGAAGAAATTCTAGGTGCCTTGCGTCACGAGGTAAATGCTCTGGATACGGGGATAGAAAAATATTTTAGAATAGGGTGTGCAGTTGGAGAGTACTCCCACGAGGATACCCTTACAAGGCTTTTATCCAAAGCTGATACAGCGGTCTCTATTGCCAAGCAGGAGGGGAACTTTCAGACATATATCGACCAAACGGATAAGGATACTTTGGTACTGGGAAGAGAAGAGTTGCGTAATGAGCTGTTAAGCAGTATGTATGAGCTGCGGTTGATACTGGAATCAGAACCAGTGACCCAGGTCATAGAAGGGAAAGAGCGCCTGACCCACGAAAAGGTCTTTTTAAAACTTCTGGATACACAAGGACAGGAACGACAGTTGCCAAATTTAATGTCCATTGCCATCGATATGGGAATAGCGGATAAAATCGATTATTATCTGATGAAAAAGGTATTTGAACTGATGCAGCAGCCAGATAGTCCTCGGGAGATCGCGGTCTCGTTAACGGCAGACTTCATCAAAAAGAGTTCAAATGTCAATTGGCTGATAGATAAACTGACCTCCTTGCAAAAAGAGAAACCGGAGCAAAAGATATGGTTAAGCGTCAGTAACACGACAGCCCTTCAAGAGACGGAGAGTGTTCGTAAGTTTGCGATGATGATAAAGTCTTTGGGGTATGTCTTTGGAATCGATCATTTCTTCCTGCCGGAGGTTAAACCGAAATATCTACAGATTTTAAGACCGGCTTTTTTAAGGGTCAATACGCTGTATATATATGATATGACTTATGGAAATGCATCGGAAAACACCAGAAGGAACCTTTTGAATATCGTCAACAGTATTGGTACAGAGATAATTGCTACCCATGTTGATGAAGCTTCCGATATTGATAAACTACTTCAATTGGGTATTACACATATGCAGGGGAAGGCTGTAAGGCAGTAAAAGTGGATAGTACCATATAGTACCAAAGGACTCTATACAAATTTATATCTATGAGTTAAGATACGAAAGATATAAATGAAAAGGTATGTCATGAGTACTGAAATCGTCGGATATGTAATACAAATAAGTGGTGATGCAACGGCCAAGAGCGGTGTTGATACTAGGGCTTTGGGCCAACATTCAACCATCTATGCCAATGATATTGTACAGACCGGGGTCAATGCAAACCTTGTGATTGTATTGGATAATGGTAATACTTTGAAACTTGGGGCCGGTCAACTGATGGTTATCGACAGCTCGGTATACGAGAGCGAAATAACTGACGATGCCGTTCAGGCACAGATAGCCGATATTCAGAAAATCCTTGAAGGAAATGATGAGGTCGTTCTGGAAAACGAAACCGCAGCCGGTGATGAAGGAGCAAATGCTTCTGCCGTAGAAGAGGGTAGTTTTGTACAGCATAATGAGAATACAGGATTTTCACGGGCTGAATATCTGGGTACGGAAGGTATTTATGGTGTAACACCGGAGCTTCTGGATAACGGCCTGATAGCTCCGGCAAATGCCGCAGAAGGGCCTTCTCCTATATCGATTACCGGCATTACAGATGACACAGGTATTGCGAATGATTTTATCACCAATGACACAACGATAGTGATCAGCGGAACAGTTACTGCAGGTGATGAGAGTACGGTGAGTATTGATTTTAACGGTAATACCTATACGACATCAGATCCGGAACTGATTGTCGATGAAGATGGCAACTGGACTCTGGATGTAACCGGTACACCGTTGACAGATGGGACGTATATAACTACGGCAACCATCACGGACAGCGACGGCAATAGTGAAAGTGTTACGCAAAATATTATTATTGACACGACGATAGATACGGACGGTGACGGTAATACGGTGAGTATTACGGGTATTACGGATGATACGGGTATAGCAGGCGATTTTATTACGAATGACACAACACTTATCATCAGAGGAAGTGTTGACCTGGATGACGGTAATGTACTGAGTGTTGATTTTAATGGCAATACCTATACGACATCAGATCCGGAATTAGTTGTTGATAGTGCCGGAAACTGGGCACTGGATGTAAGCGGTACACCTTTGACAGACGGTAGTTATACAGCTACTGCAACGGTCACTGACATTGCGGGCAATACAGCATCGGCTACACAAGATATTATCATTGATACGACGGCAGATAACAATAATAATGGAAGTACTGTCGCGATTACGAGCATCAGTGATGATACAGGTATTGCGGGTGATTATGTCACGAATGACACAACCTTGTTAATCGGGGGTACCGTCGATCTCGGCGATGGTAATACCTTCAGTGTCGATTTTAATGGCAATACTTATACGACATCGGATCCGGAGCTGCTTATTGACGGTTCGGGTAACTGGACGCTTGATGTCACAGGGACAACGTTAACGGATGGTACCTACACAGCTACTGCAACGGTAACGGATATCGCGGGCAACAGGGATTTTGCAACACAAGATATTACGATTGACACAAATAGCAGTGTAGCCATTACGGGCATTACTGATGACACGGGTATTGACGGTGATTATATTACTTCTGATACAGAATTGCTCATTAAGGGAACGGCAGAGGCAGGGGCAGATATTGGCGTCAACTTCAACGGAACAGATTATGTGGTAGGCGATGGTTTCCTTACCGTCGACGGATCGGGTAACTGGACGCTTGATGTTACGGGGACACCGCTAGCGGACGGGACGTACACAGCGACGGTCACAGCGACAGACACCGCTGGCAACGTAGCCACTGCGACTCAGGATATCACGGTGGATACGACGGCTGATAATAACGCCAACGGTTCAACGGTAGCGATCACAAGTATCACGGACGATACGGGTGCGGATAACAATGACTTTATCACGAATGACACCACATTGCTGATTGGCGGTACGATAGATCTTGGTGATGGAAATACGCTGGGTGTTAACTTCAACGGAACAGACTACACGGTAGGTGATGGGTTCCTTACAGTCGACGGTTCGGGTAACTGGAGCCTTGATGTCACAGGTACACCGCTGACAGATGGCACCTACACGGCCACCGTCACCTCTACCGATACGGCCGGTAACGTAGCGACAGCGACGCAAGACATCACGGTCGATACCACCATTGATAGTGATGCAGACGGGTCAACAGTAGCGATCAGCGGTATGACAGATGATACAGGCGCCAGTGCGACAGACTTTATCTCGAATGACACAACACCAGTCATCGATGGGACCTACGATGCGGCGGAT
>JBFEYO010000063.1:0-10910 GCA_041562075.1 Sulfurimonadaceae bacterium | reverse complement strand
GGTGATGCCATGGGTGTAACAGGTCTGAGCGTGAAGACCCCTGAAGGTGATCGTCAGATCGATGTGCCCGGGATCTTCACCTTTGTCGGGAATGATGTGAATGACCGTGTACTAAAAGATGATGAAGGCAAAGCGATCTGCGATGTGAATGACCGTGGTCAGGTCGTTGTCGATCTGAACATGAGATCATCCGTTCCGGGACTGTTTGCTGCAGGCGATATTCGTATTGAAGCGCCAAAACAGGTTGTTTGTGCAGCGGGGGACGGTGCCATTGCTGCGATGAGCGCTATTGCATATGTTGATAAAAAATTAAACGGATAAAAGAGAGAGAATGATTAAAGTAGGTGTGTACGGCGGTACAGGTAGAGTTGGGAAGCTTCTATTAGAAGACCTTAAAACTGAAGAGGCCTTGGTGCTTTCAGCAGTATTTGTGCGTAATGAACTGGATTTTGCGATTGATCCATCAGCCCTGGTCACAAACGACCTTGAGAGCTTTTTAAACGCCTGTGATGTGGTCATTGACTTTTCATTGCCGGATGCAACTCAGGCTCTACTTGAAAAGAGCATGCAAAACCCCAAGCCTCTGGTAATTGCTACAACAGGTCTGGAACTGCATCAGTTCAATCTTCTCAAAGATGCCAGTGAGAAAATGCCTATCCTATATGCAACAAACATGTCTCTGGGCGTTGCCGTCTTATCCAAGCTGGTCCAACAAGCCTCAGCGGTATTGGAAGGTTTTGATATCGAGATCGTTGAGATGCATCACAAGCATAAGAAAGATGCTCCAAGTGGAACGGCACTTACCCTGGCAGAATCAGCAGCCAAAGGACGGGATCTTGACCTGGATAAGGTACGTGTCAGCGGCCGTAACGGCAATATCGGTGAACGCAGCAAGGATGAGATCGCGGTGATGGCTCTGCGTGGCGGGGACATTGTCGGACGTCATACGGTAGGTTTTTATAACGAGGGAGAATTTATTGAGCTGAATCACACAGCCACTTCCCGTCACACCTTTTCCAAGGGAGCTTTGAGAGCTTCCAAATGGCTGGCAGGACAAGAAGCCGGTCTTTATAATATTTCAGATTGTCTAGGATTGGATTAATGCAAAGAGAATTAAACGAAAAATGTGCAGTTGTCGGGATCTATAACCACCCGGAGGCTTCAAAGTTAGCCTACTTTTCCCTCCATTCACTTCAGCATCGCGGTCAAGAAGCCTGTGGTATCTCTTCGGCGGATGGTAAAAAAGTACATACGATCAAGGATAGAGGTCTGGTATCCCAGGTCTTTACTGACGATAAGCTAAAGACCCTTCAGGGGACGGCTGCTATCGGTCATAACCGTTATTCCACAGCGGGGGATGACTCTATTTTGGACGCGCAACCGGTATTCGCCCGTTATGATCTGGGAGAGATGGCCATCGTGCATAATGGAAACCTGACCAATGCTCAGGAGGTGAGAGACCGTCTTATCAAACGCGGAGCGATCTTCCAGACCTTTATGGATACGGAGAACCTGATCCACCTGATCGCCAAGTCAGAGGAGAGCAAACTACTGGATCGTATTATCGATGCGGTCAAGAAGATCCAGGGGGCTTATTCCCTGGTCTTTTTATCCCGTAAGAAGATGTTTGCCATGCGTGATCCTCATGGTCTTAGACCACTTAGTATCGGTAAGATCGGCGAGGGATATATTGTCGCTTCAGAGACCTGTGCTTTTGATCTTGTCGGGGCAGAATATATCCGTGATGTGAATCCGGGTGAACTGATCATCTTTGAAAAAGGCAAGGCGCCTCAGTCTATTCAGGTGTATGAACCTACACCCAAGCACTGTATCTTCGAGTATGTCTATTTTGCCCGTCCCGATTCAGAGGTCTTTGGCAAGAATGTCTACCAGATGCGTAAGAACATGGGTGCTGAACTTTCCAAGATCGCACCGGTTGATGCGGATATGGTTGTACCGGTGCCGGATGGGGGCGTGCCGGCAGCCCTTGGGTATGCCCAGGAAAGCGGGATCCCTTATGAGATGGGGCTGATGCGAAACCACTACATCGGACGTACCTTTATTGAGCCGACTCAGGAGATGAGAGAATTGAAGGTGAAGATGAAGCTCTCACCTATCAAGAGCCTGATCAAAGGTAAGAAACTGGTGGTTATTGATGACTCTATTGTACGTGGGACAACCTCTAAGCGTATCGTGCGTATGCTAAAAGAAGCCGGGGCGGCAGAGGTACATATGCGTATCTCGTCTCCACCGACAACGGATCCGTGTTATTACGGAATCGATACACCGGACAAGGAGAATTTATTGGCCGCCAATATGAGCAATGCAGAGATGTGTGAATATATGGGTGCAGACTCTTTGGCTTATCTAAGCCATGAGGCCTTACTTCGATCCGTAAAGGCTGAGAATGATGAGTATTGTACGGCCTGCTTCACGGGGGAATACCTCTACTAGTTATGCAGTTACAACAAGTCTATACCTATGGGGGATACCTCAAAGAGAAATTCGGAACCAAAGTCTATAAGGCACCCATCTCCATCTCAGGGTTTACCTGCCCAAATATTGATGGAACAGTGGCACGGGGAGGGTGTACCTTCTGTGAAAATGACTCCTTCTCTCCTAGCCTTGACAGTGTTCAGGAATTAAAGGGATTTCATCTTAATCTGGAGTCCAAAGAAAACCCCCATCTGGATAAACAGCTTTTGCAACTGGAAAAACAGTTTGAAGTTGTTGTCTCCAAGGCAAAACGGGAATACGGGGCAGAGAAGTTCCTGGTCTATTTTCAGTCTTTTACCAATACCTATGCCCCTTTTGATACCCTCAAGGCTCTTTATGACAAGGCCTTGACCTTTGATGATGTGGTAGGCTTGAGTATCGGTACACGCTCAGACTCCGTTACGGATGAGACGCTGGAGTACTTGGCCGAGCTGAACAAAGATAAAGAGATCTGGATAGAATTTGGTATTCAGTCGATATATGATGAGACCCTGGAGCGTATTAATCGCGGTCATGATAGTGCCAATGTTGAAACCCTGATCAAAAAGGCGAAGTCTTTGGGTCTTAATGTCTGTGGCCATCTTATCTTCGGTCTGCCCGGTGAGGACAAGGAGATGATGCTTGAGACTGCTAAAAAAGCCTATGAATGGGGTATAGACTCGGTGAAGTACCATCCTCTATATGTGACAAAACGTACGGCCTTGGCTAATGAATACAACCGTGGAGACTTTAGACCGATCACAGAAGAGTTATATCTGGAAGTGCTATTGGAGTCTTTGAAGATGAAACCTGAAAAGGTCTCCGTTCAGCGTATCACAGCCGGCATTGACGATGACTCTTTGATTGCACCGGAGTGGTGCCGAGATCGAAATACCCAGGTCAGACATATCAATAATGCGCTTAAACAGATAGGGATGAAATACTAGTCTCTCTTTGCCTAGTGTGCCGTTATTGAGGTATATTGCGCCACATGTTTAAAGTGTGGCGGATAAGGTAGTTCTACTCTGAAAAAGCTGGCCTTGTCCGGCTCGATATTCCGTGCTACAACAAATTCCTCTTCAACTTTTTGGACTTTTACAGCCCTTGAATCACTTCCAAAAGAACCTATGAAATCAAAAAAACCGCTTGGTTTATAGAGTTTTCCGCCCTGAACATTTCCCGTGACATGTCCGCGGTTGACCAGTTTGACTTTCAGGGTGATCTTCCCGATCTTATAGTTCCCTTTATTTTTGACGTAGCCGGTGAAGACAATGGTCTCATTGCGTAGGATACGTGTGTTTTTAACCCCGTACAGGGTTGCTTCCTTGGTATATTTATCAAGGGCAAGCATTGCAAAAACTCCAGTTGTCATGATGACCAGGAAAGAGGCAAAGATCATGGATATAATGTTTTTTTGATTCTTTTCTCTCAGTGATAAGATGACAAGTAATAAAAAGACAATGGCCAGACCGGCTACTGTTGCCCAGTGCCAGATTGTAAAATAGGTACTCATAAACAGCTCGCTTTAACAGAGATATTATACTCCTTGGAATAGGTAAAGGGCTCCAGGATCATTTTGAAATCTCGTTTTTCCTGCACTTTAAGAACATCTGTATCTATTATCGACATCTCTTGAAAGGGCTTTAAAGGGTAGACCCACTCTTCTATAAGATTATCTGCTCCCTGATATGCCTTGGCGCTGATTGTACACTCTGTATAGTCTTGTTTCCCACGATTTGTAAGCTCTCCTTTGATGACCAGCGCTTTAGAGAATTCAAGCTTTTTAATGATCAGGTCTTTGATCTCTGTTTTGTAGATCGTCGAGTGGATATACTGATAGCCGGTAATAGGTCCTGCGATGATGATGATAAAGGAGATAAAGACCAAGAGAAGGGAAAGCCCCACTTTTTTTCGCAAAACGATCGCCAGCAGCAGGATAAGTAAAAAGAGCGCGCCTGAGATACCGAAGAAGAGGTAGTCATAGGGGTGGAGGGTCTTGATGAAGGCGTGCAAGGTCTCTTTGAGTGCGTTCAATGTCAATCTTTACGGGAATTCTTTTCAGCAATACCGCTCATACCGAAACGGCGGGCCAGTTCCTGTTTGATACGATCAGGAGAGATGTTTTTAAGTCCCAGGGCAACCATACAATGGTAAACGAGATCAGCAGCTTCATAGATGATCTCCTCTTCATTATCATCCTTGACGGCAAAACAGAGCTCACCGGCTTCTTCGACGATCTTTTTAAGAATCGTGTTTTCACCCTTTGCAAAGAGTTTTGCCGTCCATGAGGTCTCAGGATCTGCCTTCTTACGATCAAGGATGATATGATACAGCTCATCAATCACGCCATACATCGCTACGGAATCTACCTCCGCTTCAGAAACGGCTTCCCCGGTCTCGATATTGGTAAAGAAACAGGACTTACGGCCGGTGTGGCAGGCGACTCCCTCCTGGATCACTTTGATCAGCAGGGTATCATTGTCACAATCGAGGAGGAACTCCTGGATGGCCTGGGTATGGCCACTTGATTCACCTTTTTTCCAGATACGTTGTTTGGAGCGGGAGAAGTAGTGGGCGATTTTGCTTGAGAGGGAGAGCTCAAGGGCCTCTTTATTCATATAGGCCATCATCAGTACCTCATTGGTTCCGACTTCTTGAACGATAACAGGAAGCAGTTCAGACTTCTCCCAGTCGACTTTGTTTAGAGTGTTTTGCATGGTTTAGGTCTTTTCTATCAAGTATTAAATCAAACCGACACGGGGTAGGTTTGATTTAGTACTTTGATACAAAGGGTTGCCCCTTTGTATTATTGCGCTGTAGTGCGTTTTTGCTTGTCTTTCATATCGACCCAGATGTTCGGAGTAGAACCGCCAGGGGTTAGGAAGATCTTCGCGTCCTTATTCTCTCTAAGCGCCTCATTGAACTGACCTTGAACCTTGATCTGTTCAAGCTGGATGAGTTTAGTCGTTAGTGATTGGGAGATAACTTTGTTGGCACGGGCCTGTGCTTCCGCTTCTATCTCGATAGCTCTTGCCTTACCTTCAGCAGCGATCTTGATCGCATTGGCCTTACCGCGCTCCGTCTCTTCCCGTTTGAAGGCTTCTTGTTTGGCACGTTCGACTTCTTGTTGTGCTTGTTCTACCTGCTGTTTAGCCAACTGGACACGTTCGATCTGGTCTTTAACCTTTTGAGGAAGAATGATCTCTCTGAGTTGGACCGATTCAAGGGTTGCCGGTGTATTTTCCTGCTTATCCACACTTTCGCGGATCCCTTGCTCGATAGCACGGGCGATCTCATTACGCTTCGTCGGAAGGCTTTCTGCATCATATTTACCGATGACATTTCTTACGATGTCACGTACAACAGGATTGATGATCTTCTCTTCCCAGCTGAATCCCCAGTTAGAGATGGTCTGAGCTGCATTGATAGCATTTAGACGATATTGAACCGTCAACTCAATACCTACGGGCAGACCACGCTTGTCAAGAACCGTTACTGCAGGTTTGACATCCAGGCCGTCATTGGAGATTGTCGAACGCTCAATGCGGTCCGCATAGTTGATGATACGTACCTTGGTATCGACCAGATAAACCTTTTGGATCAAAGGGATGATGAAGTGTAGACCCGGAAGCAGAGCATTGGCTTCATACTTACCATTGGTTGAAAGAATACCGCGCTGACCCTCTTCGACAATGGTAAAGGGTTTAGCTAAAAGCATCAGTACGACCAGACCGATGATGAAGTATAGAAAACCTGAACCTTTGAAGTTAAAATCAAAATTTGGAGCCTTGGGCGATCTTGGAGGAAAGTTATTCCCGCCATTGCCTCCGGTTCCACCGGTTTTTTTCTTTTTGTTGAAGTAGTCATTCATATCTGTTGCCATCTTATACATTCCCATTATTGATTTCCTTTTAGGTGTGAATTAGTCGATATAGGTCAAATAGTGCTCATATTTTGCATTACGTCCGAAGACGATGTCAAAATAGGTACTCTGAAGTTTCTCCGTGATCGGACCGCGTGAACCTTCACCGATCTGACGAGCATCGATATCGCGTACCGGAGTGATCTCAGCAGCCGTACCGGTCAAGAAAGCCTCATCGGCGATGTAGAGCTCTTCGCGGGTGATACGGCGTCGTGTGACGGTATATCCCATATCCTGGGCTACTTCGATCACAGTCTTTTGTGTGATCGATGCCAGGGCATTGTCACTAGGCGGTGTGATGATCTCGCCATCTTTGATCATGAAAAAGGCTGCTCCGCTGGCCTCGGCCACATAGCCTTGGTCATCCAGTAAAAGGGCTTCATCATAGCCACACTCGATGGCCTCAAATTTCGCCATTTGAGAGTTCAGGTAGTTTGCCGTTGCCTTCGCCTTACCCATGTTTGAAGTGTTTGCAGGACGTGTCATGGAAGCGATCTTCAGACGTATTCCCTTTTGAAGACCTTCTTCACCCAGATAGGCACCCCATTCCCAGGCAGCAAGAACCGTCTCGACCGGTGCGCCAATATGATAAACACCCATCTGTCCATATCCGATAAAGGCAAAAGGACGCAGGTAGACATTGTCTCCGGTGAAATCATTCTTCTTGATCAGTTCGATCTGTGCTGCATTCAGCTCTTCTACGGTGTAAGGAATATCCAAGAGGGTCATCTTTGCCGATTCAAGCAGACGGGAGGTATGCTCATTCAGACGAAAGATCGCATAGCCTTTGTCAGTTTTGTAGGCTTTAGTCCCTTCGATAACACCGTTTCCATAGTGTATCGTGTGGGATAATACGTGAGTCTGAGCCTCATTCCAAGGTTTAAACTCTCCATTCATCCAAATATATTTGGCTTCGTTCATTTGTTGCTCCGAAAATTGTTCGTTAAAAATAGGGTGATTCTATCGAAAAAGTGTTGAAGAAAACGTAAAAGATCGTTTTAGGACCAAAAGTAGGGGTGTGTGAGTAGAAACTTGTCAGTTAAGGGGGAAATGGTAAAGAGAGAATAGTGAATAGCTGGTCTCAAATCGAATCTAAAAGGCAAGGGTTCGACTAAGAGACTCTAAGGCGGGTTTACCTCGCCGTGGGCATCGCGCCGACGTGTGTTCTGTGCCATGTCAGAGCGTAGAATAGTGGGACTCAGCGTTAGCGAAACGCAGCAGAATTCACTTCTGCGCAGTGTATAAATTACTGTGTATTCACCATCCACTGGGAGAAGACATTGATGTAGTTCCAGAAGGACTGGATATTCTCATTGGAGACTTGAGGGCTAAGTGCAGGCAGTAGCATCGCATAACACTCCAACCATCGTTGACGGGCCTGTTCTGTGATGGCAAAGGGGGCGTGTCGACCGACCATCTGAGGTGCTCCACGAGATTGATTGAAGTAGCTTGGTCCGCCACAGATCTGGATCATGAAGTCCGCTGAGTGTTTTTTTGCCGCGGCAAATTCTTCCGGGTTATCTACCGGAAAAAGATGGGCAATATCGCTCTCTTTTAGCAGGTCATAATGATCGCTTACCAGTTTTCTAAAGTTCTCTTCGCCAAGCTCCTGAAGGAAGCCCGGATTGGGTTTGGTGACAGGCGGGCGAAATCCGAATTGGCCCGGTGTTGTCGTAAGGTCTAGGGTTGAAAAGTTCATAATAATCCATTCATAATTGATGGTCGAATTTTAGGGGATAAATCTAAAATCCGTGTTAAAGCATTTTGCTTAGAAATTTTTTTTAAATTACAGAAGGTATAATTGCGGTTAACTAAATAATAATGGGGTACCTGAATGAAAGCACAGATATATTTTGGAAGTACACCTGCGGATAAGAAGGAGACAAGTGAGCGTTGTTCTCCTTTTGATGGTAAAGTAGTCTCCTCTGCACCGGAGTGTAATGCGGAAGATACGATCAAAGCGCTAAAAATCGCCGAAGGGGCAGCTGCCGGGGCCAAGGCTTCTACCATTTCTCAGCGATGTAACTGGCTCTTGGATGTGGCCAAGAAACTCAAAGAGAACAGAGAGGATATTGCCCGTACGATCACCGATGAGGTGGGTAAACCCTTGATGTTCTCCCGTGTGGAAGTAGACCGTGCGATCGAGACCGTGACCCTGTCAGCAGAGACGATGCGTACGATGCATGGCGAAACGATTAATACGGACGCGATGCCTTCGGGTAAAAAGGCGATCTCTTACTATTTTAGAGAGCCGGTAGGGGTTGTTTCGGCAATCACTCCTTTTAACTTTCCTCTGAACCTGGTCGCTCATAAGCTAGCGCCTGCCCTGGTCTCGGGGAACTGTGTTGTGTTGAAGCCGACACCGGAAGCCCCATTGACGGCTTACAAGTTTGCCAAGCTTTTCATCGAAAGCGAGTATGCGATCAAGGATGCACTTTCTGTCGTGTATGGGGATGTAGAAGTCGGATCGACTCTGGTCTCCCATGAGATCCCCCGTGTGATCTCCTTTACCGGCTCGGTACCGGTAGGCAATATTATCACCAAGTCGGCAGGGATCAAGAAAGTCTCCTTGGAACTGGGGGGAAATGCAGCGACCTTTATCGATAAAAGTGCGGATTTGGATGTGGCGGCAAACCGCTGTGCTCTGGGTGCCTTTGTCAATTCGGGACAGGTCTGTATCTCCTTACAGCGTATCTATGTGCATGAGGATATTTATGATGATTTTGCGGCGAAGATGGCCGAAGAGACAGGTAAACTGAAGGTCGGATCCCCTTATGAAGAAGATACTTTTATGGGACCGCTTATCAATGATGAGGCTGCTGAACGTGCTATGGGATGGGTACAATCAGCTATAGACGAAGGCGCGCGCTGTATCACAGAAGTCAAATGTGAAGGACGTATGTTCTATCCATGTGTGATGGCGGATGTTCGTGATGATATGGCGATTGTGTGTGAGGAGGTCTTTGCTCCGATCGTCTCTTTGGTCAAGGTGAAGGATTTTGATGATGCTGCGCCACGTATGAATAACTCACCCTATGGTTTACAGTTCTCGGTCTTTACCAATGATCTGAAACTGACTCAGCGTGCTGTTAGCGAGATGGATGCCGGCGGTATCGTCATTAATGACATGCCGACGCTTCGTTTTGATATTCAACCTTATGGAGGTGTAAAGCTTAGCGGTATCGGACGTGAAGGTCCTCGCTTTGCTATTGAAGAGTTTACCGAGATCAAGTCGGTGGTGATCTGTTAGTGTTACAGGCGAAGCCGAAAGTCTTAGTCTCCGCCTGTTTGCTCAATGAGATCTGTCGATATGATATGCCACGTCAAGAAAAGGTGAATGACTTCACCTTTTTAGTGGATAAAATTGATAAATGGGATGTGCCCTTATGAGTAAAAAGAATGTCTTAGTCTCAGCCTGTTTGCTCAATGAAATTTGTCGATATGACGGAACCACCAAAATGGACATCTATGACGACCTGAAAGGCTACGAGATCATTCCCGTATGCCCGGAACGCTTTATGGGGGTACCACGGCCAAAGATCTCTCTTGAAAACTCAGAGGGAAAACTTCAGGTGATCCGTGAAGACGGTTTAAATATTACGGAGGTCTTAGAAGAGGAGATTGATGAATTTATCGCCTCGTGTCCAAAACTGGATAAGATCATATTGAAATCCAAATCACCTTCGTGCGGGTTTAAAACGACTCCCGTACAGTATGCGGATAGTATAAAGATAGAAAATGGATTGCTGGTTCATAAACTTTTACAGATTTATGATGCATCAATCTTTTTTGATGAGAACACCTATAAATCCGTGTAATCTGCGTAATCACGTTGACGTTTTATCTAAAAATGCTCAACATGATTACGCAGGTTATATGGATTATTATAATTAAGGAGAAGTTAAATGCTAGATATAGGTACAAAGGCACCGGAATTCTGTCTGCCAAACCAAGACGGGGTAGAGATCTGTTCACGGGATCTAAAGGGAAAATGGATCGTTTTGTATTTTTACCCCAAAGACAGCACCCCGGGATGTACGACACAGGCCTGTGATTTTACCGCTCAGGAAGCGCAGTTTGATGATCTTGATGCGGTAATTTTAGGTGTGAGTGCGGATAATATGAAGCGTCACCAGAACTTCATTGCCAAAAATGATCTAAGTATTACCCTGCTTTCGGACGAGGACACCTCAATGATGCAGGAATACGGGGTATGGCAGCTTAAAAAGAACTATGGAAAAGAGTATATGGGAATCGTCCGCACGACCTATATCATCTCGCCTGAGGGTGAAATAGCTGCCGGATGGGAAAATGTACGTGTACGCCAGAAAAAGAAAAAAGAGGGTGAACAGATCGAACTGCTTCATGTGGATGAGGTGAGAGAGCGTCTTACAGAACTTAAAGCCTAGATCACTAACTACACTATACCTGTCTTAACGAGGCAGGTCTTTCTTCATTATATTTATCATGTCTTATTAGTGTTAATACAAAAGTGAGAGGGTAGAGGCCCTTG
>JBFEYO010000062.1:0-11035 GCA_041562075.1 Sulfurimonadaceae bacterium | reverse complement strand
CCTTGATGCTTACGCTGATGATGCTGCTGGCTATGAGTGCCTCCTTGAGTATCACTTTTGCTCTGTTTCAAAAGAGCTTTAAGAGCTATAACAGTAACAGCTTTCGGGTGCAAAGCGCTGTATTAATGGTGGATGCCGTGAATATTATGCATGCTCTGGCCAAGGATGTGGGAGAGTCTCCGGAAGCCTTTGATCTCTTGGTGCAAAGTGCCGAGGAGTTACCTCTTCAGGTCGGGAATGTTGATATGGTGATTCGTATCCGTCCCAAAGCGGCCAAATTCAATATCAATCATTATGTGCGGGATAAACATTATGAGAAGCTCTATGCCTATCTGTTGGAGTATGAGCTGCAACGTCCGGGATACTTACTGGATATGATTGAAGACACTCTGGATGCTGACAGTGATGAGAAGCAGTATGGAAGTGAACGGGTGCTGTATGACCCTTTTTTTATCCAGGGAAAGTTTAGCGATTATCATATGTTCTTGAAGTTACTGGATGTCTATGCTTTGGAAACAAAGGATATGAATGTTTACAAGGTACCGTGGAATGCCTGGATCGATTTTGATTCAGAGTTTGTCGATGAGGCCTACATGAGTGTTGAGATGCAGCGGGTGATTGAGGCCCCGGGAGGGATCAGTAATGAACTTTCGGATTTTACGGAGACTGGTGAGAACAACTCGGAGCTTCAGTGCGAGGTCTATCTTCGCCGGGAGGAGGCAGAGAGTATCGCTTCGTTTGATTTTAGTTTTAAAACCAAAGAGATTACAAACTTCAAAGCGGTGCTTTAATCCTCTTCATAAGGCGGAAGGGTCATCAGCCTGCTATCGGTGATCGCCCGGCCGACAGTGAAATGATAAAGGCTCTGAAATTGATTGGAATCTAATCCCAGAAGGTAATGAAAGCTGTCGTCCAGGAAACAGCCGATACCGGTGGCACTCAGCCCCAGGGATGTTGCCTCAAGATAGAGCTGCTGTCCAATAGCTCCACACTCCCAGTAGAGCTCTTTATAACGGTGGGCTCCCTTCTCATGGATCTGTGTGGAAAACTCACACAACATTCCCAGGCTAAAGGCCCCATCGGAGGCGATGGCCTGATTACAGGAGATGGACTTGGCCTGATATCTGAAGTCTCCTTTCTCAAGTAGATACAGATATTCCCTAATAGAAGTGAACTCAAAGCTTTTGCGCATCAGCCGTTTGAGCGAACTCAGATGCTCAGGATTGCGAAGTAACAGATATAGACCACTCTCCAAGTCCTCTACATCATGTACAAAAAGCACCAGATCGGCACTGTTCTCATAGCCATTCATAGAGCCCTGAACGGCATCCATCATACTAAAGAACTGATCCTGGGTGATCTGTGCATTATCGGCATTCATCATCTGTGCTGAACGGCGTGAGAGTACGATCTGTTTGGACTCTGCCGAAGGATTTCGTGCCGATTTGAAATCCTCTATAGGTATCTGTCTGGCAGGGATACTAAAGCTTGCCTTTTCGATACGCTCAATCATCTCCCAATCTTGATGGGAGTGGGTTAATCTATTGGCTTTTCCTTGATAGGATTGCGGTAGGGAAGATAAAAGAGAAGCCGGCGAAGGCCTATCTCCCTTAAGGGGAGAGATAGACAAGAGCATATCAGGAAACTCCGCTTCTTCATCTATATAACGCTGCTTCTGATCAAAGCCAAAAAGTCTGGATAGGTCCGCATCTGAAATATCATCATAAAGGCTGACCTTCCATCCCAGCATCATGGCAGAAATTTGCAAGGCACGCAGGGCATGTCCCGCATCCAGACAGCAGTAACGAAAGGCCCGTTCCCCATATTTCCATACTTCTCTGTAGGTGATGGAGCTGATGCCGACGAGAAAGGAGCCTGCTTCGGCTTGATCCCAAAAAGAACTGTCAAATTCACATAAGAGTTCGAGCTCGTGTTTTTTGGGCGCATAATGACTGATGGAGGTCTGTTCACTGATTCCTTTCACAGGCGGCAAGATGATATATCCTTCCGTAGGGTGCAGGTTTCCGCTGGAGGCATTACAGCGCAGGGCCCATTTTTGCATCCCTGCCTGTTTCCAGGCCGCCAGTCCCAGGGAAAACTGAAAGAACTGTGCCACCGACTGAAGCATCAGGGGGGCAGAGGGGAGTTCATTTCCGAAAATAAGATGATAGGGAGGTGTTGGATTGTCTAGACTCAGAGGAAGGGAAACCCGGGTAGCTCCCTCGTAGGATCTAAAAGGGTCCGGCTGGCTCTCCCAGTCCATATATCCCAAAGAACGGGCGTAACGTTGATGGGAGTGTTTGGTCTCATTATGATAGGTGAAGATCTCGTTTATAGTATTCATGGTGACATCATACGCTCTCGTACTTAAGAGGATATGATAGATAAATGTAGTGAAAAAATTTGAGCTTGTTTTATGCTTGCACTTTAGGCCTTGGGCTCGAGGGTACCGGCTCTGGACTCTTGCTCATCAATAAGGTTTTGGATCTGACGTTTTACCTTGTCGTAGCGAAACTGTTCTTTAAAACCATGAATACGCCCTCCGGATGCATTGGGGTGTCCACCGCCTCCAGCCCACTCTTTGGCGATCAGAGAGACATTGACCTTATTATTGGCCCGTAGACTCATGGTGCCTCTGGGTCCTACATCTACGATAAAATCATACTCATCATAGGCCGTCAAAAAGGCATTTCCGATGATGGAGGTGTTTCCAAGGGCATAGGAGAGATAGCCTTTGTACCCTTTATAATAGATGGTCTTATCTGCTTTGTCTCTTCCCAGCAGCTCGACGATACGCGCGGTGGCGAGATTATCCAGGGTATTATCATCTTCTTGTTTAAAGAAGTTCTTTTTTAGAGCATGAATGGTCTCATCCAGAAGGATATTGGCATTATCCAGCGGAATCATCTGAGCTGCTTCAAAGAGTAAGGCATGTTTATACTCTCTATCCTCATTAGCAAACATGACCCGGTTAAGCTCCCTGGTCTCCGTGACCAGACGCATACAGACTTTTCCATATTCAAAGGCTTCGACTTTCTCCTGATGCCATAGATCCACGGCATCTACAACAGCCACATAAGGGGAGAGCCAGGCATCTGCTTCACTACTTAGAGAAAAGTGCTCTTTGACATAATCGTAGGTGATCTGGGTGGCTGAACGGCTGGTATCGAGGTAATACCACTCATATTTGTTGGCAGAGTCCTGACCGCTTCCGTGATGATCAAGCAGTTGTAGACTAATATTGAGTCTGTCCTGCTCTTTAAAGCGGGTGATCTCTTTGGATAACCAGTTGGATTCATCAATTGTCAGGTTGAGGTCGGTAATAAGTATAGAAGCATCCTCTTTTTCAGATCGAATGGTCTCAATAATCTCATGAAGTCTTTCATTGACCTCCGCTCCGTAATTGGCATTATAAAAACGGATATTATTATAGGCCTCTCTCATGACCAGTTGACAGCTGTATCCATCCAGGTCGATGTGCGAAAGATGGTAGATTGTATTCATGATAGTTCCTTAGGGATGATTATAACTTAATTCAGAGCTCAATTGAGACACTTCCCATGACCTCAAACTTGGCATTGGCATCGATCTCTGCATGGGAAAGAACGACGACTTCCAGGTTGAAACGTTCAAAAATCTCGGCCAAAGGTTTACGCAGTTGGGGATCAACGATCAGGATGACTGGAGATACGCCTTGCTGAAGGAGTGTACTCGCCTTGTCACTGATACCCTGGATCAGTGCATTGATTTCACCCACGCTCAGAGCAAGGTTACGTATACCGTCAATCTCTGTTGATTTTTCTAAGATACGTTGTTCTGTTGCTGTGTCAAAGGTGAGCAGTTTAATGATACCGTTAGGGTCTTTATACATGGAGGTGATAACTCGTGAGAGTTTTGAACGTACCTGTTCGACGATCACATCTACATTCTTGCTGTATTCGGCGATATCTGCAATGGTCTCAAGAATGGTAAGCATATCTTTAAGTGGAATTCGTTCATGCAGAAGTGCCTTAAAGATACGCTGGATAAGACCCACACTGGCTACATTCAGAAGGTCATCCACCACCACAGGATAGTCATTTCTGAGTTTATCAATGAGGTTTTGAGTCTCTTGACGGGTAAGTAGCTCTTCAGCATGACTTTTAACCAGCTCGGACATATGCGTAGAGATGACGGTTGCGGGATCTACAACCGTATATCCGTTCATAATGGCATCTTCTTTAAGTTCAGGCTTGATCCAGATGGCATCCAATCCAAAAGCAGGTTCTTTGGTCTTTTCACCTTCAAGCTCATCAGTGGCCATTCCGCTGTCCATTGCTAAAAACTTATCCGGTTGTATAGAGCCGTGACCGATCTCAACTCCCTTAAGAAGGATCTGGTAATGACTTGGATCAAGGTGTAAGTTGTCACGGATACGTACCTGCGGCATTAAAAAGCCAAAATCTGAAGCGATTTTGCGGCGCATGGATCGGATGCGCTCTAGCAGGTCTCCTCCCTGTCCTGCATCGGCCAGTCGGATAAGCTGATAACCAAGAGTGAGCTCAAGCATCTCGATTTTAAGAATATCTTCAAGGGCAGCTTCTTCTTCTTTGGCGATTTGCTCGTGGCTTTTTTGTGCAGGGGCTTGAGCGGGGGCACCTTCAGTGGAGCCTTGAGAAGAAGGAGCAGGTGAACCGTCTTTGGGGGCAGAAAGGGGCTTGTCTTGAAAAAGACGCAACTCCCCGCGTTCGTGTTGCAGAAGAAGATAGCCCATACTTAAAAAGATAAGTCCCACAAAGCCCATGGAAAAAGTCGGTAAACCAGGTACCAGTGCAAACAGGACCATGATCGCACCGACAATAAGCAAGGTCTTGGCATTTCCCATAAGTTGGGAGATCGTGCCCTCTGCAAAGTTGCTTTGATCACTGGAAGCTCTGGTGATCATAATACCCGTGGCCGTAGAGATGATTAGTGCAGGAATTTGAGATACCAGGCCATCACCGATCGTCAAGATGGTAAAGACTGAGGCAGAATCTGCTACGCTCATATCGTACTGGAATACGCCTATAAGGAAACCACCGATAATGTTGATGATGGTGATGATGATACCGGCGACGGCATCCCCTTTGACAAACTTGGCCGAACCGTCCATGGCCCCATAGAAATTGGCGTCTTGCAAGATAGCAGCACGACGTTTTTTGGCCTCTGCCTCTTCAATAAGACCCGCATTCAAGTCAGCATCAATGGCCATCTGCTTACCGGGCATCGCATCCAGAGTAAAACGTGCAGCAACTTCTGCAACCCTGGTTGAACCCTTGGTGATGACCATAAAGTTGATCAAAACAAGAATGGAAAAGACGATGATTCCGATGACATAATTCCCGCCAACGACAAAATCTCCAAAACTCGAGATGATGTCTGATACCTGTTCCGGGCCCTCATGTCCATGGCTCAAGATCATTCGTGTCGTTGCAACGTTCAGGGATAGCCGAAAGAGGGTGATGATCAGGATCAGGGTTGGAAAGGTCGTCAAGTCCGTGGGTTTTTGGATATACAATGAAATCAAAATGATCAGTACTGCCACGGAGATGGAGATGGTAAGCATAAAGTCCAACAACCCGGAAGGAAGGGGTACGATAATAATGGCAAGGATAGCCATTACAAAGAAAACAATGCTAAGATCTCTGGATCGGACAATGACTTCAAGGGCCGGTGTCAGTTGTCCTAAAAGCGCGGTTTTCTTTTTTGCCACGAGCGCGTCTACTTCTGCTCTAGGATATCAGAAAGGGTCATGCCCTCTAAAAAGTCATCAATACGTTCTTGCAGGTTGTGAATAAAAGGATAGATATGACAGGAGTCCTCTTTCTCAGAAGGACAGTTGCCGGCTCCTGCAGAACAATCAAAAACAGAGAGGTCCTTTCCTTCAGCGGCACGCATGATATGCAAGAGTGTGATCTCTTCCTTTGGCTGGATAAGGACAAAGCCCCCTTTGACGCCTTTATAGGATTTAAGGATACCTGCTCTGGCCAGTGATTGTAAAATTTTTGCAAGAAAGCTTTTGGAGATAGCCAGGTCATGAGCCAGCGTCTCTGTATCCATAGGTTCAGTAGCAGAAGCTAAGGTAACCAAGGATAGGAGTGCATATTCACTTGCTCTTGTCATTAACATGGGAGATCGTCCTTAAAATATAGTAATATCTGTTATATGCTCTGTATTATACATAAATAAGATAAAAGATAGGTTTTGTCCGCTTTTGTTTTTATAGAGTGCAACTTGACAGGAGACTTTTAAGACGCCTGAGATGGATTTAATATGGTTTAATAAATAATCGGCTATAATTCGCCATCTCAAATTCAAGAGAAATTTATTATACCAATCAGGGAGGTCAATTATGGCTTTAGATTCGGCGAAAACTGCAGCAATTGTAAAAGAATTTGCTCGTTCAGAAAACGATACTGGTTCATCAGAAGTTCAAATCGCGCTACTTAGCAAGCGTATCGCAGAACTGACTGAGCACCTTAAAACACATAAAAAAGATCACGCTTCACGTCTTGGTCTACTAAAACTGGTAGGACAACGTCGTCGTTTGATGCGTTATTTCAAGCGTAAAGATAAAGATGCATACTATGCACTTATTTCAAAGCTTGATATCCGCGATAACATCTAAATTTATAGATTAGTCTTTTTTAATCCTCCATTCTGGAGGATCCTCTTCCTTGTTTTAATTTCCAACAACCATTTTTTTAGATAAAACTTCTCCACCAGGTGAACGGTTTGCATCTTTTTGATGTATTAAAAAATATTTTTATATGTTTTTTTTATTTCATTCATTAACTACAATAGTTAATCATAAAATCCCACTGATTTTATAAGAAGCCCTAATATAGGGAGATCTGAAGCGTCACATTATTATCCTAGATAAATTTAAATTCAATTTCAGTCTATTCTTTTTAATTTAGATTCAGCTTGGTAGCGTTATGCTAGCTTAGAACAAAAAAAATACCAGAGGTACATTATGGCTAACAAAGACGTTTTAAACCATGACGGTCTTACCTTCTTAGAGGATGGCGAGGTCTTGTATGATAGTCTTTATCTTCTTTCGGAGACAGATGAAAAAGGCATTGTTACGTATGCAAGTGACTCATTTTTACAGATTGCAAATATGACAGCGGAAGAGCTGATTGGCCAGCCGCATAATGTGGTTCGACATCCGGAGATGCCCCGAGCGGCATTTAAATCTCTATGGGATGATGTTCAGTCTAAAGGATTTTGGACAGGATATGTAAAGAATGCTCGTAAAGGCGGGGGGTTTTACTGGGTATATGCGACAGTGCTTCGTTCGGTAGATAAAAACGGAAACGTCAAATATGTTTCAATCCGGGTTAAACCTTCCCGTGAAGATATCAGAAAAGCTGAAGAGCTTTACGCAACATTAGATTAGGAGAGATTTTATGGCATTAGTAAAAAGCAGTTCATCATCAAAAAGTGTTGCGACGACGGGTGGCGGTAGCGATAAACGTCGTCAGCGTACTTTGGCTAAGCAACAGCAGATTTCAGAAAGTATTTCAGGTATTGCGACAAACATCTTGGATAATGCTCAAGAATCAGTGTCGGCTATTGAGCAATTGAAGTCTTCTATGGAGCAGATTGCAACGGCCGCTGAAGAAAATAGCGGGGCATCCGAGCAAGCTCTTAAAAATGTTAAGAGTATCAACAATAACATTACCCGTATGGGTAGTAATATTGATACGGTGATCAATTCGACTGTTGCGACGGGTGACACGATTATGAATGCGGTCTCTATGATTAACGGTTCGGTAGAACGTATGACAGGAGCGGTCAGTATTGCGAAGTCTTCATCAACGAAGTCTGAAGAACTGAAGGTGAGTTCACAAAACATCGGTGAGGCTGTCGGCTTTATTGCAAAGATCGCGGATCAGACAAACCTCTTGGCCCTGAATGCGGCAATCGAGGCTTCCAGAGCGAAAGAACACGGTAAGGGTTTTGCTGTAGTCGCTGATGAGACCCGTGCTTTGGCTGCAGAATCAGAAAAGAATGCGGAGTTTATCTCTGAGCTGGTAAACAAGATCCAGGGAAGTATTGATACGATTATCAAAAACATCACCAATACGACGGATATTATCGGAGGTACCGGAGATACGGCGACGAAACTAAGTGCCAAAATGGAAGAGTTGACCAAGATTGCCGTTTATTCCGTGGAAGCGGCTAAATCGGTATCGGCTGTGACACAAAGTCTTGGTAATTTTGCCATCAGTGTCAATGACGGCTCGGCTGAAATCGCCGATGCTTCAAGTCGTATCGCCCACTCTGTAGAAAAGACGCTTAACGGTATTGAGATTCAGTCCGCTGCATTAGCGCAGACAGAAGGTGACATCAAGGATCTCAGCACCCTTGCTGAAGAGTTGAAGTTCTCGACGGATACGGCAAAATCGGCAGAAGATATCGCAACCTCTGCTGATGCTATCAGTGGCTCCATGGAAGAGATCCAGATGGGTCTGGAGCAGGTGACAACGGCACTTAATGAGATCGAGGCTTCTTCCCATTCGACTAATACATCTGCTATTTCAAACAAAGAGAGTATCGAAGGCGGGATTGAAGCTGCCAAAGATATTGATAAACTGATCGAGATCGCACGTCGAAACTTTGATCTGCTTAAAACTTCATTTGGAGATGTCAAAAGTTCTATGGTGGCGATTACCAATGAAGTTTCCGGCTCTATGGATGAGGGTAAAGGTGCCAGTGATGAATTGATGGTCATCGTCAAAGAGACCAAGAATGTTGATAAAACAGTGGGTAATATCTCCAATTCGATTATTCAGCTGAATATGCTGGCGATCTCCGGTTCTATTGAAGCCGCACGTGCCGGTGATTTTGGTAAAGGCTTTGCCGTGGTATCTGCTGATATCCGTAATCTTGCCAAGGATTCCGAATCCAATACGGAAAAGATCAATGATACGATTGAAGGTATGAATGCTGAAATCTCTACGGTCCAAGAGGACTGGGGCGAACTGCTTAATGGGCAATCCGGAGAAAAAGAGCGTCTGGACAGTTTGGTAGGCGAGATGGATAAGATCATTGATATGTTGATCGAGCTGTTAGACCGTTATACGGGGCTTAAAGGAATTAATGATCAAAACCTTGAAGGGCTTGATTCTGTACTGATCGGTATCAGTGAAATCCAAAAAGCCGTTGAACTCTCCGCCAAGAATGCGATGGAGTCACGTAAGGCGTCAGAGTTGATCATCGAGACGATTTCTCATATTGGAGAAGGCGTAGAAGAGCTTGCTGTTATGGCAGATGAACTACAACAGGGGTGAAGCCTCATTAGTACGGTGTACTAAGAAAGAAGGAGCTTAAATGTCTAAGCAAATAGAAGAGGTCTTGATCATTAAAGAGCAGGGCTGTTATTACGGTGTGAATACGGAAGAGGTCGAACAGATCCTGCGTGTGCAAAACATCACACCGATGGCTATGACACCGATGGAGATTAGGGGTCTGTGTTCGATTGAGGGTTCTATTGTCTGTACTCTGGATTTTTCTTACCTCTTGGATAAAAAGAGGGCAGAGCTTGTGGATACGGATGCATTCAAAGCCCGTCAGATAACGATCCGGGCAGAGAAGTATAATTTCTCGCTTCTGGTCTCTGAGGTAATCAACTCTGTTGAGGTCGATCAGAGTAAGATGGAGTATGTGGATGATCAGGAAGACGCGATTGTCGCGTTGTTGAAGTACCAAGATGAGATCATTCAGATCGTGAGTATAGAGACTTTGATAAAAGATATCGCACTGCCTACGTATACATCCAGGGAAGTGCGGGATATCTCATCAAGTGGTAATACGAATGAGGCTTCTTCTCATCTAAAACGTTATCTCTTTTTTACTATGGCTAAGGAAAAATATGCTCTGGAAGTCGATGCAATACGTGAGATCATCTCGCTTCCGGAAAGTTTGACAGCGATCGCCGAGAGCTCGGATGAGATCTTGGGCATGATCTCTTTGCGAGAAGATCTGTTGGTCGTAGCTGATTTACGGACGTATTATGATTTAGAGGCGAATAATTCCGAAAAGAACCGTGTGATTGTCTCTCAGCACCTTGGCCGCCATGTCGGCGTCTTGGTGGATGAGATCGTCGATATTCAGGATGTCGAGATAGATCGTATAGAAGGGATGCCTGAAAATTTTAAGGATAAGAAAATAGGTGGGGTCTTGCATATGGATGACAGCTTGATCAGTATCGTTAATACGGAAGTTATCCGTACTTTGGTCAATGAACAGAGTCATCTAATCAGTGATAAAGAAAAGGAAAAGGCCAAAGTAGAAGAGCAAGAAGTCGGTGAATCCAATCTTGAAGTGGTCATCTTTAAGATGAATAATGAAGAGTATGCCTTTAATATTGATGATGTCAATGAAATTATTGATATGACGGATATTACGCCGGTGGCGGATAGCCTGGAGTATATCAAGGGCGTGATCAACATTCGAGGTCAGGTGATCAGTATTGCTTCCTTATACGGGGTGCTTGATATTGAGGAAAACACCAACATTGATCAAAAAATCATCATCACCAATGTGAATGGCAATAGTATTGGTTTTGTCGTTGATAAGGTAAATGATGTGATGGATATCAAGGCGAGTGAAGTCAAAAGTGAGACGAACGAGGATAGTCGCCTCTTTTCCAATATTTTACAACTTGATGGTGGAAAACGTTTGGTGATGATGTTTGATACGGATGCTCTAATGGCATCATTATCAGAAGAAGAAGGGGTTGCGTGAGCAAAAAGGTTTTGATCGTTGATGACTCTGCTTTAGTACGTAAGCAGCTCAAAGGCCTTATAGAACACCTCGGTTTTGAGATCGATGTGGCTAAAAATGGAAAGATGGCCGTTGAGATGGCTGTTGAAACAGATTATGACGTTATTACCATGGACATCAATATGCCGGTGATGGACGGGATCTCTGCCGTCAAAGAGATCATGCAGAAAAATCCGACAGCGATTCTTATGGTGAGTTCATTGACCTCTGAGAATGCTTCCGT
>JBFEYO010000061.1:0-11280 GCA_041562075.1 Sulfurimonadaceae bacterium | reverse complement strand
TTTTGATCCGGTGAACCCTTCTTATTTTGCGGCAAACGGTATCGAGACGAATGACTGGGGCGGTATCATCGTGAACGAAAATTTTGAGACAACGACCTCAGGCGTATTTGCCGGTGGAGACTGTTACCGTGGTGCTGATCTGGTTGTAAGAGCAGCCTATGATGGTCGTGAAGCGGCTCGTGCAATCATCAAATCATTGAAATAATGCAAGAATTCATCCGCGAGACGATCAAGGCCTCCCAGGAGGTCGTAGAAATGCTCGAAAGCAATAAGGACGAATCACTATATCAACCCAAAGGTCAAGGTGCCGGTGGGGATATGAGTGTGGAGCTTGATCTGATGGCGGAGAAAATATTTGTCGAACGTCTGGGACGTTTTGGGCAGATCAATTCAGAAGAGTCCGGATTGATCGGAGAAGGGGATGTGACTATCATCCTGGACCCTATAGACGGATCAGACAATATGCTGACGCATTTTCCCTATTATGGGGCATCTATTGCTTACATGAAAGAGGGAACATGCCTCATCGGTATTGTCTGTAATTTTGCCAATGGAGACATCTTTATCAAAGATAAGCAGCAGTTTCTTCAGGGAAAACTGCACAGTGCCCATTTTAAACCGGTACAGGGACATCATACCTCTAAGGTGGGTATTTTCGAGAAGGCGGCTCTTTATCCTGAATTGACTGAGGCCTTGATTACGCATAAACTCAAGTACAGAGCTCCGGGAGCGGTAGCCTTATCCCTCGCTTATGCTCATTATGCAAATTATGTGGTTTTTTTAGGTAAAATGCGTACTTATGATTTGGAAGCGGGCCTTTTTATGTGTGAAGACCTGCATATGTACCAGGATGATATGCATATCATCGTATCTAAAGACAAAGCAGTTTTTGAACAAGTTAAGAACATTATTTTAAAGAGATAAGTAGAATAATATAGTATTTATGGAGTATGATAGATGAGTTTATTCGATTTTTTTAGTTCCAAACCCAGTAAGCCCCAGCCGAGTAAGAGTGAGGCGCCTTCACACTGGATCAAATGTCAATCCTGTCAAGCGCTTATGTATTACAAAGAGGTTGAAAAGCAGCATTATGTCTGTCCAAAGTGTGGCTATCACCTTCGTATCGGAGTAAAAGAGCGTATCAACCTTTTATGTGACGAGGGCTCTTTTGTGGAGATGGATGCGAGTCTGCGTCCTATTGATCCTCTTAAGTTTGTGGATAAAAAATCCTACAAAAAGCGTGTTGAAGAGGCAGAGACGAAGACGGGTCGTACATCATCAGTGATGAGCGGTGAATGTACCATCAACGGTGTGCCGACACAGCTGGTAATCTTTGACTTCTCTTTTATGGGTGGTTCTCTGGGTTCTGTGGAAGGGGAGAAGATCGTCCGCGGTATCAACCGTGCCATCGAAAAGAAGCAGGGCTTTATCATCGTCTCTGCCTCCGGTGGGGCACGTATGCAGGAGAGTTCATTCTCATTGATGCAGATGTCCAAGACCTCTGCCGCTCTGGCGAAACTGGCCAAACATAAACTGCCGTATATCTCGGTCTTGACGGATCCTACCATGGGTGGAGTTTCCGCCTCTTTTGCTACGCTTGGTGATATTATCATCGCTGAGCCGGGTGCACTTATCGGATTTGCAGGACAGCGTGTTATCAAGCAGACCATTGGTTCGGACCTTCCTGAAGGCTTCCAGCGTGCAGAGTTCTTGCTTGAACACGGTGCGGTGGATATGGTCGTTAATCGTAATGAGATGAAGAAGACGATTTCTGATCTCTTATGTGTGTTTCTGGACAAAGAGATCCAGGCAAGTTAAGCCCTCCTGCCTTCAGGGCAGATAAACCTCCAATACAAAAGATTCTACATGAAACTCTATGCCCTTTGTGATCAAGACTCCCTTAATCAGCGTAATCTAACCCTTGAAGCCTTTGTCGAGCTGGCCAAGAAGCATAAGGCTGAGATCATTCAATATCGTAGCAAGCATGCCTCTTTGGAAGATGTCAAAGCCAATCTTATTCGATTACGCCAGCTATGGGACGGTTTTTTGATCATTAATGACAAGTATGAGCTGATCTCCTTTTGTGACGGGGTGCATATGGGACAAGAAGATCTGATAGAGATTGACCCTGAGGCAAATAAAGCGATTAAGATCATTCGAAAATATATCGGTTCGGATAAACTTCTGGGTATTTCCACCCATAATAAAGCAGAGATACTTGCTGCAAATGAGATGGACCTAAACTATATCGGACTTGGTGCATATAAACAGACATCAACAAAAGATGTTACAAATATACTCGGTGACACCCTGGATGAGATTGCCTCTTTTTCAAAGCATAAAGTGGCTGCTATCGGGGGTGTGAAATTGCAGGATACCTTTGAAAATGTCAGCTATCTGGTGATCGGTTCAGGACTGTATGAAAGTTAAAATCCTCTCCATCGCCAAGCCGGAAAAATCCCTTTATAGCCCCTTGTACAAGGAGCTTGAGAAGATGAGTTCAAAATTCTCCAAGATAGAAGATATAGAGATCTTCAACAAAAAGATCCATCAGGCACAGGTAGAAGGACAGGCTGCAGCTCAGGCAGCATACACGGAAGCTTTTGAACCCTATTTAAGTAAATCTTATAACATCGCACTGCACCCTGATGGAAAATTAATCGATAGTTTTAAGTTTAGTAAGCTTTTAAGTGATAGAATATCGGTGAATTTTTACATAGGCGGTGCGTATGGTTTTGAAGAGGGTTTTTTAAGTCAGTGTGATCAAGTAGTAAGTCTGGGGAAACTTACTATGAGTCATAAGATTGCGAAGGCTGTTCTGTTTGAACAGATCTTTCGCGGCTTTGCCATCAACAACAATCATCCGTATCATAAATAAGGATAAATAACAATGAGAGAAATGCACGACACTGAGTTGGAATACTTTAAGGAGACTCTACAGTCCCGTAAAGAGCAGATTGAGAAAAACATCTCCGCTGTGGAGCATGAAATGGATCAACTCAGAGAGCTTGAATTGAATGATGAAGGTGATTATGCTTCTGTAAGTAACGATAACATGGTAGAAAATGCTATTGGGAATCAACAGGAACTTGAATTATTTGAAATTGATATTGCATTGGCTAAAATCAAAGAAGGTACCTATGGTATTTGTGAGATGTGTGAAGAGTGTGTAGGTGTTCACCGTCTCAAAGTCAAACCCCATGCGAAATACTGTATTGACTGTCGTGAGATAGCGGAGAAAAGCGCAACCTAAAGGAGAACTATGTATTTAAAACGATATACGCTGGCAACCCTGGCATTGATGCTGTTTGTAGGTTGGTATATTAGTCAGTATCTGGGCTTTTCCCAAAGTGAGGCGATCTCGCTGTTTGGTGTTCAGTTACCGGCACTTCCTGTGGCGGTTTTGATCCTGCTTCCAGTATTCGTTTTATATCTTGCCTCCGTAGTACACATGATGTACTACTCTTTTAAAAACTTCCTGCATCTTCGCAACTACAAAAAAGATTATGCAATGCTCGTGGATATGATCATGGATGAGCTCTTGTGCAAAGAACACCATTATCATTTTAAGACAGAGCCATACAAACTGCTTGCAAAAGTCCTTGAAAACACCTCTATGACGATTGATGATGAGATTGAGTTAACTAATAATGAAAAGGTCAATACCATCATGAGCATGCTCAGCGATGTTAAATCAGGGAAGGTCGTAGATCTTAGAAAATATAATCTTGATTCGGATAACCCGATCGCCAGAGATAATCAGAAAAACCGCATGCTTAATCTGGATCTGACGTCTGAAGAGATCCTGAATAAACATGAGAACTACACCAAAGAGATTGTTCAAAAAGCCTTTGCGAACTATGCAGCGACAGCTCCAATGTATGCGATTGAAAAGTATCAGGAATATGTCACCAAGGATGCCCTCTTTATTGTGCTTGCCAGAGTAAACTCAGAGGAGAACACCCTGGATGTTTCCAATGAGTTCCTTCTACAATTGATGAGCAGACTCGACCTGAGTAAAGGGGATTACCTTTCCGTCTCCAAGGAGTTGAGTATTCATATGGTACCTGAGCAGCGTATGAAACTTATGGAAACGCTTTCAGAGATGGATGAAGAAGCCCATGACGCTTATTTATATACCCTCTTTGATCTTGAGATGATCGATAAAGCAAAAGAGTTCCTGGAGACACAGGGAGCTGATGAGGCGCTAAAGTTCAGAGCTTACCTCGCCCTCAAAGAAGCCGGGCAAAACTTCAATATCAATCTTTTCATCTAGACTGACTTATTTAAGGGGAACTCTTCCCCTCGTACTCCAGATCAGGTTCCTTACAGCACGATAGTATAGCTTCACGGCTTTGTTGGGAGAGACGAAGTGCCTGATGCCATTGATCAAGCTCTTTCTTTTCAGTATCAAGGGTGATGATCGGCATAAAACTTACCTCTATGGTACCTTGATGGATGAACCAGTTGTCCGGTCGAAGGATAGATCGTGTACCGGTGATCACAATAGGAACAATATCTAAATGCTCCTGTACTGCCAGCTGAAAGGCACCCATATGAAAGGGTTTTAGACCGGGAACACGGCTGAAGGTACCTTCGGGGAAGAAGAGCAGGGGAGCTCTCTCTTTAGAGTGTTGGCGTATCTGTTGAATATCCTGAAGGCTCTGTTGCATCGCATATCGTTGTACAAAACGTACTCCCAGCTTTCTGAGGGGAAGACGGGTATACCAATGTTCTTGTAGTTCAGCTTTGGCGACAAACTGTGTTTTCAAAGGAAGGGTGGCAAAGAGTACAAAGCTGTCGATGTAACTGGCGTGATTCACGATGAAAAGATAGGGCTTTTCATAATCAGCGATACCTTCAGCCCCATGGACATGGATGGGTATACGGGTAAGAAAGCATATACTTTTTGCATACAGGCGTGCAGCGGTATAAGCCGCCTTTTGAGGCAGGAGCATGACACTCAGCCATGAGAGCGGGAGAATGAGTATGAAGATGGACCATGCATATAGATTATAGCTCTGTTTTATAAACTGGTGAAGCAGTCGTTTGATACGGGGGAAGAAGCTGCGTGCTCCCAGGCGAATGAATTGCCAGATAAGGTTTTGGCTCTGTGCCTTTGGACCGTTTTTTTCAAAGAGTTCGCGGCTGGCATCTCGACGTATCTTTCCGCTGGATGTCTTGAGTACGGTGCCCGGCTCTGAGAGTACGACTTCATCGGCAGGCACCCCAAGGATATCCTTGGAAAGCTCAAGTATCTCTTTTTTTGCCTTATCTCTTAGCGTCTCATCGGTCAGTTTACTTTCTGCAAGGATGACCAGGCGTTCCGTGCCGCTTCGCTGATCAAGGGTGCCGAAAATAGCAACACAGCCCTTACGGATACCTTCTATATTTCCCACCGCTTTTTCCAGTTGATCAGGATAGATATTACGGCCGGCGCGGATAATTATGTCCTTTTGCCGTCCTGTCAGATAGAGTTCCCCCTGGGAAATATAGGCCCTGTCTCCGCTGTTCAGCCATCCATCATCAAAGAGCATCTCGCTTTTTTCAGGATTTCGATAGTAACCCCGGGTGGAAGAGGGCCCTTGAAACTGGAGTGTTCCTTCGTGTCGTTCGGGAAGTTCATGCCCATACTCATCAACAATACGTATCTGATGACCTGTGATAGGCAGGCCGCTACTGATAAAATCCATACTGTCCGGGGTATGCATATCAACTGCTTTGGCGATTTTCTCTTTCATAAAGGTGTCCCGGTCGATATGATCAACAAGGGGGCCGCGTTTCATAGGGGGGAAGGTCAGGCCGACGGAAGATTCCGCCAGGCCGTAGACCGGTGTCATCACCTTGGGATCAAAGCCATATTCTTGAAAGAAGTCACTGAACTTTTTGATGGTGACGGGACTGACGGCCTCCGCTCCGTTAAAAGCGGCCCTCCAGGAGTTAAGATCAAGCCCCTGCAGTTTTGTATCCTTTAGGCGGTGCAGGGTGTATTCATAGGCAAAGTTCGGTGCAGCGGAAAGGGTGCCTTTATAATGATGGATTGCCCTAAGCCAGCGTTCGGGTTTGGATAAGAAAGCCAAAGGAGACATCACCACAAATAACGAAGCATGATAGAGACTTCCAAGCCATGCCCCGATAAGACCCATATCATGATAAAGAGGAAGCCATGAGATGAAGACGTCCTCGGAGGTGGCTTCAACAGCTTTACCCATGGCACGGATATTTGCCAGGAGGTTGGCATGGCTTAACATGACCCCTTTGGGATCTCCCGTACTACCGGAAGTATACTGGATAAAGGCGATCTGTTCGCTCTTGAGCTTGGGAAGGGCGGTTGAGGAAGAAGTGTCAAGGAGTTCGTTTGGAGTGACGATCTCCTCAATACAAAGCACATGGGACTTAAGCAGCTGAGCGACCAGCTTTGCTTCGGGAATAGTGATCAGTATCTGGGTCTGTGCATTTTCCAGAATACGGGTATGGCGTTGCATATGTTCTTGCAGTTGCGACGCTCTGGCGGGAGGATAGATCGGTACGGGAATCCCGCCGGCAAAGAGTATGCCAAAGAAGGTGTAAAAATACTCGGCACTGGTGGGTAACATGATCGCGACAGCCTGTTCAGATTGCAAACCCAGTGCCTGAAGGGATGAGGCTACCTGTATGGCCTTTTGTTTGAGTTGCATGAAGGTGATACGTTCACCCTGTGCGTCATCCTCATAAAGCTGTATATGTACGCGATCAGGATGGTTTTTGACATGCCAGTTAAGAACATCTACCAGAGTATGGGCCTCTTCAGGAAGTTCATGCAGGTCTTCCTGGATCAACTGCGTATGATGATCATAGCTGTCGCCGGAACTCTTCGGGTGTGCAGAAAGGATATGTGCCAACAGGGCGCTTGGAGTCTGTATTTCATAGATGAGCGCATCATCTATAGTGACTTGAAAGTCTTCCTGGACTCTGGAGACCAGTTCCACACGAGAAAGGCTGTCCAAGCCCAGGTCTGTCTCAAAATCATCCTCCAGGGAAATATGCTCTTTGGAAAAGTGGGGGTGGATCTCTTTAATCAGATCATGGATAAGCCTAAGCAGTTTGTGTGTCTGCTCTGTTTCACTAGGTGGCATAAAGACTCCTCTCTGGCTCAAGGATACCTACATTATAACATGATGCGTACCTGTTCTAGGAACGGATGCTCTCCTGGGCCCCCTCTTTAAAACTGTCGCACCCGATCCCAAAGCGTATACTGAGTTTAGCCATCACACTGATCAGTGCCGGTGTAAGCAATAGGTCGGCAAAGAGTGCCAGCGCCATGGTAGATATGGTCATGATGGCAAAATGCACATTGGGAATAAAATCACTGAGCAAAAAGATTGAAAAGGCTGCGGAGAGTATCAGGGTGGTAAAGACCATGGCACTACCGGAGTTTTCCAGGATATAATCAAAGGTCTGCGCCGGGTCATACTCTCTTTGCCGTGCTTCGGAGAACTTGTTGAAGAAGTAGATGGTATCATCAACTGCCAGTCCCAGGACGACCACAGAGGCCACGGCAATCCCGACATTGATGGGGATTCCCATCCAACCCATAAATCCAAGAGACATCATCAGCGGAAGCATATTCGGGATGAGAAAGACAATCATTAGTTTGATATTTCGAATGACGAAAAAGACCAGGATAGAGATAATGATGAAGGCCTGGGTCAAAGAATGCTTAAGGGTGTGAGAGATGAGTTCTTGCATCTTGGAAAACATGGAGACCTGTCCGTTTACTGTGGCACTTAAGCCCTCTTTTTTCCACCACTCTTCACACCAGTTGATGATCTGAAGCGATTGTGAAGAGTTGACAATATCCGAGTGTATACTGAAGCGCAGGTAGCGCTGGGTAATATCCAGTTTGTCATTGATCTCCATACCCTGAGGCAGGGAGAGGGTATAGATCAACAGGTATTGGGCATTCATCCCCTGTGTGGTGCCGATAAGTTCATCTTTGGGATGTTCGGGATTCATCACATCATGAAAACGCTTGATAACATCAAGGAGAGAGTTACTAAAGCGTACCTGGGGGAATTGGGCATATAGCTCCTGTTCAAAGCGGGCAACATGCCGCAAGAAATCGGGGTCTTTGATACCATCGGCGATGCCACTGTCGATGATGGCCTCATAGCTTGCCGGTCCTGTGATATTGTCCATTGTGTAATAGGCTGCCTGATAGGCCTGGACATCGGTGTCAAAGTACTTGATGCTGTTACTGTCGAACTTGATAAAAAGCAGGCCTGAACTCAGGGCAAAGGCAATGCTCAGCGCAAACAGAACGATAACATAATCGTGTTTGACCACAAAATAGGCGTAGCGCAGTTCCTGAATCCAACAGCGAACGGTACGGATGGGCTTGGGCATATACTCCTTGTTAAGGCATAAGAGGATAGTCGGCATCAAGATCGATGTCAGGGCCAAGGCGGTTAAAGAGCCCAGGGCGATAGTGTATCCCAGTGTCCACATGGGAACGATATCGCTGCTGATAAGACTTCCAAAACCAATGGCCGTTGTCAGAGTCGTCAGCAGCATGGGCTGAAAGTTCTTTTTAAAGGTCTGCTCGATTGCCATGATGTTACTGTGTCCAAGGGTACGAAGTCCGACCCAGGCAGTATAAAAGTGCACCGCATCGGCAATTCCGATAGCGGTGATGAAGACAGGGATATTGATGGAAAAGTTATTGAGTTCAAATCCCAGACTTCTGTAGATGCACAGGGTGATGAGGGAGGCAAATATGACCGTTAGCATGGGGATGATGACACCCCATATGGTTCGAAAGAAGAGGTACAAGACAATCATGATGGTTAAAAAGGAGATAGGCACATAGACCATCACATCATGGGAGGCAATGTCCAGCAGGGCAGCATCACTGACCGGTGTACCGCTGATATGATACTGATACCCTGTCTGAGCCTGCTCTTGAACGAGTAGTGCCTGTACCTTTTGTACGAGTTCATAACGCAGCGCCTTGATCTCTTCATGGCTAGGGGTCTTCTCATCGTTGGAAAAGATGATGTCCAAAGGTGCCAGTTTTGCCGCGATCATTGTCGTCGTGGCGGTATCATTGATCAGAAAATTCTTGATCATCGGATCGCTAAGAGCGATCTGTCTGCGTTCTTTAAGATAGGAGATGTCCCTGATAGCGTGTAGATCGATAAAATCTTCGACGATGATATCTTCTTTATCCTGGGGGTGGGCGTAGATATATTGATAATTCAACAGGGAGTTGACTCTGGCGATCTCCTGTAGTTTTCCAAGCTTCCCGGAGATACGCTCCATGCTTTTAAGTGCATCGGGGTTTAGAATGCCCTGTTCGTCACTAAAGACGATGAGGATGGTGTCATCATTCCCGAAGGTCGCGCAAAAGTCATCATATTGTTTGAGGATCTGGGACTCTTTTGAGAACCATATACGATAAGACCCGTCAAAGGTGAGCTCGGAGATCTTGGAGGAGGAGACCCCTACCGCAATGAGGGTAAGTATAAGGATCAGCCATCTGAATCGGTTAATAAAATTGACGTAATAATGCATGTTCTTCTTCTAAAAATAGTAACTGGCACGAAAGGTGACCTGATTGAATTGTCCCATCTTGGAGATGGCTGTATTCGCTTCATCTCCGGGAACAAAAACCTTCCACTCCATCCAGAGTCGGTAGTTTTGCTTCATTCGTGTTCCGAAGGTCAAGGCATACACCTGTTCATTGTTTGCCAGGTCAAGGGCAATCCCCCCTTTGATCTCACTGGAACCCGCATCACCAAAGTTGCTTTTGGCTCCGATGAAGATATCATTATCAAAGATCTCTGAAAAATCGACATCCTCACTCTTGTTATCATCCAGGTAGTGGTATCGGTAATATTCCGCAAGCATCTTGATCTCAGCCCCGCCTATGGTGATCGGAGGGATATACTCCAGTCCGACACCGGCATGGACATAGTCACTCATGTTCTCATAATCGATGACATCGGTATAAGCGGCTTCTGCTTTGAGATTGATATCCAAGAAGGCGGCATTTCCGTAAGCGATAGCCTTATTGACGAGATAGGCATGTTGTTCATAGGTGCCCTGAAGGTTTTGTGCCATATCGCGCTTATTATCATATCCGCGCTGGAGGATAAGGGCATAATCGCCCTGGATATCGTCATTCCCGGCATAGGCGCTGTAACGTAGATAGAGACTGGGGTAGTAGCGGCTCTTTTCCGTATTGAGTTTTTTGTCATATTGAAAGATATTATAGACATTATCCTCGGCGGGATAGGGCTGTTCACGCTCTTCAAACTTGATGGTGAAGGCATATTGGCTGTCATCGACATCCATGGCGATCTCATAGTTCAAGGCACCGTATTTATTGGACATGTCAAAGGAGTCTGAAAGAAAGTTCTTGGTGTTGAAGACGTCACTGATACTATAGGCTTCAAGTACTCCCCAGTTTTTGATGGTACGGCCGAATTCATGAATGATATTCTCATCATAATATTTCCCATAGAGTTCATTGACCATCAGATAACGGCGTTTGTCATCATTGAAGTCATACAGCAGGGCGATATTGCCTCCGATATTCCCCCATTCATAATTTTGCTTAAGGTCGATATTCCCTTCCACGGCGATAGTGTCATCCGTCTGGTTGCTGGAATAGCTGTTATATACCAGTCCCAGTGTCCCGCGCTTTTCTATCTCTTCATACCAGGGACGTTCTTCTTCGGGGATGCTGCTGTAAAAGCTATCAAGGTCGAAGTCATCCACAGTATCCATTGTCTTGACAGAAGCGTTATCTTCATCCGTTATGACGGTTTCAATCTCCTCTTGCTGAGGGGGCTGGGGGGAGATGATCGGCTTGAAGCTGGTCTGTTTTGGACGGTAGTTGACGAAATAAGCATCGGCATACCCGTGTTCTCGAAACCACTGTTTGTCCGTTTTCAGTTCAAGACAGCTTGGGCGCATCCCGTATTGTCCCACATAGAGGTTTTGATAGTTAAACAGATAGAGTTCGTCCTGATAGGATTGATCAATTCGTGTTAGAGCCTTTTTCGCATCTTCCAGGTCTTCAACGCTGAAAAAACGCACCGAACAGAAGCGCTCACTGTTATCGGTCCGCTCGGAGTTCAGGGTACCAAAACCATGCAGACCATGGCTTAAGATCATCGAGCTTAATAGGAGAATGTGTAATCGTTTCATAAAGATCTCCTAAAACACAATGTTCAACGCCGCACTCAGGGCAAGTTGATCATTGCTAACGGTGATATCACCAAGAGCAGTGGTGTA
>JBFEYO010000060.1:0-11539 GCA_041562075.1 Sulfurimonadaceae bacterium | reverse complement strand
CTCTTTGGAGCTTGATCCGCTTAATAAGATCGCACCGATAGCGGGCTTTTTTACCTACGGTGAGATCACCCATCAGCACAATAGCCACTATTTGATGAATAATTCCCTGACCATTTTGTCTCTTAGGGAAAAGGCGCTTGACAAGAGCTATAGGGTCGTTAGCCCGGTAGAAAAAAAGATAAAGAAGCTTGAAAACCTTTTTGACGACAAGCGTTTTTTAGTGATCAATGCACTGACGAACCTCTCAACAGCCGTCATTGATGAACTAAATGAGTCAAAGAAAGCCGCTGACAAGGCCAATAAGTTCAAATCAGAGTTTCTTGCCATCATGAGTCACGAGATACGGACACCCATGAACTCTGTTATAGGCATGACCAATCTGGCACTTGACACGCAACTTGATGATAAACAGAGAAATTATGTGTCCAAGGCAAATGTTGCCGCGAAAAACCTCCTTGGCATCATTAATGATATTTTGGACTTTTCAAAGATTGAAGCGGGAAAACTGGAGCTGTTCAACACCCACTTTGAGATCAAAAACATTATCAACAATACGCTTCATCTGATCAATGTGGCTGCCAAAGACAAGGACCTGTACACCAGGGTTAAACTGGATAAAGATGTGCCTAGAATATACTATGCAGATGCTATGCGACTGGGGCAGGTGCTTACTAACCTGGCAAGCAATGCCGTTAAGTTCTCCCATAGTTTCGGCCATATCACCATAGCGATCTCTTTGAAAGAGGAGAGTGATACGGAAGCACTTGTGCAGTTCTCGGTCATAGATGATGGTATCGGTATAGCCCCTGAGGCGCAAAAGAACCTGTTTCAGTCATTTACACAGGCAGACAGTTCAACGCAAAGAGAGTTCGGCGGTACAGGACTGGGGCTTGCCATCTCAAAAAGAATTGTAGAGCTTATGGGCGGGGAGATATGGGTCGAGAGTGAGAAGGGGGTAGGCAGTACTTTCAGCTTTACGGTCAAGATGCAAAAATCAGACTCAGATGCTATTATCAAGCATTCGCAAAATGTGGAAGAGGTGATGCAGCAAGCCGTCAAAAAACTTCGTACTAAACGTATTTTGTTGGTAGAGGATAATGAACTGAATCAGGAAGTTGCCATTGATCTTCTTGAAACAAAAGGGATGATCCTTGTTGTTGCAAATAATGGACAGGAAGCCCTGGATATACTTCAGACTCAAACCTTTGATATGGTGCTGATGGATGTACAGATGCCGGTCATGGACGGATATACGGCAACGAAAAAAATCAGGGAACAAGAACAGTACAAGGATCTTCCGATACTTGCGATGTCTGCCAACGTTCTGGAGGAAGATGTGTCCAGAGCCAAAAATATTGGTATGAATGATTATATCGGAAAACCTATAGACCCGTCTCAGATGTTTATTACCATGGCAAAGTGGATCAAAACATAAGCGCTCGCCAAAGAGTGTCATAAAACGAAGGTCTGGTTTTCACAGCCTTCACAACCTGCGATGCGAAAGCGCCTGGACAGGATGGTATATATGACGGCTTTGATGTATGCTTATTGGATCTTTAGATCAGACGTTGTGGTTTGCCCAGATGAAAGCCCTGGGATTCATCTATACCCAGAGATATGACCTCTTCTAATATCCCCTGATCACTTACAAACTCTGCGACGACACGCATGCCCATCTCTTTGGCCATCCCCGCTATGGTCTTTGTGAGTATCTTTGATTTGGCATCACTGCAGATGCGCTGGATGATGGAACCGTCTATCTTGATGATATCTGCATTCAGATCAAGCAGGTGAGAGAAGTTGGAATAGCCTGAGCCAAAATCATCCAGGGCGATTTTAACCCCGTGTTTTTTTAGCTGCTGTACAAAATCCTTTACGATATCATGATTGTCTATACCTTCGGTCTCTGTGATCTCTATGACGATGCGTTCGGGTTCTTTGAAGGCATTGATCTCATCAAACAGATAACTGCTGACGTCAGGTGACATGATGTCTTCGATTGAGAGATTGATGGAGATGCTCTCTTCTCTGTTTTCAAAGGCATTTAGGGATTTTCGAATAATGCGTTTGGTTAACTGGGGATAAAGGCGTGCCTTTTTTGAAAACTCCAGAAAATCCTGCGGTGAGAGCGTCTTCTCCTTACCGATATCGATGCGCATAAGCGCTTCATATTTTAGAACCTTGGATGTCCTATTGCAATATATCGGTTGGAAGAGGGGATATACTTTGTCATATTCCAAAGCAAACTTGATGTTCTCAAGCATCTCATGGCATTTTCCAAGACCGCATCCGTTGACAAGGGTTTCACGCATATAGGCCAAGGGTCTTTTGGACTCTTTTGCCCATTTTAATGCCTGCTTGGCATGTTCAAGCATGGAGGGACCGGAGCTACAACTCAAACCTGCAGTGACACTAAGATAAAGTGTGTGGGTATCGATCTTGAACTTATAACTATCAAACCTGTAGATAAGTTTCATCAGCATGTTGTACAGCACGGTCTTATCTAAATCTGTGGTAATGGCAAACTCATCACCCGGCATTTTATACAGACAATAGTTATCCAGGTCAAGGTTGTGACGTAGGAAGAAAGCGACTTCTTGAAGTACCTTGTCACCGAACTTTTGCCCATATAGCTGATTGATGTCGCCAAATCCATTGATGTTGATCAGTGCAAGAGCCTTGGGTATGTCCTCATCTAGATGTGTTAATATAGATTCTCTGCCCGGAAGACCGGTCAGGTGATCATGAATGTCATCATGTGGATACATTTGTAAATGACTCATGCGATTATGCCGAAAGCGCGCGGGGAATCATATGGCTTTTATTGGGTCGTACTAATTGCGCATAGATCTTTTCAATACTTAAGAGACTAAGCACCTCTTTGTTTTGGGATGATTTTGCCGGAAAGACGACACTGTCCACCAGTGTACCTGCGCCAATGATATACTCCTGTAATGGCCGAATTCGTCCAATCTCAATTTCAGGTATATCTCCAAGGGAGTGCACCAGAATGCCGATATAGTTTTTCTCGTCAAATTTTAAGATGACGATCTCGTTATAGGGATCATCACAACTTTCATTGATAAAGTTCTGAATATCAATGATGGAGACCACATGATCTTGATAAACGATGTTTCCGCGGTAGTGGTGGTTGTTGTCAATACTGAGGGTCTCTTGCAATTCATTCGCACTGACGGCTTCGATGACCTTATCAGAGTGTACACCGATTTGTTGAGATCCGATCATAAATGAGGCAATATCCACGCTGGCTTCATTGGAATCGATGGAGATATCTTTTTCAAGTGAAAAGGCATGCTCCTCTTTCACAATCGTCTCATTTACATCACTGATATAGGAGAAGAAGAAAGAGTAGACATTATTGACATAGTCGTCCTTACTGCTTTTAAACTCTCTGTATCCTTTGGAACAGGTAACACCCAGGGCGTAATATTTTCCTTTATACTGGATGATCTGGCTGCAGGAGTCACCTACATTAAGTTCAAAGAACTTACGATCGATCTTCAAAAAATCACCCGTCATATGTTCATGATCGTTGGAGGCAATGATCATTTGATTGCTGGTGGCCAGTACGGCAAAGAGCCCATCTTTTACGGTTCCATCCTCCTGCTTTGGCAAAGACTCCACGATCATCGTTTCAAATTGCACGGCAGAGTCGAAGACGATACCGATACCACCGACAACGCGGCTCTCATCTTCGAGTGAGCGTATGGATGCATTATAGATATAGGTCGGTCTGTTGGCATATAAAGGAGTGGCTTCAAATTGTGATACATAATACTTGGACGAATCCTGGATCTCCAGGGTCTTGTTGACCCATTCATAAGAGAGCTTCTGTCCTATCAGGTGGGTTTCACGCGGATTTGACACCGAAATGATCACCCCATTGGTATCATAGATAAAAAGATTGGTATAGACAGTATATAAGTCATTGATGTAAGCCAGGATCTCATTCATCTTGTTTTGATCCTGCGGGGTTATATGTTCTTTGTCCATGATGGTTCTAAAATCTGATGTTAAGGCCCACCAGCGGCAGTCATTGGCGCGTTCATAGAGGTTTCGGTCCATGATATCGACGATAAGGTCTGCTAAAAAGGCACTGTTGCTCAGCACCATTGTCTTGGTCAGTCTGGCAATGGCTGAACCGATGATGTTCTTGGTGTGTTCACCGGTCTTTCGAATCTCCTGAAGCAGGGCACGGGAGAATTGCTTGTTGTGATTGTTTTGTGCACTGCTTTGTTTGATATTACCATTCCAGATAGCCCTGTTAAGGTTATGCTGTATGCTATTCGCACGTAAGGGGATCTCTTTGAGTTCATCGGAAAACTGGTTGCCGTTTTGCAAGATGGCGAGCAGAAGTTCCCGGCTCATTTGAAAATGGTCTTCACCCATGGCATTAAACGCATGCTCGAGCGGAAGCATGATGTGGCCATACCAACCCAGACCCTCAAACCCTTGGTAACCGTTTGTCTGTGTACTGGTAGCCAGATAGTCGCGTCCTCCAAAGGAGATGATCTTGTAACTCTCATCCTTAACGATATCAAGTGTGGCCCCGACAGGGACATGGTAGGCGTCACTGCTGGCGATCACTTCGCCGTCTTCACTTAGAAGCATAATACACTCTTTGGTCTGAGTATTGACAAGGTTTTCAAAAATGCCTTTCATCTCATCATCAAACTTAAAGCACAGGCATAATACGCCAAGCGCTTGCGAATCATGGGTATTGCTCTGTGTCACTCGGTATGAATAGACCAGCGATTTGTCTTCATTTGGCAGAAAATCATGATGTTTATAGGTTTCCACGTATTCCTCAGAGGTACTAAGGGTCTGCGCGATGATCGGGTCATTTGATTTTGTCACACCCAGAGTGTCATCGAGAGTGGCGATGATATCCCCGTTGGTATTCATGAGTACAATATCATAATAGACACTGTATTTACCGATATATTCGACAAATCGGTTCTTGATACTTGCGACATCTTCCGCAAAGCTTGAAGAGTATCGGTTTGGATGGGTCCGCAGCAGACTCCGTATATCTTCATCTGTCGCCAGAAAACCAATGTCGGCTGTTCGCTCAAAGAGATTTCGGATGACGATGTCCACAGCGGTCTGCGCCTTTGAGTTCATCTCTGTGATATGTTTTTTCAGCAGTTCATTAGCCAGATAATTGATCAGCTCCGAACTGAGTTTGGTGAAGTTACTTTTGATCTCGTCCATATTCATACCGGCGTTTCCAAGCTGGCTTAAGAGTGAGAGGTTGTCCCAATTCAGACTTAGCTCATACAGCTTTTCTCTATTTTCCTCAACCGGTTCCATGTATTTGATAATAGGTGAAACATTTGGGCTTATTTCTACGTTTTTATAGCTTACTAAATTGTTATGCATCTTTTCCTCATTCCGTTTGTTGGAAGTATTTTATAGACAAGAAAAGATAAAAAGAGCCATTTTTTGATTAAATTATGAGCATTACGGAATATTTATCACATCAATAAACATAATAAAATTTATAAAGTTTATTGATGGGGTTTTGCCTCTCCGTCCCCTTGTAGACGTGTTATCGGTTTGAAATCATTGTAGCCTTTGTGTAACTGCTTTATTTCCATTTTGTCGTTGTTTGGTGTTTTACGCGTAATCTTTAATGCTTACCATCCGCCTGTCAAAATATTAAAAGGAAGTAGACATGAAAAACAGTTGGATAAGTTTAGCAGTATCGACACTATTGGTCGCATCATTTGCAGGGTGTGACGGAGATGATAATTCGAATACAAATGATGATGGTGCTGTTAAGGCAACAAAGGTAGAGTTTATCGGTATGGATGCACCGTCCACTCACGAGGATATGTCCAAGGCATATTCAAGTGCAGTTGCCCGTGTATATACCAGTGAAACAGACTATAAGGATTACCCACTATCTTATGATGTGCTGTTTGATGTCAAGACAAAGGTGGGCTCAAACCCTCATGCGGCAGGTCAGCTATATAATGCACGTATGGAGCCTCTGTATGATCCACTTGGTCAACCATTGATCGCGGAAACACCGGATGCGAACTCCCTGTTGAAGGTAGACAATAAACTATACCTTGTATCACATCTGGAGTATGATGATGTACTCAGCAATGGTGTAAAGGCTTACAAACAGGAGGGGTGGTACTCAAGAGCGCCGATGAACATGCTTTTAACCAACATCGAACAAGATGAAGATGGTGATCTTGAAGCAGTGGATCAAAAGCCGATTGATCACTCGGGAGTACACGGAGGTTGGATCTTCTGTTTCGGTTCACAAACCCCTTGGAATACACACCTTGGCGGGGAAGAAGATTATGACCTTTATTATACGGCTGCAAGCGGTAGCAAAGCCTCTAAAGCGACAAGCGGCCTAACCGCGATCAATGAGCTCTATTATGATGACAATGGCGCGACTCAGGCAAATCCATACCATTTCGGGTTTAATCAGGAGATTACGGTAAAAGATGACGGTACCTACGATGTACACAAGCGTTATGCTATGGGTAAAGGGACATGGGAAATGTCAAAGGTCTTTGGTGACGGGAAAACAGCTGTTTATGGTGATGACGGATCAAACGTGTTTATGATGATGTTTGTTGCTGATAATGTTAATGATCTATCCGCAGGTACACTGTACGCTTCTAAGTTTACTCAAACCAATCCGGCCGGAAGCCCGAGTGCAGAAGGTACTTTGGAGTGGATCAAGCTGGGGCATGCCACGGAGACTGAAGTTTCTGTATGGGCGGACGCTTTCGTGTTCTCAGATATCTTTGATTACCTTACTCCTGCTGAAGTTGATGGCGGGGCGGACACAACTGGGTATACAGCTATCAAAGCAGGTCATACCGGTGTCGAGTATTTGAAGCTTAAGCCTGGAAAAGAGACTGTGGCGGCTTTTCTTGAGCCTCGCCGTTTAGCCGCTATGAAAGGGGCTACAACGGAGTGGAACAAGATGGAAGGTATGACGATTGATGAACAAAACAAAAAAGCGTATATGGCTATCAGTTATCAGGACAAAGGGATGCTAGAAGACAGCTCTTTCCCTGTGGATCATATCAAGGTTGCCAAAAACAATTGTGGTGCGACCTATGAGATCACTCTTGCCGGCGGGCAAAAAGACAGTGACGGAAATGCCATTGATTCTGAATATGTAGGTGTAAGTATTATGGCTCCTGAGGCACTTATCGGTGAAGAGATCGCCATGGATGCACTGGGTAACACCTGTAATCCGGACAAGATCGCCAACACGGATAACACCTCATTCTCGAATAAGATGCGCACCCTGTTTGTCGGAGAAGACAGCGGTACTCACGTGAACAACTTCGTATGGGCATACAATGTAGACACAGGTAAGCTTTCTCGTATTCTTTCTGTTCCGGCAGGGGCTGAGTGTACAGGTCTTCAGGCGGTAGAGAACATGAACGGTCATGCCTATATCATGAGTAACTCTCAACACCATGCGGACTTCATCAAAACGATGCCGACAGATTTGGCTGATGCTTTAGCACCTAAGATCGATAGATTCGGTGGTAACTTCGGTTATGTGGGCGGTATGCCGGGTCTTAAATAAGATCCACATAAAGGGGCCTTGGGCCTCTTATGCCTTTGCATCTTGATAAGGACTAAGGAGATTAGGGTTTATCAAGACGTCAAGGTCAAATATTATGTTCAGGATAGATACAAATAATGCAAATAAGATATATAACATACCGCACGCTCCTTATAGCGGTAGCACTCCTGCTTGGGGCCTGTGATTCAAAAGAAAACAGCAAAGAGGAAGTGTCGAGAGATAAACACGAGGTGAAGGTCGTATATAACGCACCGATGCAGGGAAAACTACGTGCCCGGACCCTCTTTGAAAATCCTTATGCCAATATACCGGCGCAATGTTATATCGAGACCTCTTACGGCATGCAAAATGCCTGTCTCTTTTGTCACTCCAATGCCGCGGCACGGCAATCCCTGGGCAATACCACACCTCAGGCCGGTCTTTCCCCGGTCTTGGGGAATCTGCAGCTTGAGTATGCCTTTGGTGCAGCGGATCGTTTTGGTCCCTCTCCCAATGTAAACCCATGGGAAAACACTATTTCACCCGAGCGTTTGGAGGCTGCTTTTGATGCCTTGGATATCAATGCTACGGCTTGGGATATGCAGGCGTATATCAAAACGGACAACTGGCAGAATGCCTATGATAAAAAACGCGGGGATAAACAGCAAAGCAACAGTACGATCAAAGATGATCCTTTCCGTCTCTTTCCTGCACTCAACCCTGAGGCCTTGCCCGCTGACATGGACGGGTTTGTTCGTACATCACGCACAGAAGAAGCACTCTTTACCGATACGCTGGGGGATAACACGGGTTGGCGTGCTATCAATTTTATGCCATATGGGATATTTACACCGCATACGGGCAGTGTGAGCGGGGTCTATATCCGGCTTGCACCAAAGTTTATGAAAGATAAAGAGGGACAGTTTGATATTAATACATATAAAAAGAACCTGGAGCTGCTGGAGCAAGCGATACAAGACAGAATAGAGGATAATGCCACCCATTATACCGGCCTGGCCCATGATGAAGAACTGCATAGAGGTCTATTTCCTTTAAAGACAGAGTTTGCCCATCCTCTGCATTATGTGGATGTCGAAGCGGACGGAAAGCATTCTAAATACCCCGGTACCCGATCCAATCGTGTAAAAGAGGTCCGTTATATGTATAAATGGCAGATGCACTACACCAGTGAGCCTATTGCTAAAGAGGAGAACGGGCCACTGTATTACAATGAAAAAGAGGCCTGGATCGATAACGGTGCGGGCTGGAGAATGAGTGCTTATATCGAAGACAAGGAGGGTGAACTGCGTGCTCAAAGCCCTGAGGAGTTGTTACAGTGTGTGGGATGCCATAGCTCTCGTTACGGTTTTGAACCGGAACAGTTTAGTTCCGGTACGGGAAATACCATTGATACGGTCTGGTCCTTCTCTCGCAAGTTTGCCGGAGATTTGGGCTGGAAGGAGATGGATTATCTTGGGTATGTCCATGAACCAAAGGCCAAAGCCGATGAAACAGCAGGAACTGCACATATGGGTGATCCGATCAACAGGGATGCTAAGATAGGAGAGTATAGAAAGTTTTTAAATCACGTGGTCGGTGCCTCCTTGTATGGAGACATGCCGGGTTCGATGGAGCACTATCTGGCCAGGCGTATTCAAAAGCAGAAGGGATATGACGATGATTTTCCTGCGCTTGAATTTACGACAACAGATGATTTAAAACAGATACAGCGCAAACGTCTGAAATTGATGCGGGAGTTTACGGCCAAGAAGGATTATCTGAACACAGAGGGTTATATCCAGGGTCCGCTTTTATATCCGACGCTAATAGAGTCCTTGCAAGGGGCAGCAAACTACCGAAAAGTTGTGGCAACCCAGCGTTATACCAAGGGAAAAGACTATTTTGGCAAGACGCTCTTTACCTATAAGTATTATCGTGATGAGCAAGATGCCTACACCCATATAGACGGCACTGTTTATAAGCCTGGGGAGACGGTAACGGACAGACCGTACCACACGAGGGAGACGGTTTTACGAGGAGTAGGGAAGGTTAAAACACTGATCAGCGAAGATTCTGATAATTATGATGCAGAGTACCTGCCGGTCTTGAAATACCCCCAGGAGTTTGAACAAGGCCCTAGCGTTAGCTATGTGCATGATTAAGCGGATGAATTAATATAAAAACTTAGCCCATTTACAGCTATATAGGTTATAAATCCATCGATAAAACAATAGATGGAGCATATTATGTCAAGCCAGATCTTTGAGGTCATTACTTATGATGAAGAGGTAGAGTTTAAATATACCTTGCCGGATGAAGAGGAAGAACGGGTGATCGAGGCAGAACTCACCTTTGTATGGGAAGATACACTTGAGAAATTCAAAGAGGAGTTTGGTACAGACAAGGAGTATAAGGTACATACCTTTAGACAGCAACATCACAAGCAATTCTTTGTCGATCAGGTAGAGAGCCGTACGGATGAGCAGATCGAAGAGGTTGAAGAAGAGATCGCCAATAAATCCAAATTCGGATTTGAGTTTACCGGGCAGCTGCATAACGACGACTAAATAGTGTGGAGTTTGCGTTTTTAGAGTTCAAAGTCGGACAGAAGTGGAAGACCCGTATGGGGCATCGCTATATCATCAAAGAGATCCGTGATGATGAAGCGTATCCGCTGGTCTGTATCAGCATGGAGACTGGCAAGAAGCATTTTTTCGATGATGAAGGCTATGAGACGGCAGGATGGCCAACGGATAACGATCTTGTCGAACGTATCAGCTGAGATCTTGCCTCTGCTAACAGAGGGACTTATGGACGGGTATACCTGTATCTGATCAGACCAAGGTATAGGGTTAAACCCTGCGCGCGTTAAAACCTGAAATCATAAATTAAGCGCACGTTCAATTCATCATACTCATTGCTTATAAGTGTTTCTTTTTCATAGTCTATATACCCTAGGCGAAGTCGTGTCTTGCCAAAGGCTTCATGATAGGTCATGTCAAAATTATATTCATTTGAATCCGGTCTTCTATTGGGAGTGATAGATGCAAACTGTTTTTGCGCGTCTTGGTCGATGCGTACATATTTAACGGCGGCTTTCAAGTGAGGGTCATAGATGTATTCCAGTACGGTGCCGTAAGAGAAGGCTCCGGCATTAAGTGATTCCCCATCGATCTGTAAGTCTGTAAAGTTGAGGAATCTAGACCAACCCAGCGTCGCATAGTCTGTTCCTGAACCCCGAATGGTATCATCTCCTACCAGATCAAACATTATTTTAAAAAACCAGGAACGGCTCTTTAATGATACCTGCATACCGGCCAGATAGGTGTTTAACGCTCCCAGAACAGCTTTACCGTTATCCTGTTGGTAAAGATATTGAAGATCAGCGCTTAACGCAAATGCGTCGACCGGGCTTGGTTCCTTGAGGCTTAATAGAGCATAGAAGGTATCCAGTGCATCAGGCAGGTGGTATCCCCATATCTGAAAAGGTGCAAATTCAAGGGAACTGTTTTTGATGCCCAAAAGGTAGAGGCGTTCATCCAGACCGATCCCGCCGGCAATAGGTGTAAAACGCTCAGCAGATTTGTATTTCCAAGCGTCTATGACAATTCCGACAAGTTCCGTATCAGGGATATCGGTATTGCTGAGTGTTAGGGCTTCAAAACTGTTGGGTAGGAAACGGTTGTAATAATCATTCACCAGTGGGGTATCGAGCCTTTGTCGGCCAAGTTTGAGTGTCGAGTTCGCCAGCGTATAAAGGATATAGGCTTCGCCCAGGGTGTCAATGGAAGAGCCGTCAGCCTGTACGAGTTCGGTGTTGCCCGAAATATCGCTGGTGTCAAGCACATAAGCACCATTGTTTATCCGTATGACAGGTTCATCCTCGGGATTTAATAGATCATGTGCGGTATAAAAGGCAAGCCCTGCATTGAAGCCCTGGTGGCTTGTTGAAGTGTATTGAAGTAT
>JBFEYO010000059.1:0-11802 GCA_041562075.1 Sulfurimonadaceae bacterium | reverse complement strand
AGGTGGTGCGCCCGACAGGATTCGAACCTGTAACCAACGGATTCGAAGTCCGTTACTCTATCCAGTTGAGCCACGGGCGCATCGTTGTTGGCAAATCAAAAAACCCTATTGTTTTAGAGAGCTTTTCGATAAGCCGAGCTACTTTTATTTTCCAATTTCATCAATGGGGTGGAATACGGGATTCGAACCCGCGACCCTCTGAACCACAACCAGATACTCTAACCAACTGAGCTAATCCCACCATAGATATATGATAATTGAAATGTTGAAAATAAAATTTAAAAAAAGTGGTCGGGGCGAAAGGACTCGAACCTTCGACCCCCTGGTCCCAAACCAGGTACTCTAACCATACTGAGCTACGCCCCGACACATTTCAACAATAGATATTGATGAGGCGAAATTATATACAAAAGGGATGTTAATGTCAATAGAAAAATGCAGAAATGAAAAAATATAGGGAGTAGAAATTATTTTAAACAGCAATTGAGTATAATCAAACATCATTTGGAAGGGTCATAATGAAGATAGCACGTTTTTCGCAGATAGGGTTTATATTGGCTGCAGCGGGTTCTGCCGTAGGTTTGGGGAACATCTGGAAATTTCCTTATATGGCGGGAGAATCTGGTGGGGGAGCCTTTGTATTGATCTATCTGATTACCGTACTGTTTATCGGCTTTAGTGTGATGATCGCGGAGATGCTGATCGGGTATGCCGGTCGCCTGGATGCAGTCGGTTCTTTTGAAAAACTTGCCCCGGTTAAAAAGGGTCAGTGGAAATTTGCCGGTTTTATCATCTTTACCGGTCTGATGATTTTGACCTTTTATTCGGTAGTGATCGGATGGATTTTTCATTATATCGCTGTGGCGCTGACTTCTCTCCCAAGTTCGGTAAAGGAAGCAGAAGAGAGTTTTACGCAGCTTCTTACCGCAGAGATCGGCATACAACTCTTTTATCATACCCTGGCCTTTTTGATCATTACTTTGGTTGTTATCAGAGGTATTAAAGGGGGTATTGAGAAGCTAAACTACCTTCTGATGCCGATGTTGATCCTTATCTTATCGGGTATGTTCTTTTACGCCATGAGTCTGGATGCCTTTTCCAAGGCCTGGGAGTTTATGTTTATGCCCGATTGGTCGAAGATAGATTCGGAGGCCTTAGTCAATGCGGTGGGGCATGCATTTTTTACCCTTTCACTGGGGATGGCATCGATTATGACCTATTCGGCTTCGTTACCTAAAGACTCGAACCTGACCCGTACTTCATTGATTGTCGTCGGTCTGGATACGGGCATTGCTATAGTAGCGGGCTTGATGCTCTTTACCTTTTTATTTCAGTATGGTGCGGAGCCATCCAAGGGACCGGGACTGGTCTTTATCTCTCTTCCGGCAGTTTTTTATGAGATGGGCGTGATGGGAACCCTGTTGGCGGTACTCTTTTTCATCAGCTTGGCCTTTGCCGGTCTGACATCGGCAGTCTCATTGTTGGAGCCGATGGTACAGTATCTGATCGATCGATATAGATATAGTCGGATTAAGTCTGCCTTTGTCGCGGGTATTGCCTTTTATCTTATCGGTATTATTGCCCTGCTTGCCAATACCAAAGAGTTCTCCGAGGTATTGACCTTTGCCGGTAAGAATGTTTTTGACTGGCTGGATTTTATCACTGCTTCTGTGTTATTGCCTCTTGGCGGATTGATGATGGCGGTTTTTGTGGGATATGCGATGCCTAAGCAGCAGGTTCATTCCATTCTTAAAAGCTCGATGAATAAGACGATGTTTGTTGTATGGCGTAGTGTATTGCGCTACATCGTACCGCCGGCACTTGTGATTGTGATGTTAAATCTTTTGAATCTGTTTTAAGAGGGGCTAAGGGTAGAAGCTACCCTCGGGGGGACATTAGAACTGGATCATCCCATCTACAGGAGAAGAGGCCGTTGCATAAGGTCTCTTCGGAATACGCCCTGATAGGTAAGACATACGTCCAGCAATCACCGCATGCTTCATCGCCTCTGCCATTTTCATCGGGTCCTGTGCCTGCGCAATGGCAGTATTTGTTAGAACACCTTCCGCCCCCAATTCCATCGCATAAGCCGCATCGGAAGCACAACCGATACCCGCATCCACGATGACCGGCACATCTACGGCTTCTCTTACAAATACGACATTATATGGGTTCTGAACACCAAGCCCTGAACCGATTGGTGCAGCCAGAGGCATAACGGCATGGGCGCCGGCATCTTCAAGGCGTTTTGCCATGATCGGATCATCAGAAGTATAAGCCATGATGGTAAAACCGTCTTTTGCCAGTACTTTACAGGCTTCGATTGTTTCAAGGACATCCGGGTAAAGGGTCTTTTCCGTATCCCCAATGACTTCAAGTTTAATAAGATCGATACCTGTCGCCTCACGCGTCAGTCTAAAAAGCGTGATCGCTTCTTCGGCAGTGGTACATCCTGCTGAGTTTGGAAGGAATTTGACATTGGTACCCTTAAAGGTATCGCGAAGATTCTCTTTGTTTGGGTCAGTGATATTGAGGCGACGCACGGCAACGGTGATCAGTTCTGATCCTGAAGCAAGTGTCGCAGCTTTTGTAGTTTCAAAACTGTCATACTTACCGCTTCCCACGATAAGACGAGAGCCAAGTTCATATTTTCCGATTTTTAAGATGTTATCCATTGAGTTTCCTGATCTTTATGAGTTTAGATGTACCTGTTTGTACAGATAGTCAAATAGTTGGGATGCTTTATAACACAGACAATCTGATAGCTTATTGAAGTAAATTGATTACGGTTTGAGGTAACAGTTCATATTCAAGTAGATGAATACGGTTTTTAAAGGACTCAAACTCCTCTCCCTCTATGCGGTGCAGCTCTTTTTGAGCAATGATAGAGCCGCCGTCGAGCTCATCACTGACCCAGTGAATAGAGACACCTGCCGGTTTGTCCGGTTCCTCAAAGCTCTGCTCAATCGCTTTGGCACCTTTGAATAGCGGAAGCATGGAGGGGTGCAGATTGATGGCCTTGATATTATCAGTGAAGACCGGTGTAAGGATACGCATAAACCCGGCAAGCACCACAAGATCAGGTTTGTAGTAGTTGATCCGATCGACCAGGGCCTGATCAAAGTCTTCCCGGGAGTCGTACTCCTGATGTTCTATGATATTGACGGGAATATCATAAGGTGTTAGTTTGGCTATTCCCTTGGCATCTTTTTTATTGGTGATGGTCGCAGCAACCTCGATATCTTCATGTTTGGATACCTCTTCAATGATACGCAGCATATTGCTTCCTGCGCCGCTAAATAAAATAACAATTTTTTTCATAAGTGGGAGAGTCCTTGAATAATATCCTCCGGTGTATAGGCGTAGGAGGCTTTTTTTACGATTTTCACGGCCAGAGTTTGTGCCAATGAGGCTTGAATGGCGCTGTCAAGGGGAGTATATCCCTGGGCTAAAAGGGCACCGCAGATACCGCTTAGAACATCCCCGCTTCCCCCTTTGGCCAGTACGGAGGATCCATGTGGATTGATGTAGAAATGTCCCTCTTGGGCAATGATACTATTGGCTCCCTTGAGTATAAGGACGATATGGGGATACTTGGTACTGAAACGTTCCACATACTCAAAACGCTTGTCCTGCAGTTCCTGCACAGTGATATCGGCGATGCCGGTAGTCTTTAGAATATGGACAAACTCTTTTGGATGAGGGGTTATGATCAACTCCTTATGCAGAAGATCATAGAAGATGGAGTGGTAGAAGATGTCTGCATCCAGCACCATAGGAAGTTCACTGTGCCGGGCAAAAATGGCAGAAAGACGTTCTCTTTGGAAACTTCGCCCCAGGCCCATACCGCAGGCGATGGCATTGGCACTTTTAGGCATATGCTCATCCTGCATCAGGGTATAGGGGAGTGAAGGGATTGTTTCACCCACCAGAGTGACTAAACCTGTACCGTAGCTGAAGGCACTTAGGCCTGAGATGATGGCTGCTCCCTCTTTCTCTCCATGGATAATACCCAGGTGGCCAAAACTACCCTTGTGGGTATTGGCCTTATGTCTATAGGGAGGTTGGAGGTCTTCAGTATCCAGAAGTTTCCAGTTGCTCGGGACCTCATATAGCCCCCGTGCAATTCCCAGGTCGATCTGATGGATCTCTCCCACATTCTCCTTCGCCTTATCGGAGTACAAACCGCGTTTGAGTGCTCCCATGGTGAGGGTGAAATCAGCAATAAAAGCGTGTTTATACAGGTGCCCCTCTTTATTGAGTCCGGAGGGCATATCACAGGAAATCTTTACTCCGGAATAGAGATTGAGCTGTTCCAGAAGGGCAGAGCTTTCCTGATCCATCTCCCGGTTGAGCCCGGAGCCAAAAAGCGCATCCACGATGATATCGCTCTCTTCAAGTTGGTCAACTGCCTGCAAGCCCAGGGCATTGACCCGTTGCAGTTGTAACTGTCCTATGGACGTGGAGGGTTCTTTGTGTAGGTAGAGCTTGACATCAAAGATAGGATGAAGCAGACGAGCCAGTGCGATACCGTCTGCCCCGTTGTTCCCGGAACCACATACGATCAGAACAGTCTCGGCATCACTAAATCGTGTAGTGATGAAGCGGGCTATACCGTTGGCAGCATGCTCCATCAAAAGATCATCGCTCATATGAAACTGGGTATAGGCACGTTTGTCAAGTGAATCGACTTCATAAAATAGGTTTTGCATCCTGGCCCCTTACTATCTATGCAATTATATCAAAACAAGCGGAGCGAAGTTTCTTGTAAAACGGAGTTTCTTCAGAAAATGAAATTTCCTTGAAAACGGAGTTTCTTTAGAAAACAAGCGGAGCACAGTTCCTTGTAGCACATCGTTTTGTTTATCAAGTGGCAAAGTATGGTTGTTATCAATAATATTTAACGAGTTTAAAATAATAATTTATTTTACTTATGTATTGGATTCCAATATAATGCGTTTTTAAATATAGCTATCCGAAAAATTCAAACGGTTTTATATGGATAATAAAGGAGAATCATGGCTTTTTCTAAAGAGAAGCGCAAGGGTACGATCAGCGGTATCATCTTTGTTGCTCTGGTCGCTTCGGCGGCAACCTATATATCTGAACTTGGTCCCGTGGCTAAACTGGGGATCTCCCCGCTTGTTGTCGGTATCGTCATCGGTATTTTCTATGCCAATACGCTTCATAACAAATTTCCTTCAGAGTGGGAACCGGGTATTGTCTTTTCCGGTAAGAAGATCTTGCGTTTTGCAATTGTATTTTATGGATTCAGAATCACCTTTCAGCAGATCGCTGAGGTAGGTATGCAAGGCTTTATGGTCTCCTTTTTGATGCTTTCATCAACGATGATCATCGGTATCTGGTTGGGACATAAGGTCTTTAAGATGGAAAAAGATACGTCGATCCTAACGGCATCAGGAGCTTCAGTCTGTGGAGCGGCTGCCGTATTGGCAACGGAACCGGTGGTCAAGGCCCAGGAGCATAAGACAGCAATCGCAGTTTCCATGGTTGTGCTTTTTGGTACCATCTCCATGTTCTTGTATCCGGTTCTATATAGTGCGATCATTGAGCCTGCATCGGGGTTTTTACATATGAGTCCTTCCACCTTCGGTATCTATGTGGGTGGAACGATCCATGAGGTAGCCCAGGTCGTTGCGGTACCTGCATCGGTGATGGGTGCACCTGCTGAGATGGCTAATTCGGCGGTCATCGTCAAGATGACCCGGGTCATCATGATTGCACCGATGTTGATCGTTCTGGGACTTTTCCTCTCCTATTCTGCGAAAAAATCAGGAGGAGAGGGCTCCAAAGTCAAGCTTGTGATCCCATGGTTTGCGGTGTATTTTGTGGGTATGGCAGGGCTTAACTCCCTGATTCATAATTATACGATGGGAGCAGAAGCGGACACAGCCACGATGATCAAGACGATTATCGAAGACATCAATATCATCGATACCTTCTTATTGACCATGGCGATGACGGCCCTTGGTATGGGGACACGCTTTGCCAAGTTCAAGGGTCTTGGACTGGCACCTGTCTATACGGCCGGAGGGATGTTCGTCTGGCTTGTGGTCGGCGGTTTTGTCATCACGCAATGGGTCGTTGCAACCTTCTGATTTTATCTGCACAGGGTTCCTTCGCGAACCCCTTTTTCTACGCTTTATTTACAAAAACGATGTATAATCCTTGTATGATTATCAACCTTTCGGATACACCAAAATCTCAGTATGAATATAAACGCGAACGTGATATGAAGATCGCACAGATGCGCAAGGTGATGCATACCTGGGATAAGGCACAGATACGAAAGTACCTTTACAATCAGATCAGGGAATACCCTTTGAGTGATGAGGGAATGGCTGCTATCCTGGAGCGCTTTATCAATACCAATGAGTTTAAGATCGGCGACCTGAGTGAAGATCTCAAGGCAGGGTTTGATATTGTTTTGTATATTTCGAGAAACAGCAAGATATTCTATCCTACGACGGAGTTGATTTACGATTTTTGTAAACAGTATAAGGATGTCATCAAGTTCTATGACCGCCAGTCAGCTCAGACTTATTTGCATAAGCTTCTGAAAGCCTATGAAAACAGTGTTGATATGGTCAATAAGAAAGAGCTGATCGAACAGGAGATACGGCTCAAATATTAGAGCGCCTTCGATAGGAAAGAGCCTCTAAAAGATGCACCTTTTCAATGGCCTCCTTTCCATCCAGGTCAGCGATGGTTCGTGAGAGTTTCAGGGTTTTATTGACGGCACGAAAACTCAGGCCGAACTGAGTACTGGCTTGACGCATGATCTCCTTGAGTTCATCATCCAAAACACAATAACGTTCTATCTCCTCTTCTTTGAGTTTTCCATTGGGGGTAGGCTGGGCTCTTTGTTCTCGCACTTTTAAGGCCTTAAGGAGCTGTTCACGCATCTGTTTTGAACTAATACTCGGTTTATCCTCGCTGTTGACCGGCTGCATCTGTAAACAGATGTCGATACGGTCCAAAAAGGGTTCAGAGAGACGATTATTGTATCGTTTGATTTCCAGATCGTTGCATCTACATGGTTTGCTGTTATGATAAAGATTTCCACAGGGACAGGGATTCATGGCGGCTACAAATATAATATCCGTTGGATACTCTATCTTGGCATTAACTCGGGAGATCATAATACGCCCGTCTTCAAGGGGTTCTCGTAGTGCTTCAAGGACATTTTTGGGAAAATGGGGAAGTTCATCGAAAAAAAGAATGCCTTGATGAGCGAGGCCTATTTCACCTATTTTTGATTGGAGTGAACCTCCTCCAAAGATGCTTGCCGGGGTAGAGGTATGGTGAGGGTGACGAAAGGGTCTAAGAGGGGCAAAGCTGGGTTCGATTCCTTCAAGGGCATGGAGTTTGGCATTTTCAAGGATCTCACTTCGGTTTAGAGGCGGTAGGATGTAACTTAGACGCTTGGCAATCATACTCTTCCCGCAACCGGGGCTTCCCGTAAGCAGCATATTGTGCATACCCGTTGCACAGATAAGGGCTGCGCGTTTAGCTTGCTCCTGACCCTTGATATCGCTAAAGTCTAAGGGATAGTCGTCTTGATAAAAGTGGGCCTGCTGATATAGATTGATATGGGGATATTCAAAGGAGTGAGTCTGTACGGGATGTCGCTCCTTTGTATTACGGAAAAAGTCGATGCACTCTTGAAGGTTTGAGACTCCATAAAAGGAGACGTTGGGGATGGAAGCCAGTTTGTCCAGGGCACTTTTGGGTACAACTGCCTGCTGAAGTTCCCCCTGTTGCACTAAAGAGAGGATAAGTGCAAAAAGCGAGGAGGTCTCCTTGACTTCCCCATCCAATCCCAACTCACCGAACACATAAAAATCTGAAAACTCAATCGCTTCTTGCTGCAGAGAAATCAGCAGGGCTCCGCAGAGGTCGAAATGTGTTCCTTCCTTCTTTAGATCAGAGGGGGATAGGTTGATAACGACGCGCATAGGCGGGAAGGTATAGCCATTGGCACTTAATGCGGACTTGATACGTTCTTTGGACTCTTGAATAGAAGCATTCCCGAGACCAACAATGGAAAAAGAGGGTAAACCCTTGGAGAAACTGGCCTCTACTGTAACGGTTCGAGATTGAATGCCTTCAAAGGAAGCAGAATATAATTTTTTCATGATAATACTATAAATAAAAGAGTTGAAAATAGAAGATTCTTAATGGCTTAGAAATATTTTTTAAGCTTAATGGTACAAATATACTATAAAAAAAGGTTATATTATAAAGGAGTTCCCTGAACAAGGGAAAGAGATCAAAAATATAGTGTTTAAGAACTATAAATCACATTATGTGTTAAACTAATCATTGTCTTTATTAACTCTCTAGGGAGAATAAACCGGTTTACTTGTGAGTGTTTTCTATGCACAAAATAATGGCATTTCTCAAAATGTTAAACACAAGGAGTCACAGATGAATGAAATACATCTTATTATTGGCAGTATCGTTGCCTGTATGGTATTGATTGCATCAGCAGTTGATTTATATCAGGTTACGCATTCGGAATAAAGGTGACATGTTATCCCGTTGTGGGATAAGCCTCACCCTCTTCAAACACTTCAACTTCTATTACCTTCATCGAGTACATTCTCTGCAGTATTGAACAGATATTTCTTGTTTATAAAAAATTGACTTGATTGCGGCCCTGGTTTTTACTGCGATAAAGTGCTTTATCGGCTCTTGAGATAGTATGGTCAATAGGCTCTTCGTGTATGTAAAGAGTGGCTCCAACACTGGCAGTGACGTGATCGACGTTCTCAAAATCGTGTTCATCAATGATCTTACGTAGACTTTCTGCAAAGGCAATGATGTCTTTTTTCTCACTAAGGGGGAGAATCAAGATGAACTCTTCACCGCCCCATCGGCCGATAATGTCACTTTGGCGTTTTCGATCCAGTAAGAGTGCTGCAAACTGTTGCAAGACAGTATCACCGGCCTGATGTCCGAAAGAGTCATTGATCTGTTTAAAATGGTCAATATCCAAAATAATTACACTAAAAAGTGTATTGTACCTGTTGGCAAGCTCTTGTTTTTCACGAAGTACTTCATCGATTTTATGACGGTTATACAGATTGGTCAGTTTATCGGTAATGGAAATCTCTCGCAGCTTTTCCCGGGTTCGGATAAGGTCTGCATTAGTCTGCTCAAGTGCCCTGTTTGTCTCTTCAAGTTTAGTATTGGCGATGTGTAGTTTTCGGTACCAATAGATCAAGAGCAGGCTGATAAAAAGAACAGCATAGAGGATTCTCCAGACCAGTGAATAGTCAACGCCCTTTTCATATCTGATGGAGACCCATTTGTTTAAGATTTTTTGTTGCTCTTCGTGGCTGAGATTATTAACGGCCTTTTGCATGATAGATAACAGGAGTTTGTCGTCATTTCTCACACCGACTCCAAGTTCCCAGTTGTCATTGAGCTTACCGGCGATCTTCAATTCTCCGGAGTATTTGGTCTGAAATTTGTAGCCCACGCTGGCAAGGGTTCCGATATAGCCGAAGAGTTCTCGATTATTTACCCTATCAAGACCGTCATCAATATCATCAACTTCAATAATGTTTAGATAGGGGTATTTATTTCTGAGGATTTCAGCAAAAGCATAGCCTTTGGAAATACCGATCTTTTTATCTTTTAAGTCAGTAATAGCATTGACAAAGGGGACGTCCAGCTTGGTCGTGATGACAAGGGGGATTTTTAGATAGGAGGAGGTAAAGTTCAGAAACTTTTTGCGTTCGGGTGTTTGCATGACCAGGGACATGATATCACATTCACGTTTTTTGGCAGCATTGAGAGACGCCTCCCAACTGTCCGTGTGAATGACATTAAAACTGGCATTCAGGGTCTTTTCGAAAAGCTTGAAATAGTCTGCCGCCATACCCATATAGTTGCCATTGTCGTCAAACTGTTCAAAGGGCATCCAGTTTGGATCGACACACATGGTGATAGCCTGTTTCTGTTTTAAATACTCCTTCTCGCGAGTGGTGAGTTCTGCATCGAACATATGCTCATCATAGATATGTTTATTGAAACTGATATCCTCATGTACAAGACCTAAGAGTTTGTAAACATTGTAGATTTTTTCGAGCTTGGATGCTTCAATCACTCCTAAAGTATTCGTTTTATAATAGGCAAGTTTTTTCAGTTCATTCGCCTCATAGGTCAGTGCCTCTTTGGACTTGTGTTGACTATTGTACTTGGAGTGGAGAATATTCACTGTTTCATCAATGTTGCTAAAAGCATATCTCCACCCTTTTAGGGTGGCACTTTTGAATCGTTTTACCTCTTGGGGATGATTTTTGTAATAGGTCATACCGGTGATGAGCATATCATTATAAAAGTCAAAGCCATAATCTTTTGGACTAAAGATGACCGGATCACCACCAAGTTCTTCGAGTACAAAAGGTTCGTTGGAAATGTACGAGGCCATTAGATCCGTTTTTCCATCAATGAGGTCTTGAGGATTAAATGAAGGCATTTGTGTCTCAAAGTCCTCACGGTAGATGCCTTGTGAAAACATCATCGAGAGCAAGGATGTGTCCGTGTTGAGATCACCGGTTGTCATGATCCTTTTGCCTTTAAAGTCTTTGACACTGGTAATACCTGAACGTTTATCAGCAAGTAAAATAAGCGGACTGGATTGAAATATAGTTGCTAGATAGAGGATCTGTTTGCCCTGATAGATATCTATCATTGAGGTTGGTCGGGAGACAGCATATTCACTTCTTCCTTCTATCACTTCATCTACCATATTGATGTTGTGATCCCACTCTTTGATTGTCACATCAAGTCCCGCTTCTTGATAGAACCCTTTCTCTTTAGCCATGATATAACCGGCAAACTGAAATTGATATTTCCATTGAAGCTGCAAAGAGACTGCTTTTAAGGGCTCGGCCGTTAAGGCAGTAGCGGCACATAACAGCAGTAATACATAGTTCATAAAATAATGCAAAAACCTACCTTATTGATACAATGTGATGGCATGTCCCCAGGAGATACAAGCATATTAATCTCCCTATTATACTAAAAAAGGAGACGGTAGAAATATGACCCTGCAAACGAGGGTTCTTTTTCAAGAAAATGTGTTACGCTCGCTTGGCTTACGACCGCTTTTGCTGCTTTTGAGGAAAACTCGCTCGCTTTGCTCACGACCGCTTTTGCTGTTTTTGGAGTTTTTTATACTCTTTTTCAAATTTTTTACGACGCATATAAGAGAGTTTTTCGATAAAGAGTTTGCCGTTTAGATGATCAAGCTCATGCTGAATAGCGACAGAGAGCAGTCCCTCAGCCTCAAGTTGCTGGGGAGTTCCGTGCCGGTCTTGATAGTTTAGCGTGACCTTCTCATATCGTTCGATATCCTCGTAAAAACTTGGAACAGAGAGGCATCCTTCTTGATAGACGGTTGTGCCTTGTTCATTGGATAGTTCAGGGTTGATGATCTCCAGTAGATCTTCGGGGTGTTGTTCCCCCTCTTCATCAGGAATACATAATATGAGAATGCGTTTGGGCTCACCGACCTGGATAGCAGCTAAGCCAATACCGTTACTCTCTAGCATGGTGTCATACATATCATCCAAGAAGCTATGTAGATCGGAGTCAAATTCAGTGACGGGTTCAGAGACAAGTTTAAGGCGCTTGTCCGGGTATACAACGACAGGGAGTTTCATCTTTTTTTACTTTATTCTTTATAGTTATTGTTCTTCAGGAAGGTCTTTGGTACAGACTGCGTAATCAACCGAATCATTGGTATAAGCGTGTTCCATAGCATTT
>JBFEYO010000058.1:0-11908 GCA_041562075.1 Sulfurimonadaceae bacterium | reverse complement strand
TTTGTATGGATACACAGGGGATCGACTTGAAAAAAACTGCCCATTTTGAACTTAACTCCGAATATCAACCAGCCGGGGATCAGCCTGAAGCGATCAAACTCCTGACCAATAGTATCAAGGCCAAGCATCGCTACCAGACCCTTGTAGGTGTCACCGGATCGGGTAAGACCTATACCATGGCCCAGACCATACAGACCCTGCAGATGCCGACCTTGATCATGACCCATAACAAGACCCTGGCCGCCCAGCTCTATTCCGAATTCAAAGGCTTCTTTCCCAATAACCACGTGGAGTATTTCATCTCCTACTATGATTATTATCAACCTGAAGCCTATATTCCCAGACAGGATCTCTTTATCGAAAAAGACTCCTCCATCAACGATGAGCTTGAACGCTTACGCCTTTCAGCGACGGCAAATCTTCTTTCCTATGATGATGTCATCTGTGTCGCTTCCGTCTCCGCCAACTATGGTTTGGGAGATCCGGAAGAGTATGTCAAGATGGTACAGGTACTTGCGATCGGTGATGAGATCAATCAAAAACAGCTGCTGCTGCGTCTGGTGGAGATGGGATACACGCGCAATGACAACTTTTTTGATAGGGGTAATATCCGTGTTTCAGGGGATGTTATCGATATCTTTCCCGCCTATAACGAGGAAGAGGCCATTCGCGTAGAGTTTTTTGGTGACGAGGTGGATGCAATCTACAGTATAGACGTGCTTGAGAATAAAAAAATCGAGAGCTTCAATAAAGTGACCGTCTACGCAACCAGTCAATTTGCCGTTGGAAATGATAAACTGGCACGGGCCATCAAGCGAATCGAGCAGGAGCTCGATGAACGTCTGGATTATTTTTCAAAGGAAGAGAAAGCCGTCGAATACCAGCGTCTAAAGCAGCGTACGGAATTTGACCTCGAGATGCTTGAAGCAACAGGTATGTGCAAGGGCGTGGAGAACTACTCCCGTCACCTGACGGAGAAAAAAGAGGGGGAAGCTCCCTTCACCCTGCTGGACTATTTTGCCCAGCGGCATGAAGAGTACCTGGTGATCGTGGATGAATCTCACGTCTCCCTGCCTCAATTCAGAGGAATGTATGCGGGGGACCGTTCACGTAAGGAAGTCCTGGTAGATTATGGATTCCGCCTCCCTTCCGCCCTTGACAATCGGCCTTTTAAATTTGATGAGTTTATCAACAAAGCACCCTACTATCTCTTTGTATCCGCAACTCCCAATGAGCTGGAACTGGAACTCTCCTCCGAGGTTGCTCATCAGATCATCCGGCCGACGGGACTGCTAGACCCCTTGATCGAGGTCAAAAGTTCAGACAACCAGGTAGAAGATCTGCATGATGAGATCAAAAAGATCATTGCCAAAGATGAGCGTGTTCTGGTCACGACCCTTACAAAAAAGATGTCCGAGGCCCTGACAAAATACCTCGCAGATCTGGGCATCAAGGTACAGTATATGCACTCGGACATCGATGCTATTGAACGTAACCAGATCATTCGAGGCCTTCGACAGGGAGAATTTGATGTACTTATCGGAATCAATCTGCTAAGAGAGGGACTTGACCTGCCGGAAGTAAGCCTGATCGCTATCCTTGATGCAGACAAAGAGGGTTTTTTACGCTCGGAAACCGCATTGATACAAACCATGGGGCGTGCCGCAAGAAATGCCCAGGGGCGGGTTATCCTCTATGCCAACAAGATCACAAAATCTATGCAGAATGCCATGGACATCACCATGGAACGACGTAAGATTCAAGAAGCCTTTAATAAAGAGCATGGAATCACCCCGAAGACCGTTATACGTAAACTGGATGAAAACCTCAAACTGGATGATGCCGGAGAGCTTTATAACAAAAGTAAAAAAGCCGAGAAGATGCCTGCACGTGAACGCAAAAAACTGCTGGATGAACTTAATGCCAAGATGAAGCAGGCAGCTAAACTCCTTGAGTTCGAGGAAGCCGCCAGACTCCGCGACGAAATAGCCAAGATAAAAAAGCTCTAAAAGAGCTCTCATCCCCTAGACCTGAAGATTTGGATATAATAAGCAAAATTATAATCTTGATACTAATGGAACGACTATGCCAAACTTAAAAGATCCGAAATATTATATCAATCGAGAACTCTCCTGGTTGCAATTTAATACAAGAGTGCTTCACCAGGCCCAGGATGAATCACAGCCACTGTTGGAGCGTCTTAAGTTTTTAGCGATTTACGGAACCAATCTTGACGAGTTTTATATGATCCGTGTGGCAGGACTCAAGAAGCTTTTTACCGCGGGTGTTATCGTCTCCGGTCCGGAAAGACTGACCCCTTTGCAACAGTTACGCGAGATCCGAAAGTACCTGCATCAAGAAAAACAGGTCGTCGAATACACCCTTATCAGTATCCTTAAAGAACTGGAAAAAGAAAACCTCTTTATCAAAGAGTATAAAAACGTCACGCAAAAGGAAAAACGTGAGCTGGACGAATATTTTGCCACGCATATCTATCCGGTCATTATTCCTATTGCTGTTGACTCGACTCACCCTTTTCCGCACCTAAACAACCTTAGCTTTGGTCTTATCGTACAACTTACGGACAACGACACCTCTGAGCTTCGATATGGTCTGGTCCGTATTCCCCGTATGCTTCCACGTTTTATCGAGCTGGAAAACGGTACCTATATTCCTATCGAGGAGCTTGTGGCTGAACATATTGCTGAACTTTTCCCGGGATATACCCTGTGCAAGTATTCCACTTTCCGTGTGACCCGTAATGCGGATATCACCATCGAAGAAGAGGAAGCCGATGACTTTATGGAGATTCTTGAAGAGGGACTTCGTCTACGAAAGCGTGGAGAGATGGTACGTCTTGAACTGGGTGCCCATGCCGATGAAGACCTCATCAACTTCTTTAACCGTCACACCAATGTCTTCAAAGAGGATATCTACTACTTCAGCACCTGGTTGAACCTGGGCTCCTTGTGGCAGATCGTGGGTAATAAGAACTTTGCCCACCTGGTCTCTCCTGTATATAAACCGCGAAACCTGCCGCCCTTGGATGCAAACGAGAACATTTTCTCCGTTTTGGATAAACAGGATCTGGTCTTGTATCACCCATATGAGAGTTTTGATCCGATCATGAAACTGATCCAGCAGGCAGCCAAAGACCCCGATGTCTTTGCCATCCGTATGACATTGTATCGTGCCGGTGCCAATTCACCGATCGTTAATGCCCTTACCGCCGCTGCAGAATCGGGTAAGCAGGTCACCGTTATGGTGGAACTCAAGGCTCGTTTTGATGAGGAGAACAATCTCATCTGGGCCAAACAGCTCGAGCAGTCCGGTGCCCATGTTATCTTCGGAATCAAGGGATTTAAGGTACATGCCAAAGCTGCCCTGATTACCAAACGTGTAGGCGATACGCTTAAACAGTACGCCCATATCGGTACGGGTAACTATAATGCGACCACGGCCAAGATCTATACCGACATCTCATACCTCACCTCCAATGAGACCATCACCAATGATGTCACCCGATTTTTCCACTTTCTCACGGGCTTTTCCAAAAAAGGGAAACTGAACACCCTTTATATGGCTCCGACACAGATGAAACCGAAGATCCTCTCTATGATCCAAAACGAGACGAAGATGAAGGGTGAAGGACATATCATCGTCAAGGTCAACTCATTGGTGGATGAGGACGTTATCAGAGCACTCTACAAGGCGTCACAGGCCGGTGTAAAGATCGAACTCATCGTACGCGGTATCTGTTGTCTGCGTCCAGGTATAGAAGGCCTGAGTGAGAATATCCGAGTCATCTCCATTATTGGGAAATACCTCGAACATGCACGTATCTTCTATTTCAAACATGCCACCCCGCAACTGTATATCTCCAGTGCCGACTGGATGCCGCGTAACCTCATCCGCCGTATCGAACTGCTTACGGGTGTGAACGATGAGCGTCAGGCAGCCAAACTGCTGCAGATCCTTCAACTACAGTCGAATGATAATGTCCTGGCCTATGAACTCACCAGCGATGGCGGTTATGTCAAGGTTGCGACGGATAAAAACCGCATCATCGATAACCAACGTCTTATAGAGACCCATACGGAAAAGAACTACAAGGCCTTTAAAAAAGAGAGCCCCAACTATGTCCAGCAGATGGCATCACGCCTTTATAAAGAGAGCTGAGGATGATCTACCCCTTTAAAAACTGGACGCCTAAGCTTGGCGATAGAACATGGATCGCACCTTCGGCAGATGTCGTAGGAAATATCACTATGGGGAAGGATGTCTCTATCTGGTTTGGCTGTGTAGTGCGTGGAGATGTACACTATATCTCTATTGGTGATCGTACCAATATCCAGGATCTGAGTATGATCCATGTCACCCATTATAAACAAGAAGACATGAGCGACGGCAATCCGACGGTGATCGGCAATGATGTCACTATCGGTCATCGTGTGATGCTGCACGGATGCACTATCGAGGATGCCTGTCTCATCGGAATGAGTGCGACCATCCTGGACGGGGCTGTTATCGGAAAAGAGTCGATTGTCGGAGCAGGCGCTCTAGTCACCAAAAACAAGGTCTTTCCTCCCCGATCGCTTATCATGGGTTCCCCTGCAAAATGCGTACGGGAACTCACGGATGAGGAAGTGGCTGAACTCTATGCCTCTGCACAGCGTTATGTAGCCTTCAAAGAAGAGTATAGGGTATAAGATGGATCTCTTTTTCATTGCTGATCTTATAGGCATCATCGCCTTTGCCATCAGTGGCTATCTGGTTGCTGTACGAAACAAATTGGATCTTTTGGGTGTCTTGGTCTCCTCCTTTCTGACAGCATTGGGAGGAGGCATTGTTCGAGATGTGATCTTAAACTCCACTCCTTTTACCTTCAGAGAGTATTATCCTGCGACTACCGTTTTGATTGTTCTGGCACTATCCAGCCTTCTTCAACTCTATAAGAAAGAGGAACTGGAGCGAAAGTTTGTCTTTGTCATCTCCGATACTATCGGTCTGGTCGCCTTTAGTATCACCGGTGCTCTTTTGGCCCTTGAAGCGAACTTTAATATCTTCGGGGTGGTAATCCTCAGTTTTCTCACTGCCGTTGGCGGAGGTTTGATACGCGATACGCTTATCAATCAGGTACCTGCCGTACTCGTAACAGATTTCTATGGCTCTATTGCCCTGCTGGTTGCCCTGCTGCTCTTTTGCTGTAACTATTACGGTTATCTAAACGAGTTCACCATCTTTGCCATTGCCATCATGGCTACCACCTTACGCCTGGTCGCCTACTTCAAACACTGGCGTCTACCGAAGGTCCAAAAATAGCTCCGGATTCACCGGCTGAGCATTAAGATAGACGCTCCAGTGCAGATGCGGTCCGGTCACCCTCCCGCTCTGGCCTACTTCCCCTATATACTCCCCCTGTCTTACCCACTGCTCATTTTCAAGGTAGATCTTGGACAGGTGGGAATAAGCTGTTATCAGCCCCTCTCCATGATCCAGTAATAACATATTGCCATTGTAAAACATATCCCCCAGGACGATGGCTGTACCTGATAGAGGTGCTTTGATCTTGTCACCGACTCTTCCGCTTAGATCAATACCGGCATGGGGATTTTTAGCAACCCCGTTAAAAAAACGCTTGCGCCCGAAATCACCCCGAAGGGTAACATCCAAAGGCTTGATCATCTTGAAGTTTTTGATATAAGCCCTGGTATGACGCTGGTAGTTTTCCCATTTGAGCTTAGACTCTTTTTGTATCCGTTCCAGGGTCTTTTTAGAAGCCCGTACAAACTCCTTGTTCTTAACACGAATATGCTGTTCTTGATAATTCGCTTCTTTCAAATCGATCAGATGCAGCTGTAGTAATTGCTTTGTCTTAGAAAGCATGCGAATACTCTCAGCCCCCTTATATAGGGAAAATGGGATCAAGACCAACCAGTCGTTTTTTTGCTTCACTGCAAATACCGGTATTAATTGATCATTGATATATACCTCCGGACGTTCCGGAAAACGAAGCTTTAAAATACCCCCCGGAGTCAAAGACTCCTTCGGATAATCATCATACGAAGGCTCGGTAACTGATCGAGTAGCCGGCAATATATAAGGCTTGGATATGGACTCCTCAGTATCAACAATAAGATAGATAAAAAGTAGAAGGGCTAAAAGAAGAAAGACTTTGATGTGCTGTCCTTTGTTTCAATCCAAATATTGTAACAAAAGAACAGAACGCATCAACTATCTATGTACGATAATCCGCATTAATCTTGACATATTCATATCCAAGATCACAGCCATAGGCGGTAAAACTTCCTTCTCCCTGACCAATGTCGCAGGAGATGGTAAACTCGGATTGTTTCATCACCTCTGCCGCCTGTGATTCCATTTGTGCATCAAACAGAAGTTTACCCTTCTCATAAACGCATAGATCGTTAAACGAGATACTCAACGTCGCTTCATCACACTCTATGCCGCTGGCCCCAATCGTCGAAGCGATACGTCCCCAGTTCGGGTCTTCTCCAAAGAGTGCTGTTTTCATCAATAGGGAATCCGAAAGTGCCTTGGCTGCTTTTTCAGCCTGTGCATCATCCTTTGCACCGGTGACGATATACTCCACAAGCTTGGTAGCACCCTCGCCGTCACGCACCATTTCCAGGGCTAAAAAGTGCATCACTCTTCGCAGAGCCTCTTTAAAGGCATCTTTGTCAAATACGCCGCTTTTACGGTTTGAAAGCAAAAGTACTGTGTCATTGGTAGAAGTATCTCCATCTACACTGGCTGCATTAAAGGTCGTCTGGGTCAGTTCATCCAGAAGCTCCTGCATCGTGGCCTTATCCACATCCGCATCCGTTGTAATAAAACAGAGCATCGTAGCCATAGCGGGGTTGATCATACCCGCGCCCTTGGCCATGGCACCTACACTGAAGCTTCCACCTTCACACTCTATATCAAAAGCAATGCGCTTGGCAAAGGTATCGGTAGTCATGATCGCCTCAGAGGCACTGATCGGATCTTGCTTGCTCAGATCAAAACTCAAGGCACCTTCTGTGATTCTGTCTTTTGGCAGACGAACCCCGATCACTCCGGTAGAGGACATCACCGGATTGACAAGCTGAGGGAACTTTTCGCCTAAGACTCCAAGGACCTCTTTGATATCTTCAATCCCGTCCGGTCCCGTCATCGCATTGGCATTTTTCGCATTAATCAGTACAAAATTGCTTTGAACATTTCCAAGGGAACGGAAGTGTCGAATGGGTGCTGCCGTCATCTTATTGGTCGTAAAGACCGAAGCGACCTCGCAGGGGGTGTCCGAATAGATAAAGGCGAGATCTTTTGCTCCCTTGGCTTTTAAACCGATAGCAATCCCATCGGCGTAGAAGCCCTGTGGAGCACATACGCCGGATTCATTAGGCATTATCTTAGACATATTTCAACTCCTCCGGTTTCACACGCTGTTTGATCAGGTTTTTCGTTATATTGATCCCCTTCTGCGTCCCGATCAAGAGCAGTTTGGATTCACTGGTGACAAGCACGTCCCCCTTAGGCATCGGTGAGAACTTCCCGTCTTTTTTACGGATACCGACCACAGAGACATTTGCGATATTACGCAGGTGGGTCTCTTTGAGTTTTTTAAGTACGATCCAGGAGTATTTTGGGATCTCCACCTCTTCCATATCAAGAGGAGTGTCCGAGCGATACATAAACTCTTCCAAAAGGTTCTCCATATCCGGATGTGCCGCCATAGCCGTAATACGCTGTGCTGTCAGTTTTGTCGGGGTTACTACTGTATTTGCCCCCAGTTTTTTAAGTTTCTCCAAGTCAGAGATATTCTCTGCGGAGGTGATAATATTGTACGAAACCGGGATCTCATGCTCTTTTTCAAATAGGCGCACCGATGCGATCAAAGCGATATTATCCGCAATAGAATGAGAGAGGGTGATCAATCCCTTTGCAGAGCTCAGGTGAGCCTTAAGCATGGCCAGTTCCGTATGGGGTTCTGCCTGAATATAATAGGGGTACTTATGCTTTTGTGCCAACTCACCAAGCTCATCGCTCGGATCGATGACAATAAAAGGGATATGACTCTTCAGGAGCTGCTTACTCACCTCGATAGTATATTCATTATGATAACAGATAACAAAATGATTCTTTAGACGTGCAATCTTATATAACATGCTGCGTTCCTTTATTATTCGTACCAATTCTCCCTTGTTCAATTCGGATACCATCGTACCCACCGCCAGAGAGAAGACCGCAAACCCCGCGATAATCAGCGTAATCGTAAAAATCCGTCCCGCATCGGAAATCGGTGCGATCTCGCCAAAACCTACCGTTGTAAAGGTAATCCCCGTTTGATAAATAGCATCCATCAGGGTGAAATTATCAATGAGTACATAGCCGATAGTACCCAGCATCATGGTAACAACAGTTAAGATTAACGGTAAACGGAAAGCTTTGAAATGCCCATATATACTAGGCAATAGAGAGGTGTCAGGTTTGGGAGCTGCCTCCCAGTGAAGTGCGGCCCGGATCTTTCGAAACAGGTTCAATCTATAATCTTATCGACTACGAATTTTTCTTCATTGTACGTAATTCAGATGCTGAGATCTTGATTTTACGAGTTGTACCGTCTTCTAAAGTAACACGGACTGTACGTAAGTTTGGTAAAAAACGTCTTTTTGTTCTATTCTTCGCGTGAGACACGTTGTTCCCAGCCATTGGACCTTTACCACTAATAGCACATTTTCTTGCCATTTGAAGCTCCTTGCTTAAATTAATAGCGCAATATTACCTCTTTTTAGCATAAGACAGGCTTAAGGAGAGCTTTTATGCTTCCATCAGCGAAGAAGTTCAAAGCAATGTTTTAATATTTACTTTTATAAATTTACCTGCTAGAATAATTTATAATGAACTGAATAACTATCTATATGGAGAACAGCGTGCTCACAACCGACGAGATACAGGCCTATATACATTCCATCCCTCCTTCTCCACAGGTCTTACAAAAGGTACTGCATCATCTGAACGATGGAGAACTTCATAAGGCAGCCAGCGCAGCAGAAGAAGACCCGGCCTTAAAACTCTATCTGCAAGATATCGTCAATAAACCCATCTACGGCTTTAAAAATGCCATCAAGGAACTTCCACAGATCTTTGGCGTCTTAGGACTTGCCCAGGCGGAACAGATCATCTACAACTACATGATTTCCCTTCTTACTCCTAAGCAATGGCAGCTATTCAAACTCGATCAGCGCAGTTTTCATGATCTTCAAGATGCCTTGGGTCTCTCTTGGAAAAAAATCCTTGAACACAAGGGAATAGATGACAAGAGTATCTACTCGGCAATTACCCTTCTTCCCGCTTCAATCATCGTCTGTGAAGCACTGTTTAATGCAAAAGAGGAAGAGGTCAACCTGCTGCGTTCCGTAAAGCAGATCGATTACAACACGATACTCAAGCGTCTCAGCGGTATGAATCTCTTTGATCTGTGTCTTGAAATAGCAAAGGTATGGGAAATGCCTGAGGTGATCGGGAAGATCGTATATGCCGCAGGTGCAAGCGGTCCAACACCGACGGATCCTCTTATCGCCGATCTCTCTGCCTGGATGCATCTTCTCTTTTTCTATCAACTTTCCCAGCCCACTGCCTCCCAAGCGGGACTGAATGACTTTCTTGAGTTTAATATCGATTATGTGCAGGATATCTATGAGGAGTTCTCCGAACTTATCATGGATGAGGAGGCATCATGAGAGCTGTTGTTAAAAACCGCATCGGTGTCTTTCACCCCCAGGGTTTTCTTGATGGTACAACTGCCCCTTCTTTGCTCACGATAGAAGATATCCAGGCAACGGAAGCCTTAAATATTGACATGTTACTTATCTCCCTGAAAAAAGTGATCTTTTTCAATAAGAACGGCTTGAGTGTCTTTATTCAGCTTCTTGAATCCGTGCATAAAAAATCCGGTGTCCTCGTCGGCCTTTGTGACTATGACGATAAAAAATACAACACTATTATGAAGCTTTATAGCGCTGACCTCAGCTTCTCCCTCTTTAGAACCCACGAGATCGCCACCCTCTTTGCTGCTTCAATGAAAGAGAACAAAGACGATGAAAAGTCTGTACTGGTATGGCATGAAGATCCTTCCCAGCGTTCTGCTATTGCCATAGAGCTTTTTGACAGAGGCCATACTCCAATTGTCGTTCAAACAGAGGAGGAGTTTAAAAATAAACGTGTCAATCAGGAAATCTACAAGGCAATTGTCTATAATACCTACCTGGGTCTCTTAGGCTCTAAAATTGCAACCCGTGTCAGCGGAAATGCCATCATCTATACCCTCTCGGGCTTTTTGGACACGGAAATCGATGCCAATTTCGATACCATCTATCATAATAATTCCTTGAATGTCGGCTTCACCCTCTTTATTTTTGATGCCTACAAGGTCGTCTCCATGAACATCCATGCCGTCAATTTTTTCTCCAAGCTTGCCACAGCAGGAGCAGAGTTCGGTGCCAACATATGCATCGTCGGAATGACCTTTGAAAAGACACCGCAGAGTTTTAAAGAAGAACTGGAAGATGCCGGACTGATCTTTTTTGAGAAAATGGATGATATTCTCAAAGACAAGGAGCTGTTAAAAGAGCTCGGCGGTTCCGGAGGGGCCAACACCAAGAGCAAACGTGCCCTCAACAAGGTACTGGTCAATGAACTTCCCCGTTTTATCAATGCAACGGTCAATACCATGGAGATGATGACCAACACCAAAGCTGCCAAGCAAGATGTGAAGATCGAAGCATTGACGATTACAGGAACCACTGAACGTCTTGCCAGTTCCATTGGATTCTATGGGGATATTGACGGATTGGTCGTATTGATCTTCCCGATCGGAATCGCTAAAAAGGCTTGTGAACTTTTACTTGGAGAACAGACGGAGGAGAATGAAGTGATCCTCGATACATTGGCGGAGTTTGTCAATATTATTGCCGGGCGTGTAAAGTCCCTACTCGCAGATAAGAACATCAGTGTAAACATCACGCTCCCCCGTACCTATGACAGGGTAGACGAACTTCTCTCTACCGTAGGTGAACGTAAGGGTGTACAGGTCAATCTCAGCTTTGAAAATGACAACTTCACCTTCTTTTTAACCCGTTAAAGCGGCCTGTGATATACTTTTGTCTATGAATTCACTGACACCTGAAATGCTCAAGACCCTGCGCCGTGCTCTTTTTTTATCCCTGGCCTTGGTCCTGATATTTATTATTTTAAAGATCTTTTTTTATGAACAGAAAAAGATCCAGACCAGAACATTTTCAAACACGGCCGCTATCGACTCATCTTCCGAGATAAACACAAGTCTTGAACTGAAGCAAACATCATCCCCTTTGCTACTGCTTCCAAAAAAGTAGTTTAAAGATCGCACACCGGTTTATGCAGGTAAAACCCCTGCATGTAATCCACACCCATCTCGATCAGTATGTTTTCTATCTCCTGGGTATGTACATGCTCAGCTACCGTCTTCATGCCAAGCGCATGAGCGATATCAATGATAGATTTGGTAATCAGACGAGAGTACTCATTACGTGCCACTTCCTTGATCAGTGAAGCATCGATCTTGAGTATATCAACCCCCAGTTTCATCAAATAGGCATAATTACTGTATCCGCTTCCGAAATCATCAATCGCGATCAAAGCCCCCAACTTCTTTACCTGGGTAATAAAGTCATAAATACGTTCATTAAACTCTATCTCTTCCGTCTCCAAAAATTCAAAGACTATACGCTGTGCACACTCGCAATTACGTAATACATCCAGAATATAAAAATAGGTCTCATCATCCATGACATCATCAATAGAGAGATTGATACTGACGCTCTCTTCCCGCTTTAAAAAGGTATATACCGCTTCTTGCACGACT
>JBFEYO010000057.1:0-11970 GCA_041562075.1 Sulfurimonadaceae bacterium | reverse complement strand
CTAAAGTCTGATCAGCGTTAGATTCATTTAATGTGTTCACGACATCAAGATAGAGTGGCTCACCCGAAGCTCCGATCTCCTTTGTTCTGTCAAGCACAGCGATATGTTTCGTGGTTTTTGGCAAGGCATTGATAAAGTGCTTCACTGAAAACGGTCGGTATAGCCTTACTTTGACGACACCGACTTTCTCCCCTCTCGCACTCAGGTACTCAACGGTCTCATGGACACTTTCTGCACCGGAACCCATGAGTATGATGATGCGCTCTGCGTCGGAAGCACCTATATAATCAAACAGTTTGTAGGCACGTCCGCTCAATGATGCAAACTTGTCCATTGTGTTTTGAAGAATATCCGCAAGCGCATCATAAAAGGTATTGACACTCTCCCTGCCTTGAAAATAGACGTCAGGGTTCTGAGAGGTCCCACGGACAACAGGATGCTCAGGTGAGAGTCCACGTGCACGATGTGCCTGGACAAGCTTCTCGTCTATCATTGCTTTGAGGACTTCTTCATCAAGCAGTTCGATCTTGCTCACTTCATGAGATGTCCTGAAGCCGTCAAAGAAATGCACAAACGGGATGCGTGAAGCCAAAGATGCTGCTTGGGCAATCAATGCCGTGTCCTGTGCTTCCTGAACTGAATTTGACGCCAGTAGGGCAAATCCCGTTTGACGAACCGACATAACATCACTATGATCACCAAAAATGGAGAGTGCTTGAGCCGCGATAGACCTGGCTGCTACGTGAAAAACCGTCGGCGTCAACTCACCTGCGATCTTGTACATATTGGGGATCATCAACAAAAGCCCCTGTGAGGCGGTGAAGGTTGTCGTCAAGGCTCCACTCTGCAAAGCGCCGTGCACAGCACCGCTGGCCCCTCCTTCACTTTGCATCTCCGTGACATCAGGCAGACTTCCGAAGATGTTTTTTTCACCCTGCATCGCATACAGATCGCTTAATTCACCCATTGGAGAGGAGGGTGTGATAGGGTAGATGGCAATGACCTCATTAAGTCTGTAAGCAACGCGTGCAACCGCTTCATTCCCGTCGATTGTCGCAATATGGTGTTTCATAAGGACTCCCTTCTGATGTCTTACATTCTACCATAGCTTAAGATATAGTGCGATGACATTTGGAAGGGATTAGGGCTTCAGCAATAGAGTACTACTCCTCGTGATTTCGGGTTAGCGTCATCTCATAAACCCATTGCTGCAGGGGTAGCAGCTCTTCAAAGATCGTATAGCATCGATCGATCAGCTTTTTACTGAAATAGACATCATCGGGAACAAACTTCTTATTCACAACGATGCCGTCCAGGCGTGCCAGTTCAGGATAGGGGTAATGTTTGTCAAAGCCTCTGGGGAGTCGTTTGTAAGAGGGCTCGATCACCTTATACCCCATCTCCTTGCATTGTTGTAAAAGGGCATAAAGCCTGTCGGCATTATCCAGATCCATGATATATTCCCTGTAGGTACTCAGCAGTGCCGTGTCAAAACGACGGATTCCTGCGCCGATGACATACTCTTCCGGGGTGGCGCGGGTATAGAAATTTGCGGATTGGGTACGCTTGGCCTTACCCTGCCAGAAGATGACACCGGTGTGGGTTTTCATGGGGGTTTTGTCTTTGGCAAAGCGGGTGTCTCTGTATATACGGTACATGGAGCCGTTGATCTTGGGGACGGCATTGATCGTGGGTACGAGGGCCTGGATGTGCTCTCCCATCTCAATGACAAAACGGCGGTTGGCCTCGAGGATATACTCTTCATAGATATGTTTTCTATCCTCAAACCACTCTTTGGTGTTGTTATTTCGAAGTTCCTTTAAAAAGGCCAGGCTTTTTCTATCATATCCTGTAAATTCCATCGGTCTGCCTACTGCTTAAATGGGCGAAAGTATACATAAGCCCACTATAATTTTAAGTTAATTCATACTATCATACATAATTAATAATCGAAAGATACGAGGAAATAAAATGAGAACAATCATTAGGGTTTTTATTGCAGGTGTAATGTGTTCGTCGTTGTTGTTTGGGGCTGATTCGGCTCTTTTACAAGCAGCTAAAGACGGAAAACTGGATGCCGTATCCGCAGCTCTGTCGGCTGGTGAAGATGTGAACAGTGCCGGTGAAGGCGGTGCGCGTGCCTTGATGTGGGCGGCTAAGATGAACCATACGGATATTGTTGATCTGTTGCTTTCCAAGGGTGCGGATGTCAATGCTCAGGATAATGCCGGGTATAGCGCTTTGATCTATGCCAGTAATGAGGGTAATGTAAAGGTTGCAGTGAGTCTTATCGAACATCAGGCTGATGTGAATATCAAAACGAAGAACGAGAACACTCCTTTGATCATTGCGGTACAAAAGGGGCAGCTTAATATCGTCCGTCTCTTGGCAGACAAGGGTGCACAGATCGACATGCGTGACGGAGGAGGATATACGGCTCTGATGTACGCTGCACAAGAAGATAATGATAAAGAGCTCAAGATCTGTGAATATCTTATCAAAAAAGGTGCGGATGTCAATGCCAAGGATGAAGAGGGATATACGGTCCTAATGGCTGCTGCCGAGATGGGACACGCAAAAATCGTCAAACTACTTTTGGATAATGGTGCGAAAAAAGGTGCTAAGACAGCAGAAGGGGATACTGCCTTGAGTTATGCAGAGGCCGAAGAGCATGCAGATATCGTTAAACTACTGAAGTAGTTTAACCCCCTTTTACTTCTGCATATCCTTACTCATATAGGCCAGTACCAGGGCCACAACGACCAAGATACCGAACATTACCAGCCAGATAGTAAAATCCATACCGCCGGTTTGAGAGATCGTCGAATCGGGATTCATCTATTTATCCAGGTATGAACAGCAATAATCCGTAATACTTTTGACCTTTACCTGAAACTTTTCATTGGCCGGGACTTCGAAGGTTTCACCGCCCTTGATTGTCATAAAAGAGTCCTCCCCCGGAAGTTTTACATCCAGCTCACCGGCCATGATATCCATGACTTCATATTGGGATGTTCCAAATTCGTATTCACCGGGCATCATGATACCGAGTGTTTTTACCGAGCCGTCTGCAAAGGTGATTGTACGACTTGTGACCTGTCCGTCGAAATAGAAGTTTGCTTCCGCAGTGACGGTCACGTTTGTAAATTCTGCCATTGTTGTTCCTTGATTAAGTTTGCGTAATTCTAGCAGATATTCCAGAAAATTCAGAATGTGAAGTCAAAAACAGGGGATGGTTGATTCAGCATTTAATTCGGTTTGATAAGTTTTTTGATCTCTTTGGGCAGATGAGCAAAGGGCAGTTTCATGACCTGTTTTTTTTCACCTTCATATTGGGAAGAGACCTCTACTTCCATGGTATTGGGGTTAAAGGAGATGATCTTTATGTGACGTTCTTCTTCGGTATAGCAGAGGTTTTGATCCGAAAGGTTGATTACTTTTTTCTTCTTTTTAGCCATATAGGGATTATAGCATCTTCTAGATCTCACTTCCCCACCGGATAGTGTCCAAGCCATATTTTTCCCGAAGGAGTTTGGTCTTTTGGGTCAGTAGGTGTTGACGTTGATCATCTTGGTAGTGCAGTAGGTTGAGTGCTCGATGAGAATGCGCGGTAAAGGCGGAAGTGGAGATACTAATACGAATGATTCGGCTGGAAGGGGAGTGATCGGCTTGCAAAAAGAGCTGCCGGCAGAGATCTTTGAAGAATCGCTCATTGAAGAGCCGGTGATCGGAGGTGTTGGCTTTTCCTTTACCGTTATGTTCATAGGAGATACTTAGATGAAAGGTCGTGGGGATCACATGCATTCGCATGATGGCAAAGCTGAGATGACGGGAGAGTATGGTCAGTCTGCGTATGGCTTCGGCTCTGTCGCGTATGGGATCAAAGGTACGTGAGATTCCGATGGATTTACGTATATGTTCTTTTTCGATGGGAGTATTGTCGATACCGCAGACGCGCAGGTACAGATCCCATGTGGATTTTGTCTGGTGCAAGAAGAGTTCTTTGGCCTTTTGGATATCTCCGAGGGTACGCAGGCCGTAAGCATGGAGCCTGGCCGAGGTTTTACGTCCGATACCGGGGAAGTTTACCAGGGGGATATCATGGATAAAGTCATTAACCTCATGGGGAAAAATGGTCTTTGTCCCGAAGGGTTTGGCGACGTTGGTGGCCAGTTTGGCGGTATATTTGCTTTTGGCTGCGCCGATAGAGATTGGGAGTTTTAGTTTACGATTGACCTCATGCTTCAGCTCTTGGATAAAGGCAGGTACATCCTCATCAGCCACCCATCCTCCCAGATCGCCGTAAAACTCATCGATGCTTCCCTGCTCAAGTACCGGGATACGCACTCTTAGAAAGTCATGGAGGGCATGGGAGAGCTGCTGGTAGAGTTTCATATTGGGTTTTTTGATAATGATATGGGGGCATCTTTGAAGGGCTTCGTTAATCGTCGTACCTGTTTTGATACCAAAAGAGCGAGCTTCATAGGAGGCGGTTGTAAGAATACCTCTTACCCGTCCGTCTGGATCGACGAATTTGTGTAGATCGTTGGTACCGCTGGAGGGAGAATCCTGAAAGAAGCTCATGACAAAGGCCCCGTTATTGGCCAGGCTCATGGTCTGTCGGGTGTCCTGTCTGGAGAAGATATGTTGATCGGATCGTCCCCCGACCCCAACGGGTCTTCCGACAAGGGAGGGATCAGCAATGCGTTCGGCGGAGACAAAAAAACAGTCCAGATCAATATGAATTTTCATGCTTAAAGTATAGACTGTAAATGAGAAGGGGAGATAAAGCATGGCATACTGCCATACTTAAGCGCTAGAACTTGTAATGGAGTGTTAGATAGGCAGTGGTTCCGGGTCCACCAGGTGTCTCGGGAATATTACGTCGAACAGGCTCGGGGTAGGTGTACTCCTCATCAAAGATGTTTTTGACAGAAAGACTGCCTTCAAATGGAAAGTTGGAATAGGTGAGGATAAAATTTGCTAGATTGTAGTGATCGATCGATCCGGTTAGCCCATTTTGAAGCACATACTCTTTGGAGCTGACAAACTGGTCTGAAAGAGTGGCTTTCCATATATTGTTTATGTGGTATGTTAACATGGCATTAGCGGTATAGTTGGCAATAAAGGGAGCATCTGCGTTAAATCCCGGTTCAAGGTATTCCGTAGTTTTATCTTCGCCATTGGAGTAAGAAGCGTTAAGTATCATCTCCAAAGATGGATTGATAATAGATTTCCATTCGGCCTCAATACCATACATGTCTTTCCCCGGAGCATTAAAGTATTCAGTAGCCCCTCCACTGGCTGGCTGACGTGTAATCTCGTTTCGTAGTTCGAGATAGTATAAAGTGACTTGAAGCGTGTTGTTCTTGTTGAGGGAAGAATCGATGGCAAGTTCGAAGTTTCTCACCTCTTCGCGATCAAGGTTGATGTCTCCAAAGGTAAATCCGGGGACATAAACATACTGTTCCAAAAAAACAGGTGTTCTAAAGGCTTCACTGTAAAGTGCTTTGAGGTAGGTATCCTCATTCGCTTGATAGGTTAATCCTATGCGTGGAACAAGCCCGCTGAAGCCGGCGTTATCATTGTCTTCAGCTCTTACACCGGCTATACCAAGCCACTGGTCGTTAAATCTGTATTTGATTTGCCCATAGGCAGCATAGGTATGGGTTTTGGGAGAGTTTTGAAACCCTCCATAATTATTTCTGCTCCCGTCAATATCGTAGGTAAAATCAAGAGAAGTTGACTTGTCGTATTCGCTTGTGAGGCCAATGATGTAACTAAAGCTGTCAGAGACTTTCTTCTTGTACTGAAGTTCTGCGGAATAGCGTTGAACCGTATTGGTCATGGTGGTCTGTGTCGAAGCCAGTCCGGGGTCAGAAGGGTGAACTGTTCCAGCTGGAAAAGGGAATTCGCCGGCATGAAAGGTCTTATCGGCATAATCATAGCGTAGCCAGATATTTAACTTTCCGTCATCGATGGTGAAGTGCTTGTTGAAGTCCAGATAGAAGGATTCCTGTTCATTATTACCATTGAGCCATGTCCATGGGTTAAATCCAAAACGCGCATCTTCTTGTTTGTAATAAGCGGCATTGACTCCCCAGCTCTCTCCATAAAGATCCAGAAAGACATTCGTTAGATCGTTTTGGTAGTTTAAATCGACAATATGGGGCGCACCGGCTACAAGGTTACCAGGGTTTTCGGCGACGGTATCCCCATACTTATAACCATTGTCTTTTTGGATGCTGCCACTTAGTGTCATTTGAGTGTCATGAAAATTGAAGTTACCGTAGTAGTGGTCATGGCTTCCCGCACGGGCCACGATCTCATTAGAGTTTTCAACCCCCTGTTTTGTGATGATATTGACAACACCACTGACGGCGTTGGTCCCATACAAAGAGGATGCAGGACTTCGAACGACCTCAATACGTTCGATGATATCAAGGGGGATAAACTCGACATGACCTGAGCCGAAAAGTCTTTCATATGAGGGATGTCCGTTGACCATAAAAAGCGCTTTGTTATTGAAAAGGCCCGGGGTTACCCCACGGAAGGTCACGACACTGTAACCCATATAGGTTTCATTGACGACAATTCCGGGTAAGAAACTGAGCGCTTCATAGACACTTTGGACCCCCCACTCTTTAAGCTGTTTAGAAGTGATGACAGAGACGATAGCCGGTGTTTCAAGGAGGCTCTCTTTCTCTTGTGAAGCGGTGGTGACTTCAATGCTCATAAGCTCTTCTAGAGAAAGTTCAAAAAGTGTATTCAGCTCATAGGTATTTGCAAATAGAAGTGATGAACAGCATAAACTTGTAAGTATAAGTTTTTTCATAGGTAGATGTTTGACTCCCAATATTTGTAAAACTAATGATTATAGCCTAACAGAGTTTATACAAGCAAGAATAATAAATAAAAATTATAATATTGTCTTTAGGTTTTCTTAAAAAAACAGAGAGGCTCATTGTATGGTTGAGGGGTTTGCCTATAGCGAACACAGGTGCTGAGGTACATGTGAAGATTCGCAGATAACTTAAAACTTATAATAGAGTCCGGCACTGATGAGACGTCCCGGTTGAGGGGCTTGCTGAAAATATAGCGCACTGTCCTGGGTGCGTGATGCATGGAAATAGTCCACATCAAATAGATTGTAGATGTCAGCCCGTAGCAAGAGTGCTTCACTAAGTCTATATTGCAGATTGAGATCCATTAAAAAATACGAAGGAGCATCGATTCTATCTCCGCTTGAGCCACTTTCAAAGATCCCGGTAGTTCCCGGTGACACCCAAAAAACTTTAGGTGTGATCAAAAAATCTTCATTGTAACTGATGGTGCTACCGGCTTTGAGTTGATATTCACTTAAACCATTAAGTTGACTCGCGGTGTTGTGAGCCTTGATTTTTCCATCGGTATAAGAGAGGTTAAGCCAGTTCTGAAAACTCAATGTGTCAAGTTCAAATCGGTTTTCATAGCTGATATCGACACCGTAAATATCTGTTTTGCTCAAGTTTTCATAAGACTCCGTATTGACCAGGTTAGCTCCGGAAATGCTGGTGGTATCATTAACGTTGGGATTGAATACCGCCTCGATACTATCATTTATATGGGCAAAGTAGGGGGCGATTTTGAGGTGGTTGTCTTCATTGAAAAAATGATCGTAGTTTAATTCAATGGAGTCAATGGTTTCGGGTTTAAGATCCGGATTGGAGACATGATAGAAAAAGCTCTGCTCCAGGCCACCGACCTGAAAACCTGCGAAAGAGCCGAATTGTCTATATAGCTGGTCAGATGACGGAGCCAGAAAGGCGTGGGAATAGAGCAGTTTGAAGTTGTTTTTCTGATTTGGTCGATAGATGATAGACGCTCGGGGGTTGGTGCTGGAACCATACAGGGTGTTCTCATCATAGCGCAGGCCTAATACCATGCGCCATTCATCATTGAAACGGTAATTGTCCTGCAGGTAGATACCGTAGTTTTGATAGTCATATTCTAAAAAATCGATAGGAATATCGTTGCCGGTTGAGGTACCGATGTAATACATATTTTGATCATCAGAGGACTTGGAGGTATCATATTTTGAAGGAAGGTCCGGACCGATAGGGATGACATTGAAATGATCGAAGGTGAAGCCGCTACTGATGATATGATCATCAAATCTGTATGTAAAGTCCTGTAATAAAGAGTAGCGGTCTGTTTTCGCATATTTATAGGCCTTATTAAAACCGGAAAAACTGTTGTTGAAATAAGTGTTGGCATCTTTTTCATAGCGACTATAATAGAGACTTGTCTCGGATTTAAAGTCTCTGTTAATATCCGTCTTCGCTTTGATATATAAGGTGCTTAAACGGTCCATATCCTCTGAGCCCGTATCAAAGGCACTGGTGGTTGGTCTGGCATTGAAGTTTAGCGAAGAAGCATGCTCAAAATGATTGAAACCGATCTCGATGTTCTTACCGGAATAGGTAGCAAACAGGTTTAGGTCTTTTGTGGGGGAAAAGTCATAGTCACCGATGACATTGGATGGGGCCGGCGTCGTGTAGAGCTCCGGAAAACGCTGTGCAAAGTCATAGTCTTCAGAGTGATAGCCTGAAAGGGAGAGTTGTAGTAGGGCTCCATTTTCAAGTTTATGGCTGAGATTGGCATAGGCATTAAGGTAATCGTCATTACCTGCCATGACTTCCAGTTCATTGATCTCATTTTCTTTATGGGTGATGATATTGACAACCCCCATAAAAGCATCGGCACCGTAGGTTACGGAGGCGCCGCCAATGAGTACTTCGACCTTTGCTGCATGATAGATCGGGTAATTACGACCGATATTGATCTCATTTCCTGCCGGGGTAGAAATACGTATCCCATTGAGCAGGATCAAAAACTTGTTACTGCCGACAATCCCGCGAATACCGACATCGTTGCTTGGAGAGGTACGGACAAAGTTGCGTATGCTGGTCCCTGGCAGGGATTGCAGGATATCGTCTACACTTTTATAGGCTCTCTCTTTGATTGTCTTTTCGGTGAAGACATGGATATTCGCCGGGGAATCCAAAAGGCGTTCAGAGTATTTTGAACTGGTACTGACTTCAACATTCAAGAGGTCTTCAAGGGACATATTGAAGTATTTCTCGAGCTCATTTCCCTGAAGGAATGAAAAAAAGAGGAACAAAGAGATAGCAAGTTTGTGCATAAAGGTCCCCCAAAATTATAAAACTTTATTACACGTCTTTCATAAGTATACATGAAAAAAGCAAATGTGGAAAGGTAAAGGAGATACTTTTCATCTTATTAAGTCAAAAAGGATAGAATACAGCTAGTTGTTTTCAAAGGAGCGTATATGCATTATCGTTATATCGGCAAAACAGGCTTACGTGTCTCTCCCATCTGTTTGGGCACGATGACCTTTGGAACCCAGTGTGACAAACAAGAAGCCTTTAAGATCATGGACAAAGCTTATGAAGCAGGCGTGAATTTCTTTGATACGGCGGAGATCTACCCTGTACCGCCCAGTGCCAAGCTTGGGGGAGTGACGGAGAGTATTGTCGGTGAATGGCTGGCAGATAAGCCCCGGGATAAGATGATTATCGCGACCAAGGTTGCCGGTGCTGCTTCGGGTTGGTTTGTGCCGCCGACCAGGCACGGGATGACGGCTATTGACAGACATCATATCACCAAGGCCATCGAGGGGAGTCTTAGGCGCCTTCAAACCGATTATATAGACCTTTACCAGATGCATTGGCCCGATACGGTGGTGCCGATAGAGGAGTCGATGGAGGCTTTTGATCGTCTGGTTCAGGAAGGAAAGGTGCGGTATCTGGGTACTTCCAATGATACGGCGTACGGGACGACCAAGGCAAATATGACGGCACAGATGAAAGGCTATAAACGCTTTGAGTCGATACAAAACAATTTCTCTCTTCTAAACCGACGTTTTCTGGATGAGATGCAGGTGATGTGTGAAAGGGAGAAGATCTCCCTTCTACCTTATTCTCCACTGGCCGGAGGGGTTCTAAGCGGCAAGTATAATGCCTCCTTTACGGATGAAGGGCGGTTTTCAGCCTATATGAAATCGGAAAACCCGAGGGTAAGAGCCCAGGCGACTCGTTTTGTAAATGAGAAGACCCTTCAGTCCACACAGGCGTATATGGATATTGCACAAGAAGCGGGTCTATCGGTGGTGACGCTGGCGGCTGCCTGGTCCAAACAGTTCGCCTTTGTGGCTTCGACGATTATCGGAGCAACGAAGGTACAACAGCTTGATGAGAGTCTCGCAGCGATGGATCTGGAGCTAAGTGACGAAGTATTAAAGGCGTGTGATGAGGTTCATCAAGACATTCTTTATCCCATGGGTTAGTCTTCTTTTCTTAACGGCATGTACTAAACAGTATGAGAAAAGCGAAAGTCGTCTTATCATTATCAAGTCTAAACATCTCAGGTATGCTGACCTGGGTTATCTGTATCGAAACAGTGATGAGGTACGTGCCGATCTTTTTGTAGCGGGTAAATTGGTAGAGCGTTTGGAGGTGTCGACTTTGGTCTGTGTGAATGAGGGATGTCTCACCAAGGCGGGATTTAACGAGCGTTATCTGCACCCCTCCTATCCTGATGACCTGATTCTCAATGTATTACTGGCACGGCCAATCTTTGAGCAAGCTTCATTGCAACGGACGCCTACGGGGTTTATACAAACTCTAAAAAGTGATCAGTACAATATCATCTATAAAATAGAGAATGGAGATATCTATTTCAAGGACAAGCAGAATAGATTAATGATCAAAATATCAAAACTGAAAGGATAATAGTGAGTAATATAAGCAGTAAACTGCAATGCAGGGAGACACTTTTAAGACTAAAGTCTAATGCATTGTCTCCACTAAATGGAGGAATGTGAAATGGCGAGTCGTAAATATGTTGGTGCGCACACCTCCGCTTCCGGCGGTGTCTTTAATGCACCTATTAATGCCAAAAATATCGGAGCGCAGGCCTTTGCCCTCTTTACAAAGAATCAGCGTCAGTGGGTGGCTAAAGACCTGGACACAAAGACCATTGATAAGTTCAAACAGGAGCTGGAGGATGCCTGTATCCTGCCCAAGCACGTATTGCCCCACGATTCCTATCTAATCAATCTGGGGCATCCTGAAGCGGAAAAACGTGAAAAGTCGTTAAATGCCTTTATTGATGAGCTGGAGCGTTGTGATCAGTTGGGTCTTGACAGGCTTAATTTTCATCCCGGTTCACATCTGAAAAAGATAAGTGAAGAGGAGTGTCTGGACGGCATTGCGGAATCGATTAATTTTGCTTTGGATAAGACCAAGAATGTGGCCTGTGTTTTAGAAAATACGGCAGGACAGGGTTCAAACCTGGGATGGAAATTTGAACATCTTGCCCATATTATTGACAAGGTAGAGGATAAGTCCCGTATAGGCGTCTGTATTGATACCTGCCATATGTTTACGGCGGGATATGATATCCGGACAAAAGAGGCTTATGATATTTCTATGGCACAATTTGGTAACATAGTGGGTTTTGAATATTTGATGGGAATGCATTTGAATGATTCTAAGCCTGATCTGGGATCACATGTCGACCGTCATGATAGTATCGGTAAAGGGAAGATAGGACTGGATGCTTTCAGGTTTATCATGAATGATGAGCGCATGGACGATATACCATTGATCCTGGAGACGATCGATGAAAGTATCTGGAAAGAAGAGATAGAACTGCTCTACTCTTTGGAACATTAAATTTATTATAGGGAGAACGGATGAGAAAACTAGGACTATTGTCGGTTGCGGCAACAACGGCTTTATTCGCAAGCGGGTATAAGATTCCAGAACAATCGATGAATGCTATCGCCTTGTCAGGCGCGGATGTAGCACATATACATGGTGCGGATACCGCCTATGTTAATCCGGCGAATATGGCCTTTATGGATGATGGTCAATATATGGAAGGTACCTTGACCTATATTCATCT